>NC_007614.1:2228970-2547394 GCF_000196355.1 Nitrosospira multiformis ATCC 25196
AATCGTCGCGCAAACTGGTATGGGATGCGTTCATCAGCATCCCGAACTCCGCGGCGTTGTTGCATTCCGCCGCCCGCAGCACGCGCGCGTTCTCGCTTACGATATGGCGTACCCGGCGGCCCAGCGGCTCAGGCAAAGCGTCCGCCAGTGAAATGTCATGGACTTCGCGAAGTGATTGCACTCCAAGTTGATGTGCCGCCTCTTCACACTCTGTCCGGCGCTGATTGTAACCGCTTGTCGCAAGCGTGCGGACAACGCCTGAATCAAGTACCAGCACAGCCGAAGCAGGCGGTAAGGGAACCAGGCGCCGCTCAAGCGTAAGGGTATCCAGCAGCAAGGCCTCTCTGGTTCCCGCAAGGCTCGATGCCATCTGATCCATGATGCCACAGCGCACTCCTGCGTACTGGATTTCTGCGCGCTGAGCAAGTTGTGCGATTTGCACATCATCCAGGGGGAAACCGGTCAGCGCACGCAGGACTCGCAACGTCGCTACCTCAAGCGCTGCACTGGAGGATAGCCCTGCTCCCATCGGCACATCTGATTGAATGTAGATATCCAGCACCGGCACCTTCATCCCAACCGCGCGAGCTTCCATCAAACATCCATATACGTAGGTGGCGAAGTGCTCAGTTGGAGATTTGCCGAGAGTAAAGTAAACGATGTCATCGAGCATTTCCGAATACAATGCGTATTGCTTGCTGTTGCTATGGCTCATGCTGACACTCGTCTGCTGCTCGATTGCAATCGGCAGTACATAACCTCCGTTGTAGTCAGTATGCTCTCCCAGCAGGTTAACGCGGCCTGGGGCGCGTGCCACAAACTCAGGCGAATCTCCAAATACAGACTCGAAACTGCTCACCCCGCCTCCATAAAATCCGGGTTGCGTTGCCTGTCTCTCCGATTTCGAGCCTCAAAGCAAATTCCGGATCGATTGCCGGAAGAACGGCGGAATATATTCATTCGACAGTAACCTCTACCTGCTGAAGCTCGCGCGCTTTTTCCTCAGGCAACGCGTCCATCGCAAAGAAGCCTGCTGCAATTTCAGTTCCTGCAAGATATTTGAGCCGCTCACGGGTGCGATAGGGGGGGTAGAATTCTGCGTGCAGGTGCGCTTCGGGATGGGCTTTTCCATCAACCGGGGCCTGGTACCACGCCATCAGGTAGGGAAAAGGCCTCTGCCAGAGGCCATCATACTTGAGCAGAACCGTTTTCAATGCCCGCGCCAGGTCTAACCGTTGATCTGGCGTGAGGTGGACAAAGCTTTCAACCGGTTCCGTCGGGGCAAGCCAGACTTCGTACGGATAACGCGCGCATACCGGGACGAAGGCAACAGCGTGTTCACCCTCATAAAGCATGCGTACACCCGCCTCCCGCTCCGCGATAATGAAGTCCTGCAGCACCCCACTTCCCCTCGCTTCATAGTAGTGTTGTGCCTCCTGCTGCATGCGGCTGGGGACAGGCGGCACCAGGGGGTAGGCGTAGATTTGACCATGGGGATGATGCAGCGTTACACCAACCTCCGCACCCCGGTTCTCGAATGGCAGTACATATGCAATATCCTCTCGCCGCGCCATCACAGCGGTACGCTCTGCCCATACTTCCATCAATAATTCGATGTGAGCGAGCGACAAGGCACCCAGCGAAGCTTTGGCGTCTTTCGTAAAAACTACTACCTCACAATGCCCTACAGCCGGCGCGCTTGGCACGATAAGCGAGGGAGGGTCTCCTATTGGCCCCAGGGACGGGAAACGGTTGTCGAAGACAGCCACATCCCAGTTTCCGGCAGGCACTTCGGTAGGGTGAGACGGATCAGTTGTTATGCCGAGCGGGTTATATTCAGGGGGTGGCAGGAACGTCCGCCCCTGCCGATACGCTGCATACGTCACCCACTCTCCGCGTAACGGGTGCCATCTGAGGTGAGGATACGCGTTCAGCGGCTCCGTGAAAGGGCTGGGCGCAACGATATCAGGATTAATAGCCTCCCGGGAATACAGAATCAGCCGACGGCCATCCGGCTTGGTGAGCTCAAGCGAATACACCTAAACACCCCCGGGTATATAGGTGGGCGAGATGCGCGTGACGCGGGCGATTTGCTCAATGGGAATCTTGGGAGTACGATCCGCGCACAGCAGTCCGTTCGCTTCCTGAAAGGTATCGGCAAACTGGGTATAGCAAAAGCCGCTGAAGAGAGCCGTATGAATCACTGTATGCATCAACTCGGCATACATACGCGCAAATTCCTCTTCGGCGTGGGCAACAGTATAGCCCCAAGTATGCTCGACGCCGGGTTGCGGGCACTTGGCGAAAGCAATCCCCCCGAATTCGCTTAACATGATCGGCTGGCCTCGATGCGGGTAGCCATCAAGGGTGAGAATCCGCCCCCCCGGGCGCCGACGGTCGAACAACTGTTCAGGTTTTATTTCGGCGCCATAACGCTGGCGCAGATGTTCAATGTTTGCGTCATAATCGTGAATACCGATGATATCCGTAGCACTGCTTTCCCATCCATCGTTGCCGATTACCGGGCGCGTCGCATCCAGGGTTTTGGTCAAGTGATATAGTGCCTCGACAGCGTGCCGCTGTTTACGGACCGCGGTAAGTTCCGGTACTCCCCAGGATTCATTGAAAGGTACCCATACAATGACGCAGGGATGGCTGTAATCCCGCTCGATGGCCTCCGTCCATTCCCGCACCATCCTCTTGATGGCGCTGCGGGTGAAGCGATATGCGGAAGGCATTTCTTCCCATACCATCAGCCCGAGCCTGTCCGCCCAATAAAGATAGCGCGGGTCCTCTATCTTTTGATGCTTGCGCACCCCGTTGAAGCCCATTGCCTTTGCAAGTTCCACATCGCCTCGCAGGGCGTCGTCGCTTGGCGCAGCCAGCAGCGTCTCCGGCCAGTAGCCCTGGTCAAGCACGAGCCTCAGCGTGTAGGGACGACCGTTCAGCATGAAGCGGTCGCGCAGGATGTTGACGGAACGCATTGCAGTGTAGGAGATGAACTCGTCGACCACCTCCTCGCCCCGCATCAGTCGTACAACAGCATCGATCAAGGTGGGACGTTCCGGGCTCCATAGCAACTCATTACGAAAATCATCAATTCCAGGGTCAGACAATATGATGACGCGGTCTACTTCCCGTTCGACTACCCGATAGCGGTCATGCGCGAGCAACTGCTCCCCGTGGCGCAAGCATACGTCTACTGCCAGTTCGTCGGCCTCTTCTCCTATTACGCGCGCTTCGAAGCCTATCGCATATATCTCGACCTGGGGCGTCCACCGAATCTTTTCAATGTAATTTTCGGATACCCGCTCGATCCAGACCATCTGCCAGATGCCAGTGGTACGGGGATACCAGATGGCATGAGGCTCGAGCTGCCAATCCTGCTTTCCACGCGGTTTGGCCAGCTCGTGCGGATCGTCCTCCACCTGTACCGTCACCTTCTGTTTTCCGGATGGATCGAGCAGAGGGGTGATGTCCCCCCAGAATGGAGTATGCCCCCCTTCGTGGCTGGCGGCAAAACGACCGTTGACCCATACCTTTGCGGAGTAGTCCACGGCACCGAAATGCAGGATTACCCGCTCCGAGGAGGGCTCGAAATCAAAATCGCGCTCATACCAGCAGAGTGAATGAAAACTGCGGTCACCGATTCCGCTTGCCTCGGATTCGGGTGGAAACGGCACGATGATTTCCATCGGCCAGGATTCTATCTGAGAGGGGTGAGTAAAAGTACGCGCCTCGTCGTAGCGAAAGCGCCAGACTCCGTTGAGCGAGGTCCAATTGGAGCGCTGCATCTGCGGTCGAGGGTGCGCGAACTTCAATGCATTCTCCTCCTAAAGCGCTGCATGCTTGCTCGTCATTGGAGACGAGCGGCTACTCAGGTATGACTGATCTGATATCTGATGGGATAGAGGACTACAGGATAAGTATAGTAGATAGCGACAGTCTCATCGACAATTGGCTTGGTTAACTCTTAGCCTCGATGAATCACTGTCGACTGCTTTGGGTGGGGTGGCGGAGAGAGAGGGATTCGAACCCTCGATAAGCTTTTTGAGCCTATACTCCCTTAGCAGGGGAGCGCCTTCGACCACTCGGCCATCTCTCCAACAAAGCCGCACTAGGATAGCGGTTTAGAACTCCTGGGTCAAACAAAGGTTATGAAAGGGACCGGTAAGCGGAATATTCATGATATCTGATCGAGTTCGAATACCTTGTGCAAGACACGTACCGCCAACTCCATGTATTTTTCATCCACGACTACTGAAATCTTGATTTCAGAGGTGGAGATCATCTGGATATTGATGCCCTCTTCGGCCAGCGTACGGAACATTCTGCTGGCAATGCCCACATGCGAACGCATGCCGACGCCCACTACCGAGACTTTCGCGATTCTGTCGCCTCCGATCACACCCCGGGCACCGATATGAGGCTGCACCTGATTTTTCAGGATATCCATCGTTCTCGCAAATTCATTGCGATTCACGGTAAATGAAAAATCGGTCATGCCATCGTGGCCGACATTCTGGATGATCATGTCTACATCGATATTTGCCTCCGCCACGGGACCGAGAATCTGATAGGCGATACCGGGACGGTCCGGCACACCCAGCACCGTAATCTTGGCTTCGTCACGATTGAATGCGATGCCTGAAATAATCGCCCGTTCCATGTTTTTCTCTTCCTCGAAAGTGATGAGGGTACCTTCTCCTTCTTCCTCGAAACTGGAGAGCACCCGCAATTTAACCTTGTATTTACCCGCGAACTCCACCGCGCGGATTTGCAGCACCTTGGAACCGAGGCTTGCCATTTCAAGCATTTCTTCAAAGGTAACAGTCTTGAGTTTGCGCGCTTCGGGCACAATTCGGGGATCGGTCGTGTAAACTCCGTCTACATCCGTATAGATCTGGCATTCATCCGCCTTGAGCGCTGCCGCGAGGGCCACAGCCGTGGTGTCGGAACCTCCCCGGCCCAATGTTGTGATACTCCCCGCCTCGTCCACTCCCTGAAAGCCCGCTACTGCCACCACGTATCCCGCATCGAGATCGGCGCGTATCCTGTCTTCATCGATTTTGAGTATGCGCGCCTTGGTATAGGCACTATCGGTGTGAATGCGCACCTGGGCACCGGTGTAGCTCTTCGCCTTGATGCCCAGATCCATCAGCGCCATTGACAGCAGAGCGACAGAAACCTGCTCCCCGGTGGAAACCATGACATCCAGCTCCCGGGGATCCGGATGGGCCTGGAATTCCCGGGCCAGCGCAATAAGACGATTTGTCTCTCCGCTCATGGCGGATACCACGACCACCACCCGATCGCCCCGGGCCTGGAATCTCGCCACCCGGCGCGCAACATTCTTGATGCGCTCCGTGCTGCCCACCGATGTGCCGCCGTATTTTTGAACGATAAATGTCACGATAACCTGCTTAACTGGGAATGGCAAAGCCGTGGACAAAATGCCATATGTCGGATCAATTCAGGGGATTAAAGTCCTGGCATGGATATTGTGTTCGAATTTTACCTTATTACCGGAAAGAAAACCCGAGAACCTTTACAGAAGCTTTTTCCAGGTTCCATGATATGCAAAATGATAAAAGGGAATATCCCAGGATATTGACGTAGGTCAAATGCAGGGCCTGGAGTCGTTCCATTCAGGGAAAACCTGATTGATTCAGGGGTTTCTTAATACTTGCATAGAATAAAAAAACAAATTAAATTTATGTATGTGCAATACTCCTATAACATAAAAGCGCGTCTATTCTAACTCCATAACCTGTCGGGATGCCCCATGAAACTCTTCGAAGAAATATCCAATCCTCGTGAAATTCGGCGCAAGCTGGGTCTCAATCAGCATGATTTCTGGAGCAAGGTCGGCGTCACCCAAAGCGGCGGCTCCCGTTATGAGAGTGGACGAAATATGCCTAGGCCGGTAAGGGAACTGGTACGGCTGGTGCATATCGAGCATATCGATCTTTCCAAGATCAAGAAAGACGATCTCGCGGTTGCGGCCTTGCTGAAAAGCAAGGATCCCGAGCTGTACAAGAGTCTGAAGAAAGCCTCCAAGGCCAAGCAGTAGGGACAATACCGGAGACCTGTCCAGATCACTGCTCAAGCTTCATCGGAGAATCAGGAAGGAGAAATCAGCTATGGATTCAGCTTTACAGCGAGTCCCCGGCGTCTTATTTGTTCCGAAAATGCCTCCATCCACTCCTGCCTGATCTTCGTCAGCCGAGAGGCTTCCGGCTGCAAGGATGGACGCGCAAGACCGTACAGAAGCACCCCTTCGAGTGCTCCCCCCTCGCTCAGAAATTCCTCGATAAATCTCAAATACGCTTCAGATTCATTTCTGGAAGGTGGCATTCCGTCGATCTGAAATACACAGGTCTGCAACCATGTAGGGCACAGGGATGCGGACAGTTGCAGATTCCTGCGCATCTTTTTCAAACTCATGCGCGTGTTATTGATCAGCTGCCTTCCTTCACGGGTAACGCTGTCCAGCTTGAACCATACTTCGCCATTGAGGGTTGCCATCCGGCTCAACCCGCGCTGGACACTGTCGCGATCTATCAGACTGCCATTTGTGATCAATACCAGCTTAAGCGCTTCGGGCAGCTCGAAATCGGCTTTTACCCGTCCGAGCAGTTCGATGACCTGCTCGAATTCCCTGGCGCTGGTCGACTCGCCATTGCCGGATAAAGCGATATCATGGAGATGTCTTGCCTCAGCAGGTACCTGTCTTTGCATGAAATCGCCATATACGATTTCGTGCAACAAAGCCCGCAACTCGGCTTCAAGTTTTGCCAGGTCAATCGCGGGGGCAGTGCCTCGCGAGAGATTCGGCACCTGACAGTAGATGCAACGCCAGTTACATGCATTGTTCGGATTAAGATTGATTCCGATCGACACACCGCCGGCACGACGCGAAATAACGGGATAAACATAGGTCATCCCGGTTATATCGCGGCTATGATCTGCTACATCCAATCGTTTGGAAATTTGCTGCAATGCTACAATCCCGATAATGTTGATTACACGCAGGCTGGAATTCGACGCCGGCCATCGTATACCTTCCCACAAGAGCCAGTGCCGGCATCTGCACGGCCATCGTTACGCCATAGAAATTACCCTGTCAGGCGAAATTATCACTGAGCCTGGCATCTCCGAGCAAGGCATGGTCATGGATTATTCGGAGGTCAAACGCATTGCGAAAGAAGTGCTGGTGGATAAATGGGACCATGCGTTCCTTGCCTATGCGGAAGACCACAAGTTGCTGGAATTCCTCCAATCCCTCGAAGACCACAAAACCGTGGTGCTGGATACGCCCCCCACGGCGGAAAACCTGGCTCTGACCGCTTTCTACATACTCGATGAAGCATATCAGGATCGCTATGGCAATCATCTAAGGCTGGAGCAAGTGCGCCTGTTCGAAACCCCCAACTGCTGGGCGGATGCGGTGCGAGGACAACCCTGATTGTTCCCCTATCCCATGTCACCTGTTTGATGATGATCACAACATGGCAATAACCGGAACAGGCATTTATGAAATCAAGAGGATTGAGACTACCGGTTTTGAAGGCGGGGAATCTTCTCTTCGTTGCAACCGCACATGCTTTTTTTGCTAACATGACATGGCGAGTAACCACTGAGGATTGAAATGCTGAATCAACCCGTTCCCGATTTTGAACTTCCTTCGACCAGTAATAAGACATTTCGTTTATCCGCAACCCGTGAAAAGAACCTGGTCATCTATTTCTATCCAAAGGATGATACGCCGGGATGCACCACCGAAGGCCAGGAATTCCGGGATGCTTACACCGAATTTACCGATGCCGATTGCGACATAGTGGGTATTTCGCGTGACAACATCAAGTCTCATGAGAAATTCAAGGCAAAAATGAATTTTCCGTTCGAATTGCTGAGCGACACGGACGAGACGGTTTGCAACCTGTTCGGGGTGATGAAGATGAAAAACATGTACGGTAAGCAGGTTCGTGGCATCGATCGGAGCACATTCGTGGTCGACACCAAAGGGATACTCCGGCGCGAATGGCGAAGTGTCAAAGTGACGGGGCATGTCCAGGAAGTCCTGGAGTTTGTGAAAACCCTGCCCAACGAGAATCATGAGTCCTAGAAAGCCGAGATCTCCCACGGCTCCCAATTCATCTGCTTCCATCGCTCCGATCCCCCGTCTGATGCCCAAGCTGTTTGTGCTCGACAGCAACGTGCTCATGCACGACCCCACCAGCCTGTTCCGCTTTCAGGAACATGACATCTATATCACGATGACAACGCTGGAGGAACTCGACAACAACAAGAAAGGGATGTCGGAGGTTGCCCGCAATGCACGTCAAACAAGCCGTTTTCTGGATGAAATCGTCAGCAGCGCGATAACCGATATTGACGAAGGCATTTCTTTACAGTTGCATGGCACCAAGAATGCAACCGGCAGGCTGTTCCTCCAGACGCAGGCGATCACGAACGTCTTGCCGGTATATCTGGCAAGCGGCAGCGCGGACAACCAGATTATCGGAGCAGTCAAGTTTTTGCACGATACCCACCAGAACCGCGTGGTCACACTGGTTTCCAAAGACATCAACATGCGGATCAAGGCGCGAGCCTTGGGGCTGGCAGCGGAGGACTATTTCAATGACAAGGTTCTGGAAGACACTGATGTCCTCTTCTCAGGCATCCAGGAACTGCCAGAGGATTTCTGGGATGAACACGGCAAGGACATGGAGTCCTGGCAGCAGTCGGGGCAGACATTTTATCGTGTGACCGGCCCCCTTGCCGGGGGTTTTGTAATCAATCAATTCGTCTATCTGGAGCATGACAAACCGTTTTACGCGCAGGTCAAGGAGACTAGCGGAAGAACTGCCGTTCTGCAGACGCTGAAAGATTATACTCATCAAAAGAACAATGTGTGGGGCATCACGGCGCGGAATCGCGAGCAGAATTTCGCGTTCAACCTGCTGATGAACCCGGAAGTGGATTTCGTCACCCTGCTGGGGCAGGCAGGTACCGGCAAGACGTTGCTTACACTGGCAGCAGGTCTGATGCAGACACTGGAGCACAAGGTATACTCCGAAATCATCATGACGCGCGTGACGGTGCCAGTGGGGGAGGATATCGGATTTCTGCCCGGAACCGAGGAAGAAAAGATGACTCCCTGGATGGGGGCACTGGAAGACAACCTGGACGTGCTCAACAAGACGGATAGCAGCGCCGGAGAATGGGGACGAGCAGCGACGCTCGATCTGATTCGCTCCCGCATCAAGATAAAATCGCTCAACTTCATGCGCGGGCGCACTTTCATCAATAAGTTCCTGATAATCGACGAAGCGCAGAACCTGACACCCAAGCAGATGAAAACGCTTATTACCCGTGCCGGCCCTGCCACAAAGGTCGTGTGCCTGGGTAACATCGCGCAGATAGATACGCCCTACTTGTCGGAGGGAAGCTCAGGGTTGACCTACGTGGTGGACCGGTTCAAGGGATGGAATCACAGCGGGCACGTCACGCTGCAACGTGGTGAGCGTTCCAGACTGGCGGATTATGCTGCAGAGATACTATAAGCACTATCGCTGACAAGAGCCCGGACACCTTTTCCGCTCCTGGCAGTGGGTCAAGCGAGCAGGATAAGTCGTGGTCGTCAGGCGGCCCTGACCTGCACTCCCGAAAGTTTAGCCTGACAATAGCGAAAGATAGTTGAACCGTAGTCTCAATAATGACCTGCTCTGGCGTAGCTTTCGAATCGGGTATATTCGCCCAGAAAAGTCAGATCGACCTTGCCGATCGGTCCATTCCTCTGCTTTCCTATAATGATTTCGGCGATTCCCTTGTCCGGTGTCTCCGGGTTATAAACTTCGTCCCGATAGATGAAAAGAATCAGATCGGCATCCTGTTCGATCGCACCGGACTCGCGCAGATCGGACATAACGGGACGCTTGTTCGGACGCTGCTCAAGACTTCGATTCAACTGGGATAACGCGACAACGGGCACATGCAGTTCTTTTGCCAGTGCCTTGAGGGAGCGGGATATTTCGGAAATCTCCGTTGCGCGGTTCTCGCCCTGGCCGGCGGCGGACATCAACTGGAGATAATCCACCACGATCAAGCCCAGTTCCCCATGCTGGCGATGCAGCCGGCGCGCGCGCGCCCTTAATTCCAGGGCATTCAAAGCGGCACTTTCGTCAATAAAAAGCGGAGCGTCGTTCAGCTTGCCAAGCGCATGCGTCAGGCGGGACCAATCCTCGTCCAGCAGGCGGCCGGTACGCACCTTGTGCTGATCCAGCTTTCCGACGGAGCCCAGCATACGCATCGCCAGTTGCGCGCCTCCCATTTCCATGCTGAATACCGCTACCGGTTTTTGGAGCGTGAGTGCAACATGTTCGGCAATATTGAGCGAAAAGGCGGTTTTGCCCATCGATGGCCGACCCGCAACAATGACAAGATCCCCCGGCTGAAAGCCCGAAGTCTTTTCATCCAGATCATGGAAGCCGGTTGCGATTCCGGTAACATCGCTTTGATTATCCTGGTTGTAGAGCGTCTCTATACGCTCCACGACCTCCTTCAGCAGCGGCTGAATGTCGATAAAACCCTGCTTGCCTCGCGCACCTGCCTCGGCAATTTCAAAAACCCTGGCCTCGGCTTCATCCAGCAGCGTGGCGGCTGAACGCCCAGCAGGGTTGTATGCCGAATCCGTGATGTCGGTCCCCACCTGGGCAAGCTTGCGCATGATTGCGCGCTCGCGCACGATTTCCGCATAGCGGCGGATATTTGCAGCCGAAGGCGTATTCTGTACGAGGATCCCCACGTAAGCGAGCCCCCCAGCCCCCTGCAATTCCGCGGATATTTCAAGTGATTCCGCTACCGTGATGACATCGGCCGGTTTGCTGTGCTCGACCAGTTTGCAGATATGGCGGTAGATGAGCTTGTGATCCTGCCGGTAGAAGTCATCTTCCGTGATCACGTCCGCTACCTTATCCCATGCGTGATTGTCCAGCATCAATCCGCCCAATACCGATTGCTCTGCTTCAACCGAATGCGGGGGCAATTTGTATGATTCGAGTAATTGCTCGTTTGAAGCTGCCGTTACAAATTGAGGCATGGAGTTACGTGACGTTACAGGCATGTCTGGATTTTAACACTGTTGCAATGAGCCAGAAATCAAAAAGGGCTGTTGCCAGCCCCTTTTGAAAATCAAAAGACAGACCCCTTTTCAGGAGACCGATTCACCCAGAACAGATACGATGATATGCGCAGCCACATCGGTATGCAGCACGATGGTTACCGGATGATCGCCCACCTGCTTCAATGAACCCTGAGGCATGCGTATCATGGATCTTTCAACTTCAAAACCTTGGGCCTTCAGCGCATCCTCGATATCTGCATTGGTCACTGAACCGAACAGCTTACCGTCCACCCCTGCCTTTTGAGTAACCTGCAGCATCAATCCTTCCAGCTTGGCAGCACGGGCCTGGGCCGCAGCCAGGATATCCGCCTGGGTTTTCTCCAGTTCCGCGCGCTTTGACTCGAACTCGGCAACGGCCGCCTGGGTAGCGCGCTTTGCCTTGCCCTGCGGGATAAGGAAATTCCGTGCGTAACCGTTTTTAACCTTTACAACATCGCCCAGTTGGCCCAGGTTGACAACTTTCTCCATCAGTATGATCTGCATATCGACTCTCCTCAGTGCAAATCGGTATAAGGAAGCAATGCCAGAAAGCGGGCGCGCTCCACGGCAGTACTCAGTTGACGCTGGTACCTGGACTTCGTCCCCGTTATGCGCGCCGGAATGATCTTGCCGTTCTCGTTGATGAAATCCTTCAATAACTCAATGTCCTTGTAATCGACTGTTTTGATGCCTTCCGCAGTAAAACGGCAGAATTTCCTGCGTTTGAATAAAGGGCGGTTGGCCTTCTTGTCCTTATCCTTGTCCTTACCGTCCTTACGTTTAGAAATAAAACGAGCCATAATTTTTTCCTGTCTGTAAATAAAGATCCATTTAGATGGGATCGATCCGGTTTACATGCAGCGCCAACTGCAAACTCATGCGGCTTTTTCTTGCAAGAAACCCGGCGAGCCTTACTGTCGCCCCTGGAGTCAGGCCTGCAGCAATCTCGGCGATCTGCGCCAAGGCTACGGCAGAAACTTCACACTCCACCCACCTTGGCTTCCCCGCCTCGACTTGGCGCGAAACGTGTCTGATCTTGAGTTCGACTACTGCCACTCCGGCCGGGCTATAACGCAAGCTGCCGATTTCTGTAACCGTTCCGCAAATTTCAGTCCGATTGCAATCCAACGACTTGGCAGCCTAGGTTGCAAGCGTGGTTTCCTTGGCTTCCTCTGCGGGCTGCGGAGCGGATTTGGCCTTCTCTTCGCGCATCATGGGTGAGGGTGCAGTAACCGGCTCATCCATTTTGAGGGTAAGGTGGCGCAATATGGCGTCATTGAATTTGAATGCGTGCTCCAGCTCGTCCAGTGTTTCCTGATCACATTCAATGTTCATGAGCACATAATGTGCCTTGTGAACCTTCTGGATCAGGTACGCGAGCTGGCGCCGTCCCCAATCTTCCAGGCGATGCACTTGCCCGTTTCTGGCGGTCACGATGTTGCGATACCGTTCGATCATTGCGGATACCTGCTCGCTTTGATCGGGATGAACAATGAATACAATTTCGTAATGTCGCATGCAGTCTCCTTATGGGTAAAGCCTCCCATGATGCGAACACGGTGAGGCAAGGTCGAGTGTTTCAAGAGGCCGGTACTATACTCAACCCGCTGGAAAATATCAATTTTGATCGGGGTCATAGGAGAAGAGTTAATATTTGTTTCCCGGTGCGTGCTGCGGCGAAAAAGTGAGGCAGGGCGCGAACTAGGGGTCAGCCGGCCTTGGGGGCATATCTCTGGCGGTGCGTTTCAAACAGGCAAATACCCGCGCTCACGGAAACGTTGAGACTTTCCACGCTACCCAGCATGGGAATCGAAACAAGCTGATCGCAGTTTTCCCGCGTCAGCCGCCGCATTCCTTTTTCTTCCGAACCCAGTACCCATGCGATGGGTCCAGCAAGCTGGAGGACGCCAAGCTGGGTATCGGCATCGGCAGCCGTTCCCAGGACCGTTACTCCCCGCTGCTTCAATCCGCGCAGGGTACGGGCGAGATTCGTCACGGAAATATAGGGAACGTTATCGGCCGCGCCGCTTGCCACCTTGTGCACGGCAGCGGTGAGACCCACCGCGCGGTCTTTCGGCGCAATCACAGCATGAACACCGAAAGCATCTGCAACACGCAGGCAGGCACCGAGATTATGAGGATCCTGGATACCATCCAGCACCAGAAGCAGCGCGGGCTCAGCGAGGGTGTCGAGCACATCGTCGATATCCACATACGCCCGGGCGGAGTCGATACGCGCGACTACCCCCTGGTGCCGGGCATTGCCCGCCAAAGCCATGAGCCTCGCATTGTCGCATGCAATCAAGCGTATGTCCTGGGCTTCCGCCAACGCCGCCAGATCGCGGGCGCGTTGATCTCTTCGCTCCGCATCGAGGAAAACCTCCCTGACGCTGGCCGCATTCTGCCGCAACCGACTGGTAATTGCATGAAAACCGAATATAAAACGTGAGCCGGACATCTATAGTAACGAGTAATTGCAGAAAATGATAAGCGGGGACTGGACATTCATCGCGGAAATCAACTCACTGCCTCGGTTTTTATTTTCCCCGCATCCTGGGCATTTTCAGCGAGCACGAAATCTATCTTGCTGGATTCCAGATCGACTCGAACCAGCCTGACTCTGAGCCGGTCACCCAGGCGGTAGCGCTTCCCCGTGCGCTCCCCCAGCAACATATGCCTGACCGCGTCAAAATGGAAATAATCGCTGGGCAGTTCTGAAACATGCACGAGTCCCTCGACATAAATTCCGTCCAGCGCCACAAAAAGACCAAAACCGGCGACCCCACTGACGACTCCCTCAAAGCATTCTCCGATTCTGTCCTGCATGTAATAGCACTTGAGCCACGCTTCGACATCGCGCGTGGCCTCGTCCGCGCGGCGCTCCGTCTGCGAACAATGCTCGCCCAGTTCGTGCCAGTTGCCGGGAGAGTATGCTGCCTTGTTCAGGACAGCCTTGATGGCTCGATGGACGAGGAGATCGGGATAACGCCTGATGGGGGATGTAAAGTGTGTATAGGATTCATAGGCCAGGCCGAAATGGCCAACGTTGTCGGGACTGTACACTGCCTGGCGCAAGGATCGAAGCATCACGGTCTGCAACAGCTGCGCATCGGGCCGATCCTTTATTGTAGATAACGTACGAGCGTAATCTTTCGCCCTGGGGTTATCCCCCCCACCTAACTGAACACCGAATTCCTTGAGAAAATCACGCAGAGCGGCCAGTTTTTCCGGCGTCGGACCTTCATGGACCCGATAGAGAGTCGCCTGCTTGTGTTTCTGCAGAAAATCGGAGGCACATACATTGGCGGCGAGCATGCATTCTTCGATGATGCGATGCGCGTCGTTACGTTGTATCGGCAGGATGCGCTCGATTTTGCCCTCATCGTTGAAGATCATGCGCGTTTCGATCGTTTCAAAATCAATTGCCCCCCGCAGATTTCGCGCTTTCAGCAATACCTTGAATAATTTGTAGAGCAACTGGATGTGCGGCAAGAGATCCTTATATTGTTTCGCTTCCTCTCCCTTAGAATTCTCCAGCATGGCCGCCACTTTTGTATAGGTAAGCCGGGCGTGAGAAAACATGACTGCGGGATAAAAACGATAGCCCTTGAAGTCACCTGCAAAATCCAGGCTTATTTCGCACACCATGGATAAGCGATCTACCTCCGGGTTGAGAGAACAGAGCCCGTTCGATAGCGCTTCCGGCAGCATGGGGATAACCCGCCGCGGAAAATAGACGGAATTTCCACGATTGTATGCCTCCTGATCGAGAGCGTCGCCCGGCTTTACATAATGGCTGACGTCGGCGATGGCGACATAAAGCTTGTAATCCTTTCCGTCACGCTCGCAATATACGGCGTCGTCGAAATCCCGGGCAGTTTCGCCGTCTATCGTCACCAGCGGAAGGTGACGAAGGTCTTCTCTCTTGATCAGGTCTTTTTTTAACACCTTGGATGGAAGACGTGCCGAAAGTTTTTCCACTTCCTGTGGAAACTGGTAAGGCAAGTCGTGCTTGCGAAGCGCGATTTCGATCTCCATTCCGGGGGCCGTGTAGTCGCCCAAAATCTCGATGATGCGCCCAATAGGCTGGGCATGTTTACTCGGCTGCTGGAGGATTTCCACGATGACCACCTGGCCTGCCCTTGCATTCATCGATTCTTCTCGGGGAATCAGAATGTCCTGGCTGATACGTCTATTCTCCGCCTCCACGTAAAGAATTCCGTGATCCGCATGTAATCGTCCCACCAACTGCGTTACTGCGCGCTCCAGCACCTCTACGATGGCTCCCTCCCGGCGGCCTCGCCGGTCAACCCCGATTTCACGCACCATCACGCGGTCGCCATGCAGCGCCTTGCGCATTTCTTTGGCACTCAAAAACAAATCGGGACTGCCATCGTCAGGTATCAGAAAACCAAATTCATCCGGGTGACCCTGAACCTTGCCTTTGATAAGAGCGAGCTTCTCCACCATGCAGATATCGCCCTTCCGGTTGCGCATGATCTGGCCTTCGCGCAACATGGCAGAAAGACGGCGGCTGAAGATCTCGCCTTCTTCTTCGGTGATTCCGAGCAGGTTCTGCAATGCTTCCTCGGGTACGGGAACGCCTTGCTCTTCGAGTATCTGGAGTATGAATTCCCGGCTAGGCAGCGCATGCCCATAATGCTCTTTTTCCCGTTCAAGATAAGGGTCAAGCTTGCGGAGCTTTTGTTTCTTCTTGATTGTCAAAGCTGATTTCCTATAGAATTGCGCCTCTGTCCCATCGTTGGACAGATTCGCTCATTGCCCAGATGGCGGAATTGGTAGACGCACTAGGTTCAGGTCCTAGCGGTGGCAACACTGTGGAGGTTCGAGTCCTCTTCTGGGCACCAATCAAAACATTTCCGCAGATTCCACCTGTACTGACTGTACCGGCCCAAAAGGCACAAGGAGTGCTGCTTTTCTCAGTATAGCAGGACAGCGCATCGCATTCCGGAATTACCCCTGCTATCCCTTTTCCCCTTAGTTACGCTCAGGCTCTGCGGTGCGATTTTAGCCAGAAGATGCCAAGGAATAGATAGCTGTAAAATTTTACAGCTATCCACGCCCTGCGATCTGTTGTCTCATAACATGCTCCTGTGCCAAAAGAAATGAGACTCTGACTACCGCAACAGGTTGTCTTGCTGCACATGAATGACGCTTTGGCGAATCCGGAAGGCAATGTGTTTCATCCGACACCAGAAGGCGCAGGTAGGCATGCTCGATAAGCTGATTGGGATAACTGGCTGGTAAAGTGAATCCGATTCTCGCCGTTAAAGACTTGTGTTCAAGAAGTCCAGCTTGCGTTTCTATCATGATCCGTAAATATATTCCAGCTGGGCTGTTATCTTTGGTTACGAACTCTGGCAAGGGATCCAATAAGGCGAAAACAACGAGATTCTACCGGGAAAGCAAGGATATTCTGACGAAAATCCCTGCTGGCACGCCGCTCGAATTATCCCCTCCGGGGGCGATTTTAAATTCTTTCGACTTGAATTACAGTTGCTTGAGCTCATCCAGATGAACGATATTGTGACCGCCTTTAACGAATATTTCGAAGTTGTCGACGCCGACACTCCGGAGCGATTGCAGGATGTATTTCGCCTTCGTTACCAAGTGCTCTGTATCGAGCAGCGTCTGCCTGGATTTGAAGCTTCACGCTATCCTGATGGGTGCGAATGTGACAGTTACGATGCTCATTCCTCTCATATGCTTCTTCGTCACCGTCCATCCGGCGATTTTGTCGGAACCGCTCGCCTGATACTCCCGGATCCGCTGACTCCCGAAAAACCCTTTCCTATCGAACAGCATGCGCAACTGGATCCATTTTTCAATATCAACCGGTTACCTCGGCAACATGCAGCCGAAGTATCTCGCCTGCTCGTCGTACGCCGATTCAGGCGGCGTAAAGGGGATAGCGGCGGGCCAGAAAATGAAATAGTTGTTGAAGACAGAGCTATAGAAAAACCACGCCGCTTCCCTCACCCGGTCCTCGCGCTTGCTGTTGGCCTGATCCGCATGTCCGCTGCTCATCACATAACTCATTGGCTATCGATCATGGACCCTGCCCTGAACAGGCTGTTAACCCTCTATGGGCTCCAGCACGATCCCGTGGGCCCATTGATTGAGCATCACGGTCAGCGTCGACCTTATCACGTCGACTTGTCCGCCATGTTGAACAGAATGCATGAAAGTCATCCTCTGATTTGGGAACTTGTTACTGATTTCGGCAGGAGCCTGCCAGCACCTCCAGGGTCGGCTCCAGTACCTATCTCCACCGTTCTTGCTGATATTGAAAAATAATAATCGCATATTCGCGGCCCTTCATCTAGCCCGCCTTCGCGAGTTATCGTCTATCGCTAGTTCTCATTCCGAAAGTCCAAACACTCGATCCCCGCAAGGATAAGACTGCTCAAACCATTCAAGCACGCATATTCCTGTCGGGTGAGTAAAAATTGTGACAATTAAAATAAAAATCGGTCATCTGATTTCGTCTATATGCCTGCTACTCGGCCTTTTATTCATGGCGGGTAAAACGTGCGCAGTCGAGCCCTACGAGATCATCACGAACTCGGGCGTCCACGAAAAAACCCTTTCCAAGAACGCCTTGCGCGCCATATTCGGCATGCGCCTGCATACATGGCCGGACGGCAGTCCCATTCATGTGTTCGTACTTCCGGATGAAGCCCCCCTGCACATCGCGTTCTCCAAGGAAAAACTGAATGTTTTTCCCTATCAACTCCGCGCAGCATGGGACCGGCTGGTGTTCTCGGGTACAGGACAGGCACCGGAAACAGTCGCTTCTCCAGAGGAGATGCTTGCAAAAGTCGGTAGCACACCCGGAGCAATTGGCTATTTAACCCGATCCAGAATGGATGGCAGTGTAAATGTTCTACACGTCAAGTAACCCCATTCCCCGCTGTTTGACGCGAGCGATTATCCGGCTCGTCGTGGTGGGTGCTGCCCTTTCGAATTGTATTGCTTACGCGCAAAAACTGCCGATTCCCCAGAACCTGCCGAACAACCTGCAAATACATGGTTTTGTTAGCCAGAGTTGGCTCAAGAGCACGGACAACAATAACGTTTTCGGGAAAAGCAGTTCCGATAGTGGAAGTTTTGACTTCAGGGAATTGGGACTGAATGCTTCCATGAGGCCCAAGCCCAACCTCCAGTTTTCGGCTCAGATGATTTCCCGCACTGCGGGAAAAGGAAGTCCGGGCAATATCCGGTTCGATTACGGATTCATCGATTATGCGTTTCTATCGGAAGAAAACAGCAAGATAGGAATACGCCTGGGCAGGATGAAGAATCCGCTCGGCTTTTACAACGACACACGCGACGTTCCCTTCACGCGGCCCAGCATACTTTTACCTCAATCCATCTACTTCGATCGCACGCGCAAATTGGGGATTGCAGCAGATGGGGTACATTTATACGGTGAATACCGTTTCGAGCACGGCGTCCTGTCTTTTCAGGGTGGACCGGTACGTCCACTAGTCAGAGGTGCTGAAGCAGAAGTAGCGCTGTTGGGCCAGGGGATGCCAGGCCATCTTGCTCCAGACATCTCCTATATTGGCCGTATAAGCTACGAACTCGACGAGGGCCGGCTTCGTTTTGCAGTCAGCGGAACGAATTTGAACATAGATTATGACCCCGCAAGCGGGGACCGGCTTGGCGCGGGCTCAATTCGCTTTACACCTCTCATTTTCTCCGCGCAATATAACGCAGAACGCTGGAGTTTCACTTCGGAATACGCGATACGCCATTTCGAATATAAAAATTTTGGCAGGGCGGCCCTCAATCTGGATTTCTTTGGCGAAAGCTATTACCTTCAGGGAGCTTATCGAATCACGCCGGAATTGGAAGCGATCGCTCGCTACGACGTACTGTATACGGACAGTAATGACCGCAGCGGAAAAAAATGGGCAGCGGCTACAGGCGGCGATCCGCATCGGCGGTTTGCTAAAGACATTACCGTAGGGTTGCGCTGGAACGTCACGCCTGAGTTCATGTTGCGCGCCGAGTATCACCGCGTGAACGGAACAGGCTGGCTTTCGACTCTTGACAATCCCAATTCGGGAGACCTTTCACCGCATTGGAATCTGTTTTCCATTCTCGGCTCCTACCGGTTCTAGACATGCTGCAGGATAAGTATTTTCATAATCAGGCTATGCAGAGAAATGGAGCGATAGCACCTGAAAAGCCCCAAAAATTTCTGGGACTGAAATGGAAAGTTTTGTTGCTGAGCAGCCTTATACTGATTGCCATCGTAGTCTCATTCACTGGGATTACCTATCTGAGCCTGATGGATGACTTCGAGAGCCAGAGAAATGCCCAGCACCAGCGCTATGCCAAGGAAGTTGAAGGACTGATCGACCAGGTTTCGATAAATTTGCATCAACTCGCCGGATTGATTCCTTTCCTGGAAGGAATGGATAAAAGTCTGCTCTCAGGTAACAAGGAATACGTCACCCAAGCATTTGATCCATATTGGTCGCCTTTGCAACTCAATAAAGGTATCGAATTGCTGCGTTTTTACGATAGCTCAAACCAGCAATTGGCAGGATGGGGAACTTCCCAGCCTAATACTTACGACGCATTGATGTCAGCCTGGGTGCACGAGGTGAATGCCCAGGAAAAGCCGATGAGCCATCTCAGCTGCCCCACCAGCTGCATGCAGTTTGCCGTGGCACCCTTGCTCGTGGAAGGTAACAACGTCGGCGTGATCGTCATCGGAACGCCCCTGGTCGATGTGATTCTGGGTTTCAAGGATATCTCGGGTGCCGATATCGCATTGCTGGTGAGGGAAAAAGGCGATTTGCCCGAAAGCAACAAGGTGAAAATTGCAAACTGGGATGTCACGCTTGCGGCACACAGCAGGGAAATGAACATTACTGTTCTGGATGAAGTTGCAGCGAATTATCCGGACCTGGAGAGTCTGGAGGAGGGCATCCTGGTTTCGTGGCACGATAGACACCTCCAGATAAAGCCGCTGTTTCTGGAGAGAATGGCCGTGTCGGAAGATGGTGCTCGCTTCATGGTTGTAACTGACATCACCTCCACGATCCGCACCATTCACAGCTCGACCCAGCAAAACATGATAATCGGCGTGGTCGGGCTCATATTCTCTGAAATACTGCTGTTCATCATTCTCACCAAGCCACTGTCGAGGCTCAAGCACATCGTTTTTACTCTCCCTCTTCTGGCCCGCAGCAGTTTCAAGAATTTTCGCCTGGAGCTTCGCTCTGCCGGCCAGAAACGATGGATGAAAGATGAAATTGACCTGCTGGATGAAACAGCGGTGGCCCTGTCACATCAACTGGAGAAGCTCGAGGATCAGGTGGCGGACAGGACCCGTATACTGGCCAGCAAGATGGACGAGCTAAGCAAGGAGAGGGATTTCATTAACAATCTGCTGGACATTGCGCAAGTAATCGTAATCACGCAAAAGGCGGATGGCGAGATTCTCACACTCAATGCCTATGGTGAAACGCTTATTCAGTATACGGAAAAAGAACTGCAGGGAACGCCCTTTCTCCATCTTCTGGCACTCGATGGAAATCTGCACGACCTTCCCGTTCACCTGGAAGAGGTGCGGTGCCAACGAAGAGACCAGCTTCGGCACGAAGCGAATGTCGTATGCAAGGATGCTTCCATTCGTAATATTCTGTGGCTGCATTCACGCCTCACCCGGCACAGCGAGGATGACCCCGCAATGTTATCGGTGGGTCTCGACATGACGGAACACAAGCGTGCTGAAGGGCGTCTTGCCTGGCTGGCGGATCATGATCCGCTCACGGATCTTTTCAATCGCCGCCGCTTCCAGGAAGAACTGGAACAGATGCTGAATCTTGCCGCGCGTTACGGGTACTCGGGAGCCTTGCTCTTTTTTGACCTTGATCAGTTCAAATACATCAACGATACCAGCGGGCATCAGGCGGGGGATGCCTTGCTTAAAATGGTCGCGCGTCTGCTGCTTGGCAATATTCGCAGCGTCGACATACTTGGCCGCCTGGGAGGCGATGAATTCGCAGTGATTTTGCCCCAAACGACAGCCGAAGGGGCGATAGAAGTGGCAAAAAATACGCTTGCGAGCCTGAATCAGGGAAAGATTACGATAAATGGTCGCACTCATAAAGCGTCAGCCAGCGTCGGTATCGCACTTTTTCCGGAGCACGGCAGCAATGTCCATGATCTCCTGGCCGCAGCCGATCTCGCCATGTATCAGGCAAAGGAAGCCGGACGAGGAGGATGGCATTTGTTTTCTGACGAAGAGAAAACACGTGAACGCATGCATACTCTTGTCTATTGGAAGGAGAAGATTGAGTATGCTCTTTCACACGAACGTTTCCTGTTCTATTTCCAGCCCATCATGCATGTTCGACGCAGGACCATCGATCATTACGAGGTGCTGCTTCGCATGATCGACAATGATGGAACTGTTCTTGCACCCCAGTTTTTCATCCCCGCCGCGGAACAGACAGGTCTTATTCATGCCATCGACCATATGGTTTTACGTAAATCCATTGCGCAATCAGCTGAAATACAACGCGCCGGTCAGTGCATCCGTTTTTCCATAAACTTGTCGGCGCATGCATTTCACGATCCGGAACTGCTGCCGATACTGAAAGATGCATTTGCCGAGTATGGCGCGGATCCATCGAATTTCATGTTTGAAATAACCGAGACAGCAGCGCTTGAGGATTTGCCCGCGGCGCGGGAACTCATGGAGATGATTAAAAAGCTGGGCTGCAGTTTCACGCTGGATGATTTCGGTGTCGGTTTCTCCTCCTTCTATTACATCCGGCAACTGCCGATCGATGTTGTAAAGATCGATGGCTCCTTCATACGAAATCTGGCAGACAGCCCCGATGACCAAATACTGGTGCAGGCTTTGTGCGATGTGGCAAGGGGATTCGGAAAGAAGACAACGGCGGAGTTCGTGGAAAATGCAGCGACCTTTTCAATCCTTGAGAAAATGCAGATCGACTATGCCCAGGGATTTTTGATTGGAACGCCTTCTCCCGCTTATGACACATCGTTCAGCGATTTCGCGAAGATGTGACGGAAGCCGTGCTCTGGCATGCCGGGAATGCATGAAGAAAACAAGCTTTTGGTCTCGCACCCGCCCTCGCCATCTTTTGCAGCACACTCATCTTTCACGCTTCATCCGGCTCGGGATCATCCGCAAACTCCACTTTTGGCTCGCTATCTGACGGGCCCTCTTCCTGACCTTCCCTAGGGCCAGTGTGGCCGGGAATTTTTGGAGTTGTGCACGCAACATCCGCGTTTTGTGCCCTATTGCGCAGCGCATGGTCCATCAATACCAGCGCCAGCATTGCTTCCGCAATGGGCGTAGCCCGGATACCGACACAGGGGTCATGTCTTCCATGAGTTTCCACTATTGCCGGATTGCCCATCTTGTCTACTGAGCGGCGCGGCAGACGTATGCTTGAAGTGGGCTTGACGGCGATATTCACCACGATATCCTGACCGGTGGAAATCCCGCCCAATATGCCTCCCGCATTATTGCTGAGAAAACCCCCGGGACTGATTTCATCGGAGTGCTCCGTTCCCTTCTGACTTACAGAAGCAAATCCAGCTCCGATTTCGACGCCTTTAACGGCGTTGATGCTCATCATGCCATAGGCGATTTCGGCATCGAGGCGATCATATACAGGTTCGCCCCACCCCACGGGCACACCTTCGGCAACCACACGAATCCTGGCGCCCACCGAGTCGCCCGATTTCCGCAGTTTGTCCATGAATTCTTCCAGGCTGGGCACGATGTCCGGGTCAGCCGAAAAAAAGGGATTCTCACCCACTGCTTCCCATTGTTTGAATGGAATCTCGACAGGTCCCAGTTGCGCCATATGACCTCTTATTACCACTCCATATCTTGCACGCAGCCATTTTTTTGCTATGGCTGCTGCCGCCACCCGCACGGCGGTTTCGCGCGCGGATGAACGTCCTCCTCCCCGGTAATCGCGTATGCCGTATTTTTGCCAATAAACATAGTCCGCGTGCCCGGGGCGGAAAGTATCCATGATTTTGCTGTAGTCCTTGCTGCGTTGATCTTCGTTGCGAATCAACAACGCGATCGGTGTTCCCGTAGTCTTGCCCTCGAACACGCCCGAAAGAATTTCCACCGTATCGGGCTCGCGCCGCTGGGTTACGTGCCGGGAGGTGCCGGGCTTGCGCCGATCAAGATCCTGCTGGATATCCTCAGCGGACAGTTCCATTCCCGGGGGACAACCATCCACTACGCATCCTAAGGCAGGGCCATGGGATTCCCCGAAAGACGTCACGCAAAACAGTTTGCCAAAGGTATTGCCGGACATTTCACTTTTCTAGCCAAATCGAGGCTCGAAGTTTAACATATCCCCATAGCCTTACCGTCCTCCGCTACGCCTTTCATTCCTGTTCCACTCGTAGCCGAGGATCGCACGCGTATTGTTGATCAGCCATCCAGAAAGAAGAATAAAGGGAAATCATGAAAGCGATACTGATGAATGCTCCGGGTGCACCAGAGGTGTTGACACCTGCCGACGTTCCCATGCCCGATCTTGCCGGCGCATTTGATGTGCGGGTAAAGTTGCACGCGGCGGGCGTAAACCCGATCGATACCAAGGTGCGCAAGGCCAATATGTATTACCCGGACAGGCTTCCGTCCATTCTCGGATGTGATGGGGCGGGTGTGGTTGAAGCCGTTGGCAGTTCAGTGACCCGGGTACGCGCAGGCGATGAAGTCTTCTTTTTCAATAACGGTTTGGGCGGAGCGCCCGGAAACTATGCGGAATATGCGGTAGTGCATGAAGATTATCTGGCATTGAAACCTGGGAATCTGTCAATGGTGGAAGCAGCCGCTGTTCCGTTGGCTCTGATTACCGCCTGGGAAGCACTGATAAAGCGTGGCAATCTCAAGGGGAGCCAGATTGCGCTGATTCATGCCGGCGCGGGTGGCGTGGGTCATATTGCCATCCAGCTTGCCCGATACCTGAAGGCCCGGGTTGCAACGACAATTTCGAGCGAGGAAAAGGCTGCCTTCGTGCAATCCCTGGGAGCCGAGCTTGCAATCGATTATCGCGAAAATGACTTTGTGGACACTGCGCTCGAATGGACGGAGGGACTGGGTGTGAACCTCGCTCTGGATACTGTCGGTGGAGAGACGTTCTGCAAATCCTTCTCCGCCATCCGGCTGTATGGCAGGGTGGTATCGCTGCTTTCAACGGTCTGTGATGCAAAGCAGCTCAATACTGCCCGACTGCGCAACCTGAGCATCGGCTATGTGCAAATGACTGCTCCCCTTTATTTCGGTTTACATTCGGCGCGTGTAGTCCAAACCGGCATACTTGAACAAGGTGCAAGACTGCTCGAACAAGGTATTCTCAAGATTCACGTCAGCCGCACGCTGCCTCTGACGGAAGCCGCCGAAGCGCATCGTTTGATCGAAGCGGGGCATACTCTGGGCAAGATAGTGCTGAAGATTGTGTAGCGGTTTCATTCTTCAAGGTATTCCGCCGGCTGCGTGAGGTTGGGCTTTCAAGAAGAATCGTGGATTTCCAGCGTTCCTCCCGTTTTCAGCTTTTTCCCTCGCCGATTGAAGTCCCCACTTTCGATCCCAGATCCATCGCAAGGCTCTGGAGTGCCTCGCCTTCATACAGGCCATCGAGAAAGCGCCGGGGTATTCCCGACAGACCGACCTGGGCTCCAACGAGCGCACCGGTCAAAGCGGCACGCGCCTGGTTTTCGCCACCGCCATTCACTGCGTGGAGCACAGCCGATTCGAAATCATTCGGAAAACGGGCAGTGAGATGATAGGCTGCGGGAAGCTGATGATAAATGGCACAGGTCATGCCATAAACGATGGAGACTTTCCATGCCGGTTCTATCCGGATATCCGGGTCTAGCGCAGCTGCCGCTATATATGAGGGTGTGAGCAGAGCGTCCGGAGAGACGGAATATCCACTTTCGCAGGGAAGGTCTTCTTGGGGCGGCTGCAAGTCGGTATGTGCCATCGTATGAAAAGGCAATTTTCCCGCCCTTGCCAATCGCATGAGCTTGCCGGAAAGACTCCTGTTGAGCTGGTGTCCCTGTACCAGGAGACTCAGTACCGATCCGTACGCGACAGTCAGGGTAACCACAGTACCGTCGATCTGGGTAAGCCGGGTATTGCTGGAGACAACGGCCGCCATCTCTTGTGGCTGAAAGGCGTAACGGACCGCCAGGGCCAGCGTGCGACCTATTGCTTCAGTGGTATCGGCCTGACCTCCCGTTTGGCCCCATGGCTGATTCTCCTGAACACGCTTGCGCCAGGTGTCTCGAATCGACTGCTGGGTATAGCCGCCAGGGCCGTTCACGGGCATGCCGTTAAGAAATGGGAATATTTCCTCATCCATCCGCTGGCAGAAATCCGCTTCGTCATAGCCGCCGCGCTCGACGAGCGAGCGCAGCATGAGCCGGAGAATGATACCCGTCTGTGACAGTTGGCCTGCCTTGAGGTCACTGTGGTAGCGGCCGGGCTTGGGATCGGTATAAGTCGTGATCCAGTCGCCGTAGTCACGCCGGAGCACTGCCAGATCGTAGTACCAGTGAGGACCGAGGCCCAGGGCATCCCCGATAAAAGCGCCCATGACGGCGCCGGCAGCGCGATTCTGTATGGTAGGGTCGGACATGTTCTGATCCTCCTTTTCGCAGGAAATACAAAAGTTTCAGCTTCTGGTCGTGAAGCGTAACAGCAGGCGGAAGAACCATTTTTTTATATTGGTCGCATGTGGGCCTGCAAAACCCGCTCAATCAGAAAGGGGCATGTATCCGAACAATTTCGATAAGCGGGAACAAGATAGGATCTATATCCACTATTCCTGTTAAAGGTCAAAGGGAGCCTGAAAACATGACCCTGAGCATCTCCACGCCCCACGCCACACCAAACCCGGTCACCGGGCTTGCCACCGCACCCAGTCCTTCCTTGTGATTGCTCGCGGAAAGGTCCATATGCAGCCAGGGAACGTCATCCACGAAGCGATTGAGAAATCTGGCGGCGAGAATATGATCGGCGTCGCCCTCCAGGGTGCACTGCCTCACATCGGCAATCTTGCTTTCCAGTTCAACATCATAATCCGCATCGAGGGGAAATCCCCAGACCCGTTCGCCTGTTACCCTCCCTGCTGTCAACGCCTTCTGCATCAACTCTTCGCGATTGCTGAAAATGCCGCTGTAGCGCGATCCCAGCGCCACGTGCATGCTTCCTGTCAGCGTTGCGAAATCCATCATAATATCGGGCTTCTCTCTCGCTGCCATCGTCAGGGTGTCCGCGAGCACCATTCGTCCTTCGGCATCCGTATGGACGATCTCTACAGTAGTCCCATTGAGCGTCCTGATGACATCATTCTGCTTGTAGGCATGCGGGCTGATATGGTTCTGTGCGATGGCAAGCCAGCAATCGATATTCACGGGGAGGTTGGCGCGGGTTGCAGCCAACAGTATGCCCAGGGCAACAGCGGAGCCATTCATGTCCTCGTGCATACCATGCATGTAACGTGCCGGCTTCAGGTTATGCCCTCCGGTATCGAAGCAGATACCCTTGCCCACCAGGGCGGCTGTCTTGTCCACTTTTTTCATTCGCCGCCGCACATGCACTATGGCTGCGTCTTCGGGATCGCTTCCCTGGGCAACCGCGACAAAAGCGCCGGCGCCCATCTCGCGCAGCGCTTTGACATCGAAATCCTGATAGTCCCAGCCTTCCCTTGTTGCCAGTTCCTGGATACGCTTGCGGTAGAGCCCCGGCGTCAACTCATTGGGTGGCAACACCGTAAGCTCCCGCGTAAGCAGATTTCCTTCCGCCATGGCCTTCAACAGGGCAAAATTATCCGCTTCCTCATGCCCGTGCAGCACGATTCGTTCGAGCCCGCGGCAGTTCTCCTCCTTTTTGCCCGTTTTGCGCGATGGCAGTAACGAACCATTGATCCATGCTGCGTAGAGGGCCAGTTGCGCCGCCATCCGCTTTTCGGCGGAGTCGCCATAAACGGTAACGCTTATTTCGGAAGGGCTTTCTTCCAGTAACAACTGCAAGGCTTTACGCATCGATACTTGCTGCTCGAACACGGACTTGATCGGATCGACCCTCACCCACGCGCATAATTCGCCACTCGGGAGATTGGCTGAAACCGGCGTTCCGCTGATTTCTTCCGCCTTCATTTTGCGCCGCGACAACAGGACGCTCAGCAAATCTTTTCCGAAAAAATCGAGCTCACCCGATGGTTCGGGCCGGGCGGGCAATACCACCAGGATATGAGTGACTTTGCCTGCGTCGTCAAGGGAGGCGAGGGGAGCATTTTTCTGCGTGAGCGCTGCAAGCATGGAATCACCTTTATTCTGTTAGAATGTCCATTATACTCGGGGCGTTTCCTTTTACTAAATTCCGCAGCCCGACAATACCGACTTCGATGCGCCAGTACCTCGATCTCATGCAGCATGTTCTGGAGCACGGACAAAAAAAATCCGATCGCACCGGCACAGGCACTCTCTCCGTTTTCGGCTACCAGATGCGCTTCGACCTGTCTGAAGGTTTTCCCCTGCTGACGACAAAGAAACTGCATCTGAAATCCATCATTTACGAACTGCTCTGGTTTTTGAAAGGGGATACCAATATAAGGTATCTCAACGAAAATGACGTTTCCATCTGGGATGAATGGGCGGATGAGAATGGCGATCTGGGACCGATATATGGCCGCCAGTGGCGCTCCTGGCCGAACGGGAAGGGAGGCCATATCGATCAGATCGAACAGGTAGTCGAGCAGATCAGGAACACGCCCGATTCCCGGCGCATGCTGGTATCGTCCTGGAATGTGGGGGAACTGCAGGAAATGAAGCTGGCGCCGTGCCACGCGCTGTTTCAGTTCTATGTGGCGGAGGACAAGCTTTCCTGCCAGCTTTACCAGCGCAGCGCTGACATCTTCCTGGGCGTTCCGTTCAATATTGCCTCCTATGCTCTGCTTACGCTCATGCTGGCGCAAAGCTGTGATTTACGCGCGGGTGAATTCGTCCATACTTTTGGCGATGCGCATCTTTATCTCAACCATCTGGAACAGGCACGCGAGCAATTGGAGCGGGGGCCGAAAAAACTGCCTATCATGAAATTGAACCCGGCAATCCGGAACGTTTTCGACTTCCGGTATGAGGATTTCAACCTGGAAGGGTACGACCCTCATCCGTCAATCAAGGCACCCATTGCAGTATGACACCTCGACTCTCCGTTTTGGTGGCGATGGCGCGAAATCGCGCCATCGGTCATAAGAACGCGATCCCCTGGCACTTGCCGCACGACCTCAAGCATTTCAAGGAGCTTACGATGGGGCATCCCATGATCATGGGACGCAAGACGTATGAATCCATCGGCCGGCTTCTTCCCGGCCGCACCAGCATCATTATCACAAGACAACCTGATTATGAAGTTCCGGGCGCACTGGTGGTCAGCTCCATAGGAGAAGCGCTCAGCGCCTGCAAGCAGATAAGAAGCGGAGAAGAGGGGCATCCCGATCAAGGGAACGAATGTTTCGTCATTGGGGGTGCAGATATATTCCAGCAAATGCTGCCGCTATGTGATCGCCTGTATATGACCGAGATCCACAGGGATTTCGAGGGTGATACGTATTTTCCGGAATTTGACAGGAATGATTGGTGGGAGGTCTCGCGCGAAGAGCATGTGGATGACAGTGGGCTGGAGTACCATTTTGTCACACTCGATCGCATGGCGAGTCAGCAGGAACAAGGCGCTCAGCGACTCTGAGTTCCGGGCTCTGATTCCCGACAAGCGTTCCTGCAAAAAAAGTGGCGGGCCACAGATAACTGTGACCCGCCTTTTTTATTATTATTGTCCGATTGCGCTGCCTGACCGTCCCGGAAACAGCTTGTCGAGAAGCGGGCTGGCAAGCGGGAATCCTGATTTTATTGACTTACAGGACGACGACCTCTGGCAAAGGAAAGCCGTTGAAGTTACTGGCGTAGGCTGTCGTATAAGCGCCGGCATTGGGTATATAGATGAAATCGCCTTCCTCGATATCCTCCGGCAGGAGTTCATCGCGCATCAAAATATCGACCGAATCACAGGTTGGCCCTGCTACAGACCAGGGAATGCTCGGTCCCGTGCGATCAGAAAGAATTTCATACCGTAAACCCTCCGTGACCTCGATCACGCCCCCAAAGACGCCTGCATCCCAATACATCCAGCGTTTGCCGTTGCGGGTGGCCGTTCCTACTACGCGGCAGACAAAATAGGCCGCATCCGAGACGAGGTAGCGCCCGGGCTCAGCCATGATGCGAATGTTCTCCGGCAGGTTCGCAATCGCTTCGTTCACGACCTCACCGATAACTTCTATCGATGGAATGGGCTTGACATGCCGCACCGGATAGCCGCCGCCGATATTGAGCAAACGCGGTGACAATCCTGCCTGGCGCATGTCGGCGAATACCTTGATTGCCCGCTCGATGCCCACCCGCCAGTTCTGCGGATTACGGCATTGCGATCCGACGTGGAAGGTCACGCCGGCGAGATCAGCCTGAAGGTTCGCGGCTTCGTCAATAATCTCCTTGATCTCGGCCACATGCGTGCCGAACTTGCCGGCAAGCGGCCAGTCGCTCCCGATGTTGGGCGTATCGATCCGCAAATACAGTTTCGCATCCGGCTTCACGCTGACGATCTTGCGTAGCTCCTCGACACTATCCAGTACATACCACTCCACGCCTTTGGCTGCGGCATATTCCAGGTACGCCCGGGATTTCATCGGATTACTGTAATAAATATCCGCGGCAGGCACATTCAGGCTGAGCAGGAGGTCAAGCTCTGAAATGGAGGCAATTTCAAACCCAACGCCTTCCTCGATCAGCGTTTTCAATACGCGCGGATCAGGATTGGCCTTGACCGCGTAGTGCGGCTGCACGCGCGGCATGGCCGCTTTGAATCTTCGGGCCTTGTTGCGGATGATATTACTGTCAACCAGCAGGAATGGCTTGCTGTAGCCCTGTTTGAGGGCTGCCTGAACGTGTTCAAAATCCAGGCTGACTTCGGGGTGAGTGTCGAATATTTCTTCTACTTCTACGGGTTGCCGTAGAGCGGTATTACGCATTTGCATGAGATCGCCCTTCCTTTTGAAGACGCTACGTTACGGGGGTATGAATATTTACCAGATCGGCCGTGATGAAGTAGTTTGCTTTGCCTGTCATGATGACCTCCTGTCCTTCGATTTGATAACTTAAAAAAATGCGGATTATAGACTTGATTCCGGCGGAATCAAGCGTTTTTTTGAATGTGGAAAAGACCCTGTGTGGGCGCCGAAGTTCCCCTTGGACGTATCGTATTCCCGCAGTTGGGGATTTTGCAAAATAAGGAAAATACTAGGGGTGAAGTAGACGGGCGAAGTTAAGTGCCGCTTTGTCTGTTGCCCGAAGCTTGCATAACGATCAATATCTCTCTACCTGAGTCGGGATGGATAAAGGGCCATCGTTTGCCCTGAATCTTTCATCGCCGCTCGCCCTGATCTTCGAGGCTGTTGATGGATCGAGGATCGAACGGTGTTCAGGACAAGCCCTTAGACCCCCTCAGAAGCTTGGGACAGGCTTGTGAGGGAAGGATCGGATGTGTTCAGATTTTTGGCAGTGTCACCCCATGCTGCCCCTGGTATTTCCCCCCCCTGTCCTTGTAAGAGGTCTCGCAGATCTCGTCAGATTCGAAAAAGATTACCTGCGCTACCCCTTCATTCGCGTAAATCTTTGCGGGAAGAGGTGTGGTATTGGAAAACTCCAGTGTAACGAAACCTTCCCACTCCGGCTCGAAGGGGGTGACGTTGACAATGATGCCGCAACGGGCATAAGTGGATTTTCCGAGGCAAATGGTCAATACATTTCTCGGAATGCGAAAGTATTCAACTGTGCGGGCAAGCGCAAAGGAATTGGGCGGAATAAGACAGATGTTGCTTTTCACGTCGACAAAGGAGTTGGAATCGAAGTTTTTAGGATCCACGATGGCGGAGTTGATATTGGTGAACAGCTTGAATTCATCCGAGCAGCGAATGTCGTACCCATAACTCGAAGTGCCGTATGAAACGATCTTGTGTCCGTCAGGGGCATGCTTGACCTGGTTCGGCTCGAACGGCTCGATCATGCCGTGCTCCATCGCCATCCGGCGAATCCACTTATCCGACTTGATTGTCATGTTGAAAAAAAGAATGCGAGGTGAACAGAATGTACAAGCGGGGGAAGACGGAAAGCAGCCAAACCTCCCCGCCTCCTTCCAGAGATCATCTTTCCATTTCCGGAATCAGGTATCCTCAACCACAATCCTGGCGAACAGCGCGGAATGGTCCAACGACAACTCGTCGATTTTCATGGCGAGGCGGCGAGCGATACTGCGATAAATTTCCGATATTCGTCCGTCAGGCTCTGCAACGACTGTCGGATTTCCGGAATCGGTATGTTCGCGAATTTTTATATCGAGGGGCAACGCTCCCAACAATTCCACATCGTAATCCCTGCACATTTTTTCCGCGCCACCTGTGCCAAAAATATGCTCTTCATGCCCGCAGTTCGAGCAAATGTGCGTGCTCATATTTTCGATGATGCCAATTATGGGAATGCCTACTTTCTGGAACATCTTCAATCCCTTGCGGGCATCGAGCAACGCAATATCTTGAGGCGTCGTAACAATGACGGCCCCTGTCACCGGCACTTTCTGCGCAAGTGTCAACTGGATATCGCCCGTTCCCGGCGGCATGTCCACAATGAGATAATCTATTTCCTCCCACCGGGTATCAGTCAGCAACTGCTGCAGAGCCTGGGTAACCATGGGCCCGCGCCACACCATCGGTGTTTCCGCATCGATCAGAAGCCCGATGGACATGGCCTGAATACCATGCGCTCTCATCGGTTCGATGGTCTTGCCATCGGGAGACTCCGGCCTGCCGGTAATGCCCAGCATTTGCGGTTGTGAGGGACCATAAATATCGGCGTCCAGTATCCCGACAGAAGCGCCTTCGGCTGCCAACGCCAGCGCAAGGTTGACTGCCGTGGCGGATTTGCCCACCCCGCCCTTCCCCGAGGCCACGGCAATGATATTCTTGACTCCCGGGATGAGCTTCACTCCCCGCTGAACTGCGTGGGAAACGATCTTGCTTGAAACATTGGCATTTACACTCCCGATTCCCGGAATGGCTTTGAGCTTTCCAATCACCTGAGCGCGAATATCCTCCATTACACTTTTTGCGGGATAACCGAGCACAATATCCAGCGATACATTATTGCCCTCGATGACGATATTGCGCGCCTCGTTGGTGCTTATGTAATCCTTGCCCGTGGTGAGATCGGTAATTTCCCTGAGTGCGACCTGTATTTGCTGTTCTGTAATAGCCATTTTTTGAACTCCTTTGACTTGGGGCTACTGATGACCCGAATATTAACAAATATCAAGGGTTCGCGAATCCTTCGAGGACGAGAACGGCCAGCCGGTGCTTGCTCCTCTCTTCGTGCATGGAAGAAGGCCAGGGGGAAAACTCGTGGTACGATGAACGGGTGATAAATGCATCAGAATATGACCAGTCAGTGTTTCAAAGATAAGATCAGATGGAATGCTTTGACTCGGAAGTGCATCAGTCTGATATAATCACGCACGGCACTGGATATGCCAGAGTAGTTACCAGTCATAGCGCCCGTAGCTCAGTTGGATAGAGTACTTGGCTACGAACCAAGGGGTCGTGGGTTCGAATCCTGCCGGGCGCGCCAAAATCAAGGGGCTAGCGAAGGTTGCTAGCCCCTTTCTTGCTATTCACTCCTTCGTTTACTATTCAATGGCTTAACCCGGTCTGGTGTGCGGCGATAAATTATCTCGATTGTACGCGCCCCCGCATGTGAGAGCAGTTCTTCATGCTCCAGAACCCGCGTTGCTCGCGCGCTGCCTTTCTTTTGCCTGGATTCCCACGCCAGTATTCAACAATTTCCCAATCTTCAATGTAGCGCGTTCTGGCTTTTTATCCTCAACTCGAACCTCAGCTTTAACCGGATGAAGGTTGACGTATCCCCACTCGACTGCTTTGGTGTACGCATGACGAGCACTTCGCTCTCCTGATGAGCCGGCTGTACGCCCTCCGGTGATTTTGCCGGGCGCATTCGCTTTCTGCGCCGCGATCCTGGCGGCTTGCGCGTCCCAGCCCGAAGCATGTCGATCTAAGCCAGTGCGCACCGCCTCCGAACTCCGTACGAGAATGTTATGGGCACAGCATTGACTCAATGGATGAGAAAGGATGTCTCTTTTTTCTGTATGACTGAATGAGGTTCGTTAATCTGCTTCAGCATGAACATAGCAAAGAACAGTTGACGAAAAAAGACAACCGGTCGTATTATTAATACATGACGCGATCTGCAAAAAAAGAAGCGAGCAGGGATAATCTGTTGAATCAGGGTGTAAGCATGCTCATGCGTCAGGGCTACCACGGTACTGGTCTCCAGGAAATTCTGGATGCGGTAAATATTCCCAAAGGCTCTTTTTATAATTACTTCGACAGCAAGGAGGATTTTGGCGCCAAGGTTATCCAACATTACGTCGATCCTTTTATCACCCAGCTGACCACTCATTTACAACGCTCCGAGCCCGACGCACTGGGTGCAATACAGTGTTATTTTGATGAGCTTGTCGCGGAGCTGGAGAAAAACGATTTCAAGGGTGGCTGCCTCCTTGGGAATCTAATGGGCGAGATAGGTGATACCAGTCCTCTTTGCCAGCAATCCCTCCAGACGGCTGTTACCCGGTATCGGGATTTGCTGCAATCTGGCTTGGTCAAGGCTCAGCAACAAGGCACGGTCAGAACAGACAAATCAGCGGTGGAGATGGCCGATTTATTAATAAATGCCTGGCAGGGAGCTTTGCTGAGAGCGAAGATCGAAAAATCGCCCGCACCTGTCAAGCAATGCTGTCAGGATCTGCTCGGAGATTTTTTCAGGCCTCCTGCATCTGGCTAATATTTTTTTCTCTTTTATTAAGACGACCAGTCATATATTTATTAATCGAAACAAGAGGTATAAATGCCCAAATTCATCATTGAACGTGAGATTCCCGAAGCAGGTTCGTTTACCGCTCAGGATCTGCAAGCCATTTCTGAGAAATCATGCAACGTACTAGCCAACATGAGATCTCCGATTCAGTGGGTGGAAAGTTATGTGACCGATAACAAGGTTTACTGCATCTATATTGCACCCGATGAGATGGCCATACGAGCCCACGCCGAACAAGGCGATTTTCCTGCAAATCGTGTTTCCCGCATCCTGTCTGTAATCGATCCCACCGCGGCAGAGCGTTGCTAGAACGCGGAATTCGAGCAATAGAGTAAGCAATCCGCCCAACTGTAAAAATACTTTTAAGGAGATGTACATGGAATCCCGTGCTTTTAATTCCCTTATGATGGGACTGGTATTGGCTGGGACAAGCGTCTTTTGCCCGTCCTCAGAAGCGCGTGACTCGGCTGTGGGCGAGCAAAGCCGAACCCCTGCGGCGCAGGGATCAAACCACAAGCATTATGAAGCTTCACCCATGGCGAATCATCCAGGACCGGATGGGCAACTGGCCCCCAGGTTGCAGAACCTCGGCAATCATGCGTTTCCAGTCAGCACGCCAAATAAAAGAGCACAGCTCTTTATCAATCAGGGCATCAATCTGGCTTACGGCTTCAACCATGCCGAAGCGCGACGCGCATTCCGCGAAGCCGCGCGACTCGATCCCGCGCTGGCAATGGCATACTGGGGTCAGGCGCTGGTACTGGGCCCCAACATCAATGCCCCCATGGATCCCAACGATGAGCCCGATGCCTTGAAGCTGGTGCAAAAGGCGAAATCGCTGATGGAGTCGATCTCGGAAAGGGAACAGGCACTGATCAGAGCGCTGGAGAAACGTTATTCAGGCGATTCAGGGGATCGCGCGGCAAATGACAAGTCTTATGCTGAAGCAATGCGGACGGTCCATCGGCGTTTTCCCGCTGACCCTGATATCGCAATGCTCTATGTGGAATCAGTGATGGATCTCCGCCCCTGGGGATACTGGATGCGGGACGGCCATCCTCATGCGGGAACGGCTGAAATCGTGGCGCTGACCGAGGAAGTATTGCGCCGCCATCCCGCGCATCCCGCCGCATTGCACATGCAAATTCATCTAATGGAGCCCACGAACACGCCCGAGCGAGCGGAGAAAGCCGCGGATGTCCTGCTCCCGCTGATGCCTGCAGCGGGTCACATGATACACATGCCGTCGCACATTTATCAGCGGGTGGGACGGTATGGGGATGCGATAAAAAGCAACCGATTGGCAATAGCGGCCGACGAGGACTACATCGCTCAATGCCAGGCACAGGGACTGTACCCGATGGCCTACTACCCGCATAACATCCACTTTCTTTCGTTTTCTGCCACTGCAAACGGTCAAAGCAGAATGGCGATCGAATCCGCCCGCAAGACCGCCAGCAGGATAGACGATGCCACGCTGAAGGAAATGCCCCTGACTGCCGTGTTCCGCATGACACCCTACTGGGCTCTCGCGAGGTTCGGACACTGGCAGGAGATACTCGATGAGCCCTCTCCTCCCGTCACGAACGCCTTCCTCAAGGGGAGCTGGCATTATGTCCGGGGTCTCGCATTTGTCGCAACCGGGCGTCTTTCCCAAGCCGAGCAGGAACTGGGAACCTTGCGCGAGATCATGAAAGACCCGAGCCTGGACGGTGCGCTTTTCTCCAAGAATACGCCGCGCACCGTGCTGAGGATTGCTCCGGAAGTACTGGCCGGTGAAATTGACGCCGCTCGCGGTAAATTCGATTCGGCCATAGCGCATCTTGAACGCGCGATCCGCTACGAGGATGCTCTGGTTTACACGGAACCCGCTGAGTGGCACTATCCGCCGCGGCTCGCGCTGGGCGCGATCCTACTTGAAGCCGGATATCCCGATGAAGCAGAGACGGTCTACTGGAGCGACCTGCAACGCAATCGCGACAGTGGTTGGACTCTTTTCGGGCTGCTGCAGGCCCTGCGCGCCCAGAAAAAGGAAGCCGAAGCCGAAGTTATTGAGGCGCGCTTCAAAAGGGCATGGGAGCAGGCTGACGTAAAGCTGACGGCGTCACGCATGGGGCGATAGCGAAAACCCTGATAACCGCCGTCCGATGATACGGAGAAAATTTAGTTCTCGCTCCCGAGTCCCAAACTGGGTATTTCTTCCAATTTCGGAGGACGAGGCCGCGGAACTTATCGGGGAGCGCCGCACTCAACCTCCTCGATTTTTTTCTTTCTGATTGTTCTCGCCCCTTTGATGCTTGGGCAGTGACTATTGGGGCTGGATCTGGGGCGTGGATCAAGGGCACTCGCATTACACTCTCATGATCATCGAAATCCTGCAGAGGATAGGCGGATTCTTCGGCTCCCTGTCAGTTCGACTTGGGTGGGCGTCCAATACGATCTACGCCCGCTGTCCCGCCAGGTCCCCCGTCTCGAGCTTCAATGGTCCTTTGCCGGAGTATCGGTCCAGGTATAGATAGATCACCGGTGTGATGAACAAGGTGATCACCTGAGAAAACAGTAGTCCACCCACCACGGCAAGACCCAGCGGCTGGCGCAGTTCCGCGCCTGCTCCCAATCCCAGGGCGATAGGAAGCGCACCCATCAGGGCCGCCAGAGTAGTCATCATGATTGGCCGGAATCGCAGCAGGCAAGCGGTCCTGATCGCTTCCTGAGGTGTCATCCCTTCGTTGCGTTGGGCATCGAGCGCGAAATCGATCATCATGATCGCGTTCTTTTTAACTATGCCGATCAGCATAAGGATGCCGATCATGGCGATGATCGAGAGTTCCATATTGAACAGCCATAACATTCCCAAAGCTCCAACTGCAGCCGATGGCAGTCCTGAAAGGATCGTAACGGGATGGATATAGCTTTCATACAGCACACCAAGCAAAACATAGATGACCAGCAATGCGCCGATGATGAGTATCACCTGGCTTGCCTGTGAAGACTGGAATGCTGCCGCATCCCCCGCATAGCTCGTGAGAATGCTGGCGGGGACATTCAGTTCGCGCTTGAACTTCTCTATTCGGACAGAGGCTTCTCCCAGCGCGGCCCCGGGCGCGAGATTGAACGAGATGGTCAACGACTCGAGCTGGCCGGAGTGGTTGATCGCAAGGGGTCCCACCTGGCGTTCAACCGATGCAACGCTGGAGAGTGGCACCAGCATGCCGTTCTTGCCACGCAGATAGATTTTATCGAACGCACTCTCGTCGGCGCGGTCCTCCGATGCTACCTGCAGGATAACCGGATAACTGTCGCTGGAGGTATAGATCGTCGACACCTGGCGCTCACCAAACGCGCTGTACAGCAGAGAACGTATATCGGACATCTGCACGCCCAGCAGATTGACTTTGTCACGATTGATATTGAGTTGCGCCTGCAGCCCCTTCAACTGGGAATCACTGGTGACATCGCGGAATATCGGATCGGCACGCATGCGCGCCATCAAACCCTCTGCCGCACCGCGCAATTCCTCCGCGCGCACACTGCGCATGACATATTGATAACGGCTCTTGCTGGTGCGTCCTCCCAGCCTGAGATTCTGAATGGGATTGATGAAAACGTTGACGCCAGGAATAGCGCTGACCTCGCGCCGCAAATCTTCCATTACCTTGTTGAGAGGGGGCCGTTCGCTCCGCGGCTTCAAGGTCATGAACAACCGGGCGCTATTGCTTTCGGTCGCATTGACGATGAGTGTGTCAACAGCCGGATTGGCGCGCATGATTTCCCCCGTTTGCTGCAACAATTCTGTCATGGCTGGAAAGGAAATGTCTTCAACCGCGTCCACGGTGATCAGCGCCTGTCCGATATCCTCCGTAGGGAAAAAACCTTTGGGCAAGACCACGAACAAGCCTGCCGTGGCAATGAAGGTGCCCATGGCAATGCCGAGCACGGTACGGCGATGAAGCAACGCGAGATCGAGGAAGCGTTCATAGACTCCCAGGGTACGGATGAATCCCCGCTCGAACCAGGCGGTCCACTTCAGGCTTCTGCCCTCGGACTCGTGCTGGACGATATACCGGCTTGTCATCACGGGCACCAACGTGAGCGAGACAAGTGCCGACATCATGATGGCGATGCCCACTACCCCTGCAAATTCATGAAAAAGCAGGCCGATTACTCCGGGCATGAAAAAAATCGGGATGAAGACGGCCACCAGCGAGAGGGAAATCGACATGATGGTAAAACTCACCTCTTTCGACCCCACCAGAGCCGCCTGCAAGGGCGGCATCCCCTCCTCGATATGACGAACGATATTTTCCAGCATTACGATGGCATCATCCACGACCAGGCCGACCGCGAGCGTGATTGCCAGCAGGGAAATATTGTCCAGGCTGTAATCGAGCAGATACATCATCGCTACGGTTCCAAGCAGGGAGATCGGCAGCGACAGCGCCGGAATCAGCGTGGCGGAAGCCTTCCGCAGGAACAGGAAAATCACAAGTAGAACGAGTACGATCGTTACCGCCAGCGTCACCTGCACATCATGAATCGAGTCGCGAATCGAAACCGAGCGGTCGCTGGTCAGCTTGAGTTGCACCGACGAAGGCATTTGGGCGACCAGCGCCGGCAGGGCGGCTTTTATGGCATCCACGGTCGCCACTGTATTGGCGCCCGGCTGGCGCTGCACCGACAAGGTTATTGCCCGCTCCCCATTGGCCCAGCTTGCGGTCTTGACCGACTGAACGCTGTCTTCAACTTCCGCTACTTCCGAGAGGCGCACGGGGTTCCCTGCATCAGAGGTCGCTACGATCAGATCCGCGAAGGCTGCCGCGTTTCCGAGCTGGCGGTTGGCCTGAATGGTAAGCGTCTGACGCGGTCCCTCGAGAGTGCCTATCGGCGTATTGGCGTTGGCAGTTCCCAGCGCAGTGGCGATATCGTCCAGCGTCAAATTACGGACAGCAAGCGCTTCCGCATTGACATGGATACGTACGGCGTATTTTTTCTGGCCGTTGATCTGGACCTGCGCAACGCCCGAGAGCGTTGATAAAGTGGGAGCAATCAGGTCTTCGGCAAGGCTGTTCAGTTCCGACAACGACATCGAAGGCGATGTCAGCGTAAGAAAGAGGATGGGCGAGTCGGCAGGATTGATCTTGCGATACGAAGGGGGTGACGTCATCTCGATCGGGAGAGCGCGCTCGGCTCGCAGCAAGGCCGCCTGTACGTCAATTGCCGCGCTGTCGATATCCCGTTTCTGGTCAAATTCCAGGGTAATCGCAGTATTGCCAAGCGTGCTGGTGGAACTGATTACCGAAAGACCAGAGATCGTCGAGAATTGCCGCTCCAGTGGGGTTGCCACAGAGGAAGCCATTGTCTCGGGACTGGCGCCCGGCAATACCGCTGCCACCGAAATAGTGGGCGAGTCATAACTGGGAAGGGCGGCAATAGGCAAATTACCGTAAGCCATAATGCCGGCGAGAATAGCCGAGGCTGACAACAGCACCGTCATGATGGGACGGCGAATGCACAGTTCCGAGAGATTCATCGCGCTGACTTCATGCTGTTGCAGATCGGCCCTGCCAAAACAATTTGCTCATCAGGAGTTTCTACCCGCTGCCCCGGCACCAGTCTTGATGGAACTCGCCTCCGTTACGGCGCTGCCCGGACGGAGATTCTGCGCCCCCTCCGCTACCACATGCATCCCGGAAGTAATGGCCTTTCCCTCTACTACCGCAACCCCTTCCTGTACCAGGCGCACCTCGACCGAAAAAGGCTTTACCTTTCCGGTTTCGTCCAGTACATACAGGAATTTTCCTTCCGGTCCATTCTGCACGGCCTGCACCGGCACCGTCAGAGCATGGATCAAAGTTTGCGGCGCGAGCGACACCATGACAAACATGCCTGGCCACAGGTGCCTGTCGGCATTGGGAAACTCTGCCTTGAGACGAATTGTACCGCTTGCCGTATCGACGGCATTATCGATAAATATCAGGCGGCCCGTTCTTGTCTGTTTTTGCGGCCCATTCAGCTCGACGGTTACCGGCACTTCGCCTTTCGCAAAAGCCTGCTGCAAAGGTATGAAGTCGCGTTCCGGCAAGGTGAAGCTGACGTTGATCGGATCGATCTGGGTAATGCTCACCAAAGCATCATTGGGCTGCACCAAGCTGCCCTGATATACCGAAATGGCGCCCGAACGACCAGAGATCGGGGCAGTGATTTCGCTGAAGCCGCGGGCGATTCTATTCGCCTGAGCTGTAGCCTCATCGACTGTAAGCTGGGCGCGTAGCGCATCCACCTGATTCTCCGCCACATCCAGGGCCGCCTGCGAAATAAAATCCTGCCTGAACAGTTCCCGCTGGCGTTCAAGATTACGTTCCGCATTTCTCAAATCGGCACGTGACTTCGCCAGTTGCCCCTCTGTTCTGCGCACATTGGCATCCTCAGTGCGCGCGTCGAGCGTGAAAAGCGGCTCGCCCTTTCGAACGAATTGACCTTCCCTGATATGCACGGCGCTGATCATTGCGCTCAGCTGGGGACGCACGGCCACCATCTGCTGCGCCGACACGGTACCGTTGGCAGCGAGTTGTACCGGTACGTTCTGCTGGTTGATGACCGCTGTTATTACCGGCGTAGGTTCCGAAGTCTTCTTCTTCGCATCGATCGCGCCACTCGGGTTACGCCACATCCAGGTCCCCGCTATCAGGGCAGCCAGTATAAAACCAAGGATTGTGACTCTCAGGCGTCGGACAGGTGTAGTCCTTTTTATTTCAGAAATAGCTTCCATCAGGGAGACTTAGCCGAATGCGATCGAATTATGGGTCCGGAAAGGGAGAGGAGCATACCAAGAAGTACAGCGGGAAGCACCGTCTTATCAGTTGGCCGCACCGTGAAGATACTTCTCGACTTCTTCAATCCACGATTTTTCCTCCGGCAAGCCGTATTCTCCCTGCACAACGGCTGGAGATGGCTTCATCGTGTGTTACCAGAATGAGCGTTGTCCCACGCTCGCGGTTCAGTTCAAACATGAGCTCTATGATTTGGGCGCCCGTCGCAGAATCAAGGTTGCCTGTCGGTTCATCCGCCAATACCAGTCGAGGTTGGGTAACAAAGGCGCGCGCAATAGCGACGCGTTGCTGCTCTCCTCCTGAGAGCTGGCGCGGATAATGCCTTAGACGCTGTCCAAGCCCCACTCGTTCAAGCAATTCGCGCGAGGCGCTGCCGGCATCCGACATATTCGCAAGTTCCAGGGGCAACATCACGTTTTCCATCGCAGTGAGCGCCGGCAACAGTTGAAATGACTGGAAGACAAATCCCAGCATACGTCCGCGAAGTGCCGCCCGCGCATCCTCGTCCAACAGAAAAATATCCTCGCCATCAAGATGAACCTTACCGCTCGAAGGCGTATCTAATCCTGCTAACAACCCCAGCAATGTCGACTTTCCTGAACCCGACGCTCCTACTACGGCGACGGAATCGCCAGCATTGATGCTTAAATTGATGTTCTCCAGAATGGTGAGTTGTTCGTCGCCGGTATTCACTTGCTTGGTCAATCCAATCGCCTGCACGATGGGCCGTACTACAACATTATCTGTCATGAAAAATTTCCTGGTTATTCTCTATCTGATATCGGCATTCTTTACCCCCACTTTGGGCGCAACCGTGGGGCCGGCGCCCGCGCCCGCCTCCGGAGCCACGACCGTTATGGTATTCGGCGACAGTTTATCTGCCGGTTATGGCTTGCCTCCGGATGCAGGCTGGGTCAACCTGCTCAAGAACCGGCTGCAAGCACAATCACAGACATATCTGATCAATAACAGCATCAGTGGCGAGACCGCATGGGGAGGACGCAACCGGATCGAGAAAGCGCTCAAGACCCATCGTCCTGACATCGTCATTGTCGAGTTGGGAGGTAATGACGGACTGAGAGGAGCGTCCATCGGATCCATCCGGGACAATCTCGAAGCCATCATTGAAGCCTGCAAGCGGAACAATGCCACTGTACTGTTGGCCGGAATGCAATTGCCGCCAAATTATGGCATAACATATACTCAAAAGTTTCAGGATATTTACCCTCAACTCGCCAAACGCCACGACATCAAACTCGTGCCGTTTCTCCTGGATGGCTTCGGTAACAAACGCGAATTTTTTCAGGCAGATGGAATACATCCCACCGCTCGGGCCCAGGAAAAAATCGTGGAAAACGTCTGGAAAGTGTTGAGAACGATGCTCGAGGCTCCCCAGAAATCTTCACCACCGCTTGCTTACGACTCTCCGGAGACGCGGTGAAGCCATACAGGCTGGAATGAGCTTGCCTGCGGGATTTGTCACTATCCAGAAATTGAGGTAATGTAATCTCGGCCTTATGAGAAATAGCATGATGGGAGAGAACCCGGAGAGCAATATTTGGTGAGTTCGCGCTGCGGATATGAATAAAGAAAATGATCGGTAGCTACAGGCATATTCTGCTGGCAGTGGACTTTTCGGAGCACGGAAATCACGTTATCCGAAAAGCAAGGTATCTGGCGGAAACATTTCAGGCAAAGCTCAGCATCATTCATGTGCTTGATAACATTCCCATGCCTGATATGGCATATGGAACCATTGTCCCCCTCGAGGAATATTCAGCTTACGAGTTGCTGGAAGCGGAAAAAAAGAAGCTGGAACAAGTGGCTGACCGTTTGGGAGTGGACGTCCGGCAGCGCTGGCTGGTATGGGGCGTGCCCGCACAGGAAATAGTTCGCGTAGCAGAGCAGGAACAGGTCGACCTCATCGTTGTCGGCTCGCATGGGCGCCACGGCCTTGCACTACTGCTGGGATCGACAGCAAACAGCGTTCTCCATCATGCGAAATGCGATGTTATCGCCATTCGCCTGCAGGATGAGGTAACGAGCGACGAATCGATACTGGAGAGATCAGCGCTCGATCCCTTGGCGTCCTAGTCTGGCCTCCGTTTTGCAATCCAGTCGCTCCACAGCTTCAGCCGGAGCATTGCTGGCATCACCAGAATTTCCACCAGGGCTCGCCGTTGGTCCCCGTCGAGTCGGATAGAAAACGGCTGTTTGGAAAGTTTTTTCTCATGACACGATCGGCATCATCGCGCAAATCAGTCATGCCCAAGGCGTCGTAGGCCTTCACCATGATGAACAAGGCCTCTTCCGTCGCCGGGGTTTGCGGATATTCCTTCAAGGCATATTGGGCGCGGTTGGCTGCGGCAACATACCCTCCCCGTTTCATATAGTAGCGCGCCACCTGTATTTCATTCAGCGCTACGACGTTGACCAGATGCTTCATGCGTTGCACTGCATCGGGCGCGTACTTGCTCTTGGGAAAACGGTTCACCAGCTCCTTGAAATTTTCAAATGATTCGTGCGATGCCTTGGGATCGCGCTCGCTCATGTCCTGGTTGAGAATCTTTTCCGTGACGATGCCCATCAACCCCAGGTCATCGTTGAAATTCGCCAGACCCTTCAGGTAATACGCATAATCCACATTGGGATGGTTTGGATGAAGCTTGATGAAACGATCGGCAGCCGCAATCGCCAGCGCCTGCTCGCCATCCTTGTAATGCGCATAGCCGATTTCCAGCTGCGCCTGCTGCGCATAGCGCCCGTAAGGGTAGCGCGCTTCCAGCGCTTCAAAAAGTTTGATGGCGGCAGCATAATTGCCATCGTTCAATTCCGATTTTGCCTCGGTATAGTATTTACTCGCCGACCACGCCTTGGTGTCCTCCATTTCCTTGGGAAACAGGCCGCATGCCGATAGCAGCAATGCGAGAAATAAAGCTACACTACGTAACATGATGAATTCAGTGCCAGGAAAAAGGAATAACCATTATAGCCCAAAGCCTATAGTGCCCGAACCAGCGCATCCGGCGCCCGAGCCGCCGGGGAGGGTTGTGGAACTGATCATTCCCGACCATTGCGCCGGCCTCCGGCTGGATCAGGCCCTGGCGCAACTATTGGCCGAATGGTCTCGCAGCCGGCTGCAATCTTGGATTCTGGAAAAGAGGGTAAGCGTAGATGGCGCATGCAGCCTTCCCCGGCAGAAAGTGTGGGGTGGGGAAAAGATCGTACTCTCTCCCGCACGCGATCCTGCTGAAACTGCGCATGAGCCGGAAGCCATTGCGCTGGATATTGTCCATGAAGATCACGCCATCATTATCATCGATAAGCCCGCGGGGCTCGTCGTCCATCCCGGCAGCGGAAACTGGCAGGGCACCCTGCTCAATGCATTGCTGCACCATTCCCCTCAATTAAGCGGCATACCGCGCTCCGGTATCGTTCACCGTCTGGACAAGGAAACCAGCGGTCTCCTGGTAGTGGCAAAAACCCTGGAAGCCCAAACCAGCCTGGTGCGCCAGTTGCAAAAGCGCACGGTCAAACGGGAGTATCTGGCGCTGGTCTGGGGCAGCGTTTCCTCCCACGGAAGGGTTGACGCTCCGGTCGGCCGCCATCCGGTACAGCGGACCAGAATGGCAGTAGTCGCGAGTGGCAAGGAAGCGCGCACACGTTACGAGGTATTGGAGCAATTCACCGATTGCACCTTGCTCCGGTGCGGACTGGAGACAGGGCGCACCCATCAGATACGCGTGCACATGCAGTCTCTCGGCCATCCCCTGGTGGGAGATCCGTTGTATGGCGGCAAAGCAAAAAAAGGCAGCAGTGCGACGATGCAGTTGGCTGCTTTTCCCCGGCAGGCGTTGCATGCCCACAAGCTGGAATTGACGCATCCGCAGAACGGCCAGAGAATGGGATGGGAAGCGCCATTGCCGGAAGACATGAGCAACCTGCTGCTGATGCTTCAGAAAGCGCGTGATAAAGAATCCCATGCAATTCCAGCCATGATCAAATGAACGACTGGATCACTCCCGACTGGCCGGCCCCGCCCAATGTCAAGGCATTGTTCACTACACGCAACGGTGGAGTGAGTCAGAGCCCCTATGCCAGCCTTAACCTGGGCGGCCATGTAGGCGACGACACGGGAGCGGTCGAACAAAACCGCGCTCTGCTGCGGCGGTGTTTACCCGCCGACCCCCGGTGGCTGAACCAGGTGCATGGCACAAGCACGATCGGTATCGACCGCAACGACTGCACGTCCACATCCTGCGGGGATGCCGCATTCAGTCAGCGCGCCGCCCATATCTGCGCGATTCTTGTAGCCGACTGTCTGCCCATATTGTTGTGCGACCGCGGAGGAACCACAGTAGGCGCGCTTCATGGCGGATGGCGCGGATTGGCCGGAGGAATCGTGGAACAGGCCATATCTGCGATGGGAACAGATCCGGCTTCTCTTATGGCCTGGCTCGGCCCGGCAATCGGTCCGGGATATTTCGAGGTCGGGGAGGAAGTACGACAGGCTTTTATCCAGCGCGATGAAGAAGCCGCCCTCGCCTTCCGCCCGGGTCCCCATAAGGGGAAATGGTATGCCGACCTTTTCCTGCTGGCGCGGCAGCAGTTGAAGAATGCCGGCATTCCCGCGGTATATGGCGGAGGGGAATGTACTTTCAGCGATCCCGCGAGGTTTTTTTCTTATCGGCGCGATGGCAGCACAGGACGTATGGCCGCCTTGATCTGGCTAACATAAATCGCCCGGTACAGCAGCGATAACGGCGATAAATATTCCGGTTGGAAGGGTCTTGCGACCGGATCCACTCCGCCGTCACCGTAATTTGGGCGCAACAGCGTATAATCGCGCCTTTTCCCGCCAGTATCTCAATAGCATCCATGTCGACCTTTGCCTGGATCATCGTCACCAGCCTGTTCGGGGGTATCCTGAGCGTACTGTTCGCTGCCGTGCTGACGCTCAACACACGCACCTCCTGGGTTCAGATATTGATCTCGTATGCCATCGGGGCGCTATTGGGAGCCGCTTTCCTCAACGCCCTACCGGAAGCGCTCGAACTTTCTAAAAACCCGGGGCAAATGACGGCTACGGTGCTGTTCGGCATCCTGCTATTCTTCATTCTGGAAAAACTAGTATTGTGGCGTCACTGCCATTCCCAAGAATGTGAAGTTCATGATCCCACCCGCAGCGTAATCGCCACCGGAACACATCAGCATGACTATGGCCGCAGCGGCATGATGATCATGCTGGGTGACACGTTTCACAATTTCGTCGACGGCATACTGATTGCTGCCGCCTTCATGGCCGACATACAGTTGGGTATTGTCACCGCCATTGCCATCATTGCCCATGAAATTCCCCAGGAAGCCAGCGATTTTCTGATACTGCTCAATTCCGGGTATACCCGAAAACAAGCACTGCTTTTCAATCTGCTGTCCAGCGCGGCCACCCTGCTTGGGAGCATGGCGGCCTACTTCATGTTGCAGGACATGCGGCACCTGATCCCATCGCTGCTGGGCCTCGCAGCGGCGGCCATGATTTACGTGGCAATGTCGGATCTCATACCGGGCTTGCACAGGCGCCCCGAAATCGACGCGACCATCAAGCAGGTTGCCCTCATCACGCTCGGGATCAGCTCAATCTGGCTAGCTGGAAACCTGTTTGCTCATCATGCGTGAGCTTCATTTGCTCAAGCCGTTCTCACCCTCAAAAATCCTGAAGCGTTTTCCCGCCTTCCGGGGAATCCTCAGCCGGATATTTTGTCTCTGCAAAAACACATCATTCTTCTCACTCTGACTTTCCTTCGAGGAAAGCGATATTACAAATCAAATGGCATCTCTGAAACAGCAGACTCCCCGTATCGGCTTTGTCTCCCTCGGTTGCCCGAAGGCCTTGGTAGATTCCGAGCAGATCCTTACCCAGCTTCGTGCCGAAGGTTATGAAACTTCCTCTACCTATGAGGATGCGGACCTTGTAGTCGTCAATACCTGCGGTTTTATCGATAGCGCAGTGGAAGAGTCACTCGACGCTATCGGCGAGGCGCTGGCGGAAAACGGCAAGGTGATCGTCACCGGTTGCCTTGGAGCAAAAGAAGGCGGGGACGTGGTCAAGCAAGCCCATCCACAAGTACTGGCGGTGACAGGACCCCACGCCCTGCCCGAAGTAATGGCTGCGGTCCACATGCATCTGCCCCAGCCGCACGATCCCTATACCAGTCTCATTCCTCCACAAGGCATAAAGCTGACGCCCCGGCATTACGCTTATCTCAAGATCTCCGAAGGTTGCAATCACCGCTGTACCTTCTGCATCATCCCTTCGATGCGCGGCGACCTCGTCAGTCGCCCCATCCATCAGGTGATGGAGGAAGCGGAAAACCTGGTGAACGCAGGGGTCAGGGAATTGCTCGTCATTTCGCAGGATACGAGCGCTTATGGGGTAGACGTCAAATACCGCACCGGTTTCTGGCAAGGCAGGCCGCTGAAAACGCGGATGACCGACTTGGCGCGCTCGCTCGGCGAATTGGGAGTATGGGTTCGCCTCCATTATGTTTACCCTTACCCGCATGTCGATGAAGTGATTCCGCTCATGGCCGAGGGGAAAATTCTTCCATATCTCGATGTACCGTTTCAGCACGCTAGTCCCCGTATCTTGAAGGCAATGAAACGTCCGGCCAACTCCGAAAACAATCTTTCCCGCATTCGGCGATGGCGTGAAGTCTGTCCGGATATCACCCTGCGCAGTACCTTCATTGTCGGCTTTCCCGGAGAAACAGAGGCGGAATTCGAACAACTCCTGGAGTTTCTCGAGGAAGCGCAACTCGATCGTGTTGGCTGCTTTGCCTATTCACCTGTCGAGGGTGCGGCGGCGAACGCTCTTCCCGATCCCGTGCCGGAAGAGGTGAAAGAAGAGCGACGGGCGTGTTTCATGGCAATACAGGAAAAAATCAGTGCTGAACGCCTGGCCCGCAAAATCGGCAAACGCATGATTGTCCTGATAGACGACGTAAGCAAAAACAAGGCTGTCGCCCGTAGTACTGCCGACGCTCCGGAAATCGATGGCCTGGTTTATATCGGCAAGGCAAAAAACGTAAAACCGGGTGAATTTATTGAAGTTGAAATTATCCGCTCCGACCCCCACGATCTGCACGCTCGACAGGTCAGCGACAACCGAACGTAAGGGATCCTGAGTAGCTATCGGAGCTATCGGTTGACATGCTCAGTATTAGGGCGATAATCCCGGTAAAAGCTGATTGCAGGAGTCATGACGCGCTAATAAGTGAGTGAGTAGAAACCGAACGGACGGGAGATCAAGTTGAAAAAGATTTTGGCTGTTTTTACTGCTCTGCTGGCTTTTATAGCCGCTACTGCCATCGCCAGTGAAATCGATAAACGTCAAGTCCTCACGCTGAATGAGCCTCAGCGCGATCACATATTAAAGGAAATGCGCGCCCTGCTATCAGGAACTCAGCGCATTCTCGAGGCTCTGTCCAAGGAAGACATGGTGGCGGTAGCAGAGCATGCTCGTGCGCTGGGTATGGGTATGGCGCATAAGGGTGAAAATCATCTCCAATCGGTGCTGCCCAAGGAATTCATGCAGCTCGGCATGTCTGTGCACAAGGCGTTCGACGAAATCGCCGCTGATGCCGAGTCCCGGAAAGACCCCCGGCATACCTTGCGGCAATTGAGCGAATCGATGATGAAGTGTTCCACTTGCCATGTCACTTACCAGATTCGCGTCAGAGAGGAGTCAAATATTCCGTCAGGCGGTCCAGCGGCAGAACATTTTCACGACCACCATTAGCCCTGAGAAGCGCGGTGAACAAAACCTTCGTAGGCACCCCGGAGGATTATTCAGCAGTCCCAAGTTACTTTGCGATATCCTGCGCTGCAGTACACCCGCTCTTCATAATGAGGAGGCATCTTCGAGAATGGCAATATCTTCGAGAGGATTACTGCGGATGGCATGATATCGACGTAGCAGGATTTTTCGGGGAGTCCAGCTTTGCCGGATAGTCCTCACGCTTCGATACAAACGAAGCGTTCAATTTGACCCCCTCCCATCAACGCAACCAGCGCCTCGAACTAGCATAGCAAACCAAGCGAGCTACGTAGAATTGGAACAGGCGACAGGAAAATTCGGTGAAGAAGCGGAAGTAACGAAATATCGAATGATGATCCGCGTTTTGCTTCACCCTATCCTTCATGAACAGGATAAACCTACCGTCCGACAGCAGGAAAGCGGTCGCCTCCGAATCCATCCGATCGGGGGTAATAAGGAATCGGGGGTAATAAGGAAAAAATAATCAGAATCAGAGCCGTATTCCAGCTTCAGAAGATACTGCTCCGATCCTGATTTGCTATTTATTATTATTGTCGTAGTTATTGTTATTACTGCCTCCCCTCCTCTGTATTTATCTATCACTCAGCTTCGAGAAATCTGCCGAGGACGAGGCGTATACTGCCCACTTCGCTTCTTGTCTCTCGTCGCCTGAAGTTGATCAGGCACTTGAAGCTATGGAGCAGGTTCAGTACGCCTGTTATTAAAAGGGAGCTAACAGTATAATAAGCAAATGCCGTGCCAGTTATTTTAACATTTTAAAAACAATTGTTTATCCGTAACTCCCCTATTTAAAGGCGTACAAGTGTAAGAAATTCCGTCAAATAGTGGGTCCATCTGGCCATGCCGTCTGGCAAAATCGAAAAAAAACCGCAGCTTCCCTTCAAGCTTTCGCTGGAGACATTTCATTCATTTTCCCTTCCATGAACTTCGCCATTTCTCTTTCTGCTTCTGTTCGCCTCTCGCTTGCCCGAGAAGCCTGAATGCGTTTTACTAGGAGAATGGGTGGGATTGCAGTCGAACTGTTCAGCTATACTCTATAGGGACAAGCTGTCCCACGAGGAATAAAGCAACCAATACCGGGATAAGCTGACACCAAGAAGAGCGGAAAAGCTTATCCCGACAAGCGTTTCCTGAGGATAATTGTGATGTCGGAGATTCAAGGCAGCAATTCACCCGTGGTATTGCGCCGCGTTACCGGCGCTGATGGAATTCCGCGCGTGATTGTTGAAGGGAACTGCACTCTCACTGCTTTAGGTGAGCGGATTCGACCGATTGCTGCGGAGCTTTCCGAGTACGCTACCGCGCCGGAAATAAGGTGGGATCTTACACAGATAGCCCGGATGGATGACGCAGGAGCTGTTCTCCTGTGGCGCGGCTGGGGTAATCAGCGACCCCGGTATCTGCTTGTAAGACCCGAGCATGAAAGGCTTTTCGATCGCCTGGAAGAAACGTGGACCCCTCCTTCTGAAGCAGCACCGGATCGGCTGTGGCCGATTATGGTACTGGGAAAGGCAGTTTTCCTCTTGTGGGAGCATCTGGTCGGCCTGGTGATTCTGATGGGCCAATTGGTGCTGGAAATAAAGTATCTGGCCGGCCGTCCCTCGCGCATACCATGGCGAGAAATTTCGGCGAATTTGTATCGGACCGGGGCGCAGGCACTGGGTATCACGGCCCTGGTGGGATTTCTCATCGGTGTAGTATTGAGCTATCTGTCTTCCCGGCAATTGCAAATATTTGGAGCGCATGTCTTCATCGTCAACATCCTGGGCATCAGCGTTATCCGGGAGCTTGGACCCATGCTTGCCGCTATCCTGGTTGCCGGCCGTTCCGGTTCATCGATGACCGCGCAACTGGGGGTGATGCGGGTAACCGAGGAACTGGATGCCCTGACAGTCATGGGTATTCCCCACAGTCTTAGGCTAATCCTGCCGAAAGTGATCGCCCTGGGTCTTGCGATGCCACTCGTTGTGCTGTGGACCAGCGCTGTTGCACTGATAGGAGGAATGACCGTTGCCGAGCTACAGCTTGGGTTGGGCTACAAGTTTTTTTTGAGCAGGCTTCCGGATGCCGTGGCTGTTTCCAACTTATGGCTGGGACTAGGCAAAGGGATTGTATGCGGAATGGCAATTGCCTTGATTTCTTGCCACTTCGGTTTGAGAATCAAATCAAATACGGAAAGCCTGGGCGAAGGTACAACGAACTCGGTCGTCACATCCATTACCGTGGTAATTATTATCGATGCAATTTTTGCCGTGATCTTTTCGGATGTGGGATTAAGATAAAGCGGGAGTCGCATGCCGAAAAATAACTGCATTATCGAGGTGGAAGGGTTGTATACCCGGTTCGGCAATCACGTCGTGCATGAGAATATCGGACTTTGCGTACAGCGTGGAGAAGTATTGACGCTGGTCGGAGGCTCCGGTAGCGGAAAGACCGCGCTCATGCGGCAGATGCTCGGGCTTGAAACCCCCGCGCAAGGCACGGTGAAGGTTTTCGGAGAACCATTGCACGGCCGGAATCGCCAGCAGATACAGAACATGCGAAACCGCTGCGGGGTATTGTTCCAGAAAGGCGCTCTGTTCAGCGCGTTGTCGGTCTATGACAATATTGCCTTGCCGATGCGTGAGCTGCGCACCCTGGACGAAGAGATGATTCGCGATCTCGTGATGCTCAAGCTTGAAATGGTGGAAATCGCGCCTGTCCATGCAAACAAGATGCCTGCCGAGCTTTCCGGGGGCATGATCAAACGCATCGCGTTGGCGCGGGCGATGGCGCTTAATCCGGAACTCCTGTTTCTGGACGAGCCAACGGCCGGGCTCGATCCAGAGCTCAGTGAGGGATTTGTCCGCCTTATCAAGACGATGCAATCCGAACTGACATTTACGATCATCATGGCGACTCACGACCTCGACACGCTGGTTGCGCTTTCCGATCGTGTCGCGGTGCTGGCGGACAAACATCTGGTGGCGTTGGGAACCGTGCGAGAGGTAATACACACTAAGCACGCTTTCATTTCCAATTTTTTCTGTGGCGTGCGCGGCAGGAAAACTTTGGAAAACAGCAGTATCTTATAGGGGGCGATTATGGAAAACCGGGCCCACGCCCTTGCGGCTGGTTTATTCGTAATTATTCTGGGTACAGCGCTGGTGGCTGCCGTCCTGTGGTTCGGCGGGGACACCATGATGCGCAATAAATACATGCTCGTGTCGGAGATGCCGGTCTCAGGCCTGAATTCTCAGGCAATAGTACGTTACCGGGGCGTAACGGTCGGAAAAGTCGAGAACATCAAGCTGGATAAAGAGGATCCGCATAAGATTCTGATTCAGATCGCAGTGGACAAGAACGTGCCTTTAACCCGGAATGCATTTGCCCAACTGGGCTATCAGGGTTTGACGGGCCTGGCATACGTGCAGTTGAATGATGAGGACGGGGAAACCGAACAACTGGAAACTGATTCGGATGAACCCCCTCAAATTCCCCTGCGCCCCTCATTATTCGACAGCATCACCAGTTCGGGCCAGCACCTGCTCGGTACTGCCAGCGTATTGATCGAGAGAATGAATCTCCTCCTCGAAGATGAGAATCGGACCCGATTCATGCATATACTGGAAAATACGGAAAAGGCGACGGGACGCCTCTCCAGGGTTCTCAACCAGCTGGAGCCGGGGCTCAAAGCAATCCCGGGGCTGGCTGCCGATGCAAGTTCGGTGATGAAAAATGCTGACCAGCTTGTGGTCGACCTCAACCAGATCACATCGAGGCTGAACCGGCAGGGAGGAGCCATCGACGGCCTTTCCGTAGCCACCGTAGAGCTGGGCGAAACCATGCGGTCATTGCGGGAAGCAACGGAAGGGATCAAAAATACCACCCGCAGTGTCGACCGAGTGCTACTCCAACTGGAAGATCAACCGACAAGTCTGCTGTTTGGCCGTCCTCCCCCGCCGCCGGGTCCCGGTGAGACAGGTTTTGTACCGCCAGGAAGTAGATGAGATGAAAAAATACCTTGTTCTTGCAGTGGCAATCGCAGCGCTGACGGCGTGCGCCGCTATTCGTAATCCAGCACCGGTAGCGGTATATGATTTTGGATTACAGCCCCTCCCTGTCGAGCCCAGTGCGGCTGAGACGGGGGGAAACAGGCAATTGCGGACAAGTCTGCTGGTCACTGATACCATTGCACCCGCCTGGCTCGATAGCACAGCGATCCATTACCGGCTGGCCTACGATGATCCTACGCGGTTTCTTGCTTATCGCAGCAGCCGCTGGGCCTCCACACCTGCAAAGTTGCTCACGCAACGCGTTAGAACACGCATTGCCGCCCTTAATGAAGGGGGAGTGATGAACACTGGTGAAGGTGCGCACGCGGATTACATATTGCGGGTCGACCTCGAAGAATTTGCCCAGGTGTTCGATACGCCTTCGCGGAGCAGCGCCATTGTGCAACTTCGTGCCAGCCTTATCGATCGCACCACCCGTTACCCAGTTTCCCAGCGCAGCTTTGGTGTAGAGGTGCCCGCGCCGACGGCCAATGCTGCAGGTGCCGTAAAAGCCCTTACGGAGGCGAGCGACCAATTGATTGAAAGCCTGGTCGGATGGCTTGAGCAGGAACTTCGAGATAAAGGAAAGAAAGATTTTTCGGGAGGATGATGTTTTCAGAACCTGGAACTCATGCCAAATGGCCCCTGCTCCGGCATCTGCTGCTTCCCTGTTCGATTGCCCAAATACAGAACTCCAGCCAACCGCTTCCCTCGCTGCAAAATTCCCCCTGTCCTTATCACAACGAGCAGCTGGTATGACAGCGCGAATACGGGAATCAGACAAAAACCAGGTTTAAACTGATAACCTGTCGGCCTGGCAGACTGAACACCTTTAAGCCTCAAACGTCATCTTTCAGGTACCACATTTGCATTTGTATGAGGAAATATTTATGAAACATCCGCTTACTCTGGCCGCGAGCTTGCTTGCGCTGTCACTGCTCAACGCCTGCGCAGGCAAGGTTCCGCTGCTGAAAAGCAGTTCATCCGCAAAATCCGCTGAATCCGCATATCCGACCATAGAGCGGCCGGTCCCGGGATGCGCAGAGGGTGAAAAGGCTTTTGATTGCGACCGGCGCGCTATACTCGCCATGTTAGGTGGATATGAAGTCCAGTTTAAATTCGACGAAACTGTCATACTGCAACCGGGCTACAAGCGTTCGGAACCGAAGCGCAGCATGGGATTCGAGTTCGTGCTCCTGGTGGAAGATACGGGTCGCAAGATTTCATTGCAACACATCCTGGTGATGGGGGGTGGCGCAGTCACCAAGCACTGGCGCCAGGACTGGGTCTATGAAGCACCGACGCGCTGGGTCTACACGGGCAACCAGCGGTTCGAACAACAAAAGCGTGATCCTGCTGAAATACCGGGAACATGGACACAACTGGTTTATGAAGTAAACGATGCCCCCCGCTACTCGGGCAATGGCAAATGGAACCATCGATACGATGTATCGACCTGGACTTCGGAGCGCAACTGGCGGCCATTACCACGCCGCGAGTACACCAAGCGCAGCGACTACCAGATCATCAATACGGAGAACCGCCATACTATTGCACCTCAGGGGTGGACTCATGAGCAGGACAATACCAAGGTCATCCGGACGAAAGATGATAAGGATGCGGTATTGGTACGCGAGTTCGGCTTCAATGAATACCGTCGGATCAAAGGTTATGACTTTCAACCTGCGGTAAGCTACTGGCACGATACTTCCGCCTTCTGGGCAGAGGTGCGCAAGCGATGGGAAAACGAGTTCGCCACTCACGGCGCGATCACCCTATCGGTTGTCGCTGGTGATGAATCCTTTAACATGGCAGTCCTCGATCTCGCCGATGCGTACAGGAAAAACCCGCAGGCCGACATCTACCAGAAAAAGCTCGAAGATATCTTCAGCAAATACGTCAACGTCAGGAAGACACAAACCAGCCTCAGATAAGCAGGCAGTTCCAGATCATCTACTTGAGCGTGCCAAACACCCTGCGGACCAGTTCACTATCCTGATCCGCAGGGTTATTGCGTATGGCCTGTTCCTTCTCTGCCATCAACAGATAAATTCCATCCAGGGTTTTTTCCGTGACATGGTTTTCTATATTTGCGTGCTTTTCCGAAATCAATCCGAGCTTCGCGCCCTTCCCGGCAAAGTCATTGTATTTTTTCAGCACGCCCGCCTGCTCGGTGGCTTTTTTTACAATCGGCAAAAATCGATCGGAAAGCAAGTCGGATGAGGTGTTACGGAAGTACTGCGTCGCTCCGTCGTCTCCGCCTGCAAGTATCGCTTTCGTATCTTTCACAGGCATATCCTGCACCGCATCTATCAGCAACGCCCGCCCTTCCGCCGCCGCCGTTTCAGCGGCGTGGTTCATGGCTGCGATCAACCCATCAGCATGTTTGTTCATACCCACGGAGCGCATCAAACCCTCTGCTTTCTGCAGAGAGGCGGGTAACGGGATTTTTGCCTGGGGGTTATGGAGAAAACCATTTGGAACCCCAAGTGTATCTATTGCCGCATTTACACTCAGTGTAAGTGCTTGCTTCAGACCATCGGCCGCGTCTTCATCTGCAAGGGTATCACTTGCTGCAACGGAAACAGGGATGGAAACGAAAAAGCAGACAACAATAGCAGGAATGATGCGCATTGGAGTAACTCCTGTCGGGTTTGCATAACCGGCCTTGAAATTCCTCTCCTCGCTGATTCTCTTCGCTAAAACCGCTACCTCTGTATGATGCCTGCCTCATGCGCCTGCTGATCCGCATGGTAGCTGGACCGGACCATGGGCCCGCACGCGGCGTTGCTGAAACCCATTTCGATCGCGGCGCGTTCAAATTCCTTAAATGCCCCCGGGGTGACATAACGCATGACAGGAAGATGTCCGATGCTTGGCTGCAGATACTGGCCAATGGTAAGCATCTCGACATCATGCTTGCGCAAGTCGCGCATCACGTCGAGGATCTCCTCGTCAGTTTCTCCCAGTCCCAGCATCAATCCGGATTTGGTGGGGATGCCCGGAAAACGTGCCTTGAACTCCTTCAATAACCGGAGCGAATGCGTGTAGTCCGCGCCTGGACGGCATTGCCGGTAGAGGCGGGGTACCGTTTCGAGATTGTGGTTCATCACATCGGGCGGGCAGGCGAATAATTTTTCCAGCGCAATATCCAGTCTCCCGCGAAAATCCGGCACCAGGATCTCTATCTTTGTCTGCGGCGAATGGGCTCGAACCTCACGGATGCAATCCACGAAATGCTGAGCTCCTCCATCCCTGAGATCATCGCGGTCAACGCTCGTGATAACCACATATTTCAACTTCATGGCGGCAATGGATTGCGCGAGGTGCAGAGGTTCTTCGGGGTCCGGAGGACGCGGCCGGCCATGCGCCACGTCGCAGAAGGGACAGCGCCGGGTACAGAGATCGCCCAGTATCATGAAAGTTGCAGTGCCTTTGCCGAAGCATTCGCCGATGTTGGGACAGGAAGCTTCCTCACATACCGTGTGCAGCTTCTGCTCCCGCAAAATCCGCTTGACCTCATAAAACTCCTGGCTATTGGAGGATCGCACCCTGATCCAGGAAGGTTTACGCAGCAACTGATCGGTAGATTGCGGCGCGATTTTGACGGGATTGCGCGCGGTTTTTGCAACGCCTTTCTGGCGACTTTCAATTGTCATGATAAGGAAGAAACGTCTTCTTGATATTGATCCATATCAATCCGGAATACCCGGATCGATTGATATCCATCTTTAAATATTCTTGAAATCATTGCTTCAGCCTGGCCTTCAGTTTTTCGGCAAGCTTTCCTTGCAGCGTTTCCAGCTCGTCGGTTATACCGAGATCGCTGGTTTGCGTAACCCTTAGTCCCGTATAGCCGCAAGGGTTGATAGCCATAAACGGGGCAAGGTCCATGCTGACATTCAGAGCCAGGCCATGGTAGCAGCATCCATTTTTTATCTTCAGCCCCAGTGCCGCGATTTTTGCTCCGCCAACGTATACACCGGGCGCATCCTCATCGCCGCAGGCGTTGACGCGATACTCATCCAGCAAGTCTACCACGGCGCCCTCCATTTTTCTGACCAGGTCGCGCACGCCTAACTTGAGGCGCCGCATATCCAGCAACAGGTACGCAATAATCTGTCCCGGGCCGTGATAGGTGATTTGACCACCCCGATCCGTGCGTACTACGGGAATGCCTGGATTGCAAAGCAAATGCTCGGGTTTGCCGGCAACACCCTGGGTATAGACCGGCCAATGCTGCAGCAACCAGATTTCATCAGGGGTATTTTGCGTGCGACTCGCCGTGAAAGCCTTCATCGCCTGCCAGATGGAAAGATAATCCATCACTGCAGCATATTTGACTTCAAGTCCTGAAGGACCGGGCACAAACTCCAGGCTAACGGGCTGTATCACGGAGAAGCTTCCGGAATATGAATCGCGGAAGGAATCAGAAATTCGCTAAAGTACCATTACCACTGTGGGATGATCGCACAGTTCCTGATATAACGCATCCAGTTGTTCACGAGAAACAGCGCGAATCGTGCACGTAAGGCTGAGATAATTGCTTTTTCTGCTGATTCTTACCTCCATGGTCGCCTCGTCAAAATCCGGAGCGTGGCGCTTCACAATCGCCAGTACGTTCTGTGAAAAATCCTGCCGCCGGTATTCCAGCGTTGCGGCACTGGGTGGAATGCCGGAGGGCGACCCGACACGCCCCATGATTTTAATCGGAAAATCGCAGGGATATTCGATCAGGGTGCTATCGTCAGACGAAGTCACGGGTTTCACGACCTTCAGGATATCGAAGATTTGCCTCGCATGGTGGTTTGTTTATAACTCTGGTAGAGCTGGTAAAACAATGCAAACATTTTGCCCGGCTTTCCCTCACCCACCGGTTGGTTATCGAGACGGGTAATCGGCATGATTTCTTTGGTCGAGGATGTCAGCAAAAGTTCCTCAGCGGTGCGCACCTCATGCTCCGTAATTGCGCGAACTTCATGGGGAATGCCACTCGCCTGTGCCAGCTCCAGCACTACGTCATAGGTGATGCCCGGCAGCATCAGGTGATTTTTGGGGGGAGCCAGCAGAATTCCATTTCTTACGACAAAGATATTGCTTGCCGCCCCCTCAGTCATGAAACCGTCGCGAAACAGCACCGTTTCCAAGGCGCCTTCATCGATCGCCATCTGCCGCAGCAATACGTTGGGCAGGAGCGAGATAGCCTTGATATCACAGCGCAACCATCGATTATCCGCGGCTGAAATCGCTACCACGCCCGTATGCAGCAATCCTGGAGGCGGTGTCAGCAACGGATTGCTCATAATGAAGACAGTGGGCGCGACACCTTGTGGAAAGGCATGATCGCGCCGGGCGACACCGCGGGTAATATGCAGGTAGATATACTGATCCTCACCTTCATTCAAGGCGACGATTTGTTCGAGCAAATAAGTCCATTCGCTGTCCGAATGCGGATTTTGCAGGCGAATGCCATCGAGGCTGTGCTGGAGCCGGCGCAGATGCTCCGCCAGACGAAAAGGTTTGCGGGAATAGACAGGAATAACCTCATATACCCCGTCACCAAAAATAAAACCTCTATCCAGCACAGAGATGCGCGCTTCTTCGATTCTCAGGAAATCGCCGTTTAGATAGATCATGATCAGCCTGGATAGCTCGGGTTTTTGCTTCTAGTTAAATAGAAGCCGCATGCTATCCCATGCCCGGCCAAAAATATTCGCAGCGCTGACGGTTTCGAGCGCTACCAGCGGATGTTCAACCACCTGCTTCCCTTCGAGCATAAACTTCACTGTACCAACTTTTTGGCCCGCAGCGACAGGAGCGAGAAGCGGCTGCTTATATTCCATCCTGGCCTTGAGTTTGTCAGTCTGATGGCGGGGAAGCGAAAAATAAACATCATTTCCGAATCCCGTCCTGAGTTTGTCCTGGTTGCCTTTCCATAATGGAATGGCAACCACCTCCTGCTCTCCCGGATAGAGACGAACCGTATCGTAGAACTGAAAACCATAATTCAGCAGGCGCTGGCTTTCCATCGCGCGCGCGCTCTCCGAGGCGGTTCCCATCACTACCGCAACCAACCGACGCTGTCCCCGCCTGGCTGAAGTAATGAGGCAGTAACCGGCTGCGTCAGTGTGTCCCGTCTTCATCCCGTCGACATTCGGGTCGAGCCAGAGCAGGCGGTTCCGGTTCGCCTGAGTAATTTTGTTATAGGTATATTCCTTGAGGGAATAGAGTGGATAATATTCCGGAAAATCGCGAATGATGGCGGTTGCGAGCAAGGCGAGATCGTACGCGGTGGTGTAATGGTCCGGGTCCGGAAGTCCGGTTGAATTGGCAAAACGGGTGTTCTTCATGCCCATGCGCGCCGCCTCCTTGTTCATCGCTTGAGCGAATGCCTCCTCTGATCCTGAAACGGCCTCCGCCAGTGCAATGGAGGCGTCGTTTCCTGACTGCACGATCATGCCGCGCATCAATTCATCGACCGTCACGGGCTTCTTCGGCTCGATGAACATGCGGGAGCCTTGCGCCCGCCAGGCACGTGTCGAGACTGGCACAGCCTGCGTCAAGGTGACACGTTTCTGATACAGAGCTGCAAAAACCACATAAGCCGTCATCAGCTTTGTCAGCGATGCCGGATCGACGCGTTCATGGGCATTCTTGCTCACAAGCACCTGTCCGCTCTGAAGATCGGCAAGTATATAAGACTTGGCGGCGACGGAGAGAGTTTGCGGCGGCGCGTGAAACTGGGGTTGTTGAGCAGCCAGTGGCAGGGCAAGCAGACACAGCGATATAGGAAGCAAGCGTCTCATGGCGATCTGCAAAAAAGCGTTATTATATCCCAGCCATATCGAAGACGTTATCCGCCGGGCTTCTGAATCAGTCAAAGGTTATCCCGCGGCTGCAGGCCGCCATGTCTCTTCAGCAAGACAGACGAATTAGAAATGCTCCGATGCGAATGGACTTTCCGATCCTATTTTTCGGCGCGGTTACGCCCGCACAAACTGAACCCGTCGCTCCATCCCAGCCGGTACTGCTTGTCGTCTGCAAACCTCCGCTCATCCTTTGCGCCATTTGGAGTCTTCTTCGCAGTCTCACAACCGTCGATATAGCCATCCTTGAAGCTCGGAGAATAACCAGTAAGGTTGTAAACCGGCCGGGTAGGCTGAGGCGGGGATGAAGGCGCCGTCGAAGTCGGAGGCGCCGTCGAAGTCGGGGGTGACGGCGGAGGCGGAGATGGAGACTGCGATTCCTTCTGACCTGTAGTGGTAGGGGCGCAACCCAGAATTGTGGTTACCAAAAGAATTGGAATTGCCGCGATTGCTCGCATTGTACTTTCCTCGTTCAGAATGAGATATTTTGCAGGTATCTGACTTCGTTGCGCATTCTGTTTTTTCAACGTCTGCGGTTACTGCCGCCGAACATACCTCCCAGAATCCCGCGGAAGATTTCACGGCCGGCACGCGAACCGATGGAGCGCGCCGCGCTGCGTGCAGCGGTATCGAGAATGCCAGGTTTATATCCACCGCGCGGGCCGGTTTTGCCGAGCAGCATATCACCCAGTACCTCCATCATACCCTCTTCGGATTCGGTCTTTTTTACCCTGGCACGGACGGGAGCTTCCTCATTCCCGGTATTCTGCGTCATCGGAGCCCGACTTCCGAGTATTTCGTATGCGGACTCACGGTCCACCTGTTGCTCGTAATGGCCGAAAACCATCGAGGATTTGATGATACCTGCGCGTTCCGCATCGGTGACCGGTCCTATCCTCGATTGAGGCGGCAAAATAAACGCCCGCTCAACCATGGCGGGACGGCCTTTCTCGTCCAGCAACGAAACGAGCGCTTCACCCACCGAAAGCTCACTGATCACCTTTTCGGTATCCAGACCGGGATTCGCCCGCATGGTTTGCGCAGCCGACCGCACCGCCTTCTGATCGCGCGGCGTAAACGCGCGCAGGGCATGCTGCACGCGATTGCCGAGCTGTCCCAGAACAGTTTCAGGAACATCGAGGGGATTTTGTGTTACAAAATACACGCCCACTCCCTTGGATCGTATCAACCTCACGACCTGCTCTATTTTTTCCAGAAGAGGACGGGGCGCATCATTGAATAAAAGATGGGCTTCATCAAAGAAAAATATCAATTTCGGTTTCTCGGGATCGCCTATTTCAGGAAGATGTTCGAACAGCTCTGACAGTATCCACAGCAAAAAGGTGGAATACAACTTGGGAGCGTTCAGCAGTTTGTCGGCTGCGAGAATGTTTATCATCCCCCGCCCTCTGCTGTCCACCTGCATCAGGTCATGAATATCGAGCATCGGTTCGCCGAACAGGATATCCCCCCCCTGCTGCTCGATCTGCAGAAGCGAACGCTGAATGGCACCGATCGAGGCGGCGGAAATGTTACCATACTGCACCGTGAAGTCCTTCGCCTTGTCGCCGACAAACTGCAGCAGCGCGCGCAGATCCTTGACGTCAAGCAGCAGAAGTCCGTTATCATCCGCAATTTTGAATACCAGTGTCAGCACACCCTGCTGCGTTTCGTTCAGATTGAATAACCGGCCCAACAGCAGCGGGCCCATGTCGGATATGGTGGTGCGCACCGGATGTCCGGCTTTTCCGTAAATATCCCAAAACGTAACCGGATATGCAGTCCATTCAGGTTCCGGAAGGTGGAGTTGCGCAAGCCGCTCCTTCATTTTGGCTGAATCGGCGCCAGGAAAGGAGAGACCTGCCAGATCGCCCTTTATGTCCGCCATGAATACGGGCACGCCGATCGACGAGAAGCGTTCTGCCAGCACCTGAAGCGTAACGGTCTTGCCTGTGCCGGTCGCACCCGTGATCAGGCCGTGCCGGTTGGCGAAGCCGGGCAATAAACCAAGGGGATGGTGGGATTGCGCGATCAGCAGCGGTGGTGCCATAGTGCCCTCATAAATGCAGCTTACAAGCTCTGTATATCGGCTTTATGCGAACTGTATCAGTTTTTTCTTACTTGCTCACCCTGTCCAGCCAGCGATCTCGAGCAACAGCAGCAGGACGAGCCATAGCACCAGGGTACGCCAGATGAGGCCGACGGTGCCCTGCAGAAAATCCATGTCGGCTTCTTCACCCACGCCTACCTCGGGGCGGTGATATGCGCCGGTCTCTTCCCGCAACGGATCTCCCAGGCGCACGCCAAGCGCACCTGCGCCACTGGCAAGAATGGTTCCCTGGTTCTGATCCCCCCATGATGCCGCCTGCGCGCGCCAGCAATAAACCGCATCCTCGAAGTTGCCTGCAATGGCAAAGCTCAGCGCTGTTATCCTCGCGGGTAGCCAATCGATGACGTAAAACGCCTTTACCGCAAAAACACCAAAACCATCCGGGCGCTCCCCCCAGGCGTCATTCAACAATTCCGCAAGACGGTAGAGCATGGGCCCGAGCGGCCCCGGCAGCAAGGTGAACCAAACGATGACGCCAAGCATGTTACGATGAGCATGGATCAACCCCAACTCGATGGCAATCCGCGAAATATCCTCACTGCTGGCACTCTCCGCCTCCATCCCGTAGTATTCCTTCAAGAGATCGCGTGCAAGCGGCAAATCTTCGTTCCTGAGCGCCTCCTTTATTTCAGTCAGGGAATAGCTGAACTGGCGAAAACTCGTGGTGAGATAAAGTATTGCCACATTCCACGCCCACGCCAGCAGCGGACTGGCTCCATATAATAAATAATAAACCAGGAGGGAGAGTATAAGGAAAGGTCCTGCCGCGGCCACCCAGGCAATGATGCCGTGCCGATGGATGCCGGTGTTGAAATGACCCTCCAGCGAATCGGCATAGGAGAGGAAAGAGGAGACAATATGTTTGCGCGCACTGCCGGAGCGCCACTGATCCAGCAGAAGAGCGAAAATCAACGAAAGAAAATTCATTGCGAGAAAATCATGCTGCTTTCCTTCAAAGCAGTTTCAGGGATAAGCATTATTCAACCCAATGCGGACTTGAGAACCTTGCCCATCTCAGCGGGATTTCGCGCGACTTTGATTCCGCATTCTTCCAGGACCGCAAGCTTTTCCTGAGCGGTTCCGCGACCGCCCGAAATAACGGCGCCGGCGTGGCCCATGCGCCTGCCCGGAGGGGCTGTCAAGCCTGCGATATATCCTACCACTGGTTTACGCATATTCTCCTTGACCCAGCGAGCGCAATCCTCCTCGTCGGTACCGCCGATTTCCCCCACCATTAAAACAGCGTCGGTTTCATCATCTTCGTTGAACAGCTTCATCACATCCCGATGCCTCAAGCCATTCACCGGGTCGCCGCCGATACCGATGCAGGTGGATTGACCCAATTCCTGCTCCATCAATTGCGCCACCGCTTCGTAAGTGAGTGTCCCGGAACGGGAAACCACCCCGATGCGTCCCTTTCGATGAATGTAACCGGGCATGATGCCAATCTTGATCTCGTCGGGCGTAATGATGCCGGGACAATTCGGTCCTACCAGCCGCGTTTTTTTTCCTTCCATCCTGTGGCAGGTACGTATCATATCGCGCACAGGGATACCTTCGGTAATACAGATTACCAGATCCAGTTCCGCATCCACCGCTTCATCGATTGCGGCAGCGGCAAACGGTGGCGGCACATAGATTACAGAAACGGCGGCTCCTGTTGCCTGCTTTGCTTCCTCTACGGTGCCGAAAATCGGGATGCCATCAAAATCCTCGCCCCCTTTCTTCGGATTGACTCCGGCAACAAAGCATTCTTTTCCATAAGCATAATCCCGACACATCCGCGTGTGGAATTGCCCGGTCTTGCCGGTAATCCCCTGCGTCATGATACGAGTGTTACGGTCGATCAGGATCGCCATACTGATTTCCCTCGTTTGCCGATTCTGTTCACGACCCTGTGGCCGGCATGGCGGCCGAGGTGGCTGATGCGGCTGCGGTAACGGCCTTTTCCGCGGCATCCGCCATATTCGCGGCTGAAATGATGGCAAGACCTGATTCGGTCAGGATCTTTTTCCCGATCTCCGCATTCGTGCCTTCGAGACGAACCACCAGGGGAACATTCAACCTTACTTCACGCGCTGCTGCCACTACTCCCTCTGCAATGACATCACATTTCATGATGCCCCCGAATATATTGATCAGTATGGCTTGCAGTCTTGGATTGCGCAGCATCAGTTTGAAGGCTTCCATGACTTTTTCAGTGGTTGCGCCTCCTCCCACGTCGAGAAAATTGGCCGGATTTCCTCCGTAGAACTTGATGATATCCATGGTAGCCATTGCAAGACCGGCTCCATTTACCAGGCAACCTATGTTGCCATCGAGCGAGATGTAGGAAAGACCGTATCTGGACGCCTCGATCTCTGCCGCATCTTCTTCGTCAAGATCACGCAAGTCGGCGATATCGGGGTGCCGGAAAAGCGCGTTATCGTCAAAATTCATCTTCGCATCGAGCGCGACAATGCGATTTTCGCCGGTGAGTATCAGCGGATTGATTTCGACGAGCGATGCGTCCGTGCTGTCGTAAGCGCGGTATAGATTCTGCAACAGTGCAGCCGTTTCCGCCACTGCCGCACCGGAAAAGCCGATCCTGCTCGTGATATCTTCCGCTTCCGTAGCGGTCAGTCCCGCCCCCGGATCGATATACACTTTGTGGATCTTTTCCGGATAATCGGCAGCGACCCGCTCGATATCCATCCCCCCTTCGGCACTCGCCATCAGGCAGACACGGCGGCGGCCCCGATCCACCACCAGTCCAATGTAGAACTCCTTCCTGATATCGAGACCCTGTTCGACCAGCAGCCGTCGTACGATCTGACCCTGCGAACCCGTCTGTGGCGTGACGAGCGTCATGCCGAGTATTTTTTCGGCAAATTGTTTCACCTCGTCAAGCGATCTGGCGATCTTCACCCCGCCACCCTTCCCGCGTCCCCCTGCATGGATTTGGGCCTTGACCACCCATGTGCTTCCACCCAGTTTTTTAGCGGTTGCCACCGCTTCATCCACGTTGAAGCAGGAATGCCCTCGAGGTATGGGTATACCAAACTGATGCAGGATATGTTTGGCCTGGTATTCATGGATTTTCATGATACCTCCAACGACGTGAATAGGGAGTATAGCTCAATAGTTGTATTGGCGTTACGGGGAGAGGAAGAGAGGTCGAACATCCTGCTTCCTCCCCGTCGAGCGGCAGCTGCCCCTCTGGATTACTGATACAACTGACAATTGCTAATGCCAGCAATTCCCGATAACTGCCGCCTTCAACCGCAATCTACGCATCCTCTACTTCACAGAGAATCACGGTGACATTGTCTTTTCCCCCAGCTTCCAAAGCTGCCGAGATCAGTCTCTCCACTTTTTGCTCAAGAGGTTCCGCGGAAGCGAGCACAATTTCGATATCCGCGTTCCCCACCATGTCGGTCAATCCATCCGAACACAATAAAAAAATATCGCTGCCGAGCACCGCCCCTTGCACGATATCGCATGCTATTGCCGAATCGGTTCCCACGGCGCGCAGGAGAATGTTTTTTCGGAAGTGATGCTTTGCCTCCTGGGGCGTGAGCATGCCTCTATCCACCTGTGACTGTACCAGCGAATGATCTTTAGTCAACTGCTGCAGTCTTCCGTCGCGCAGCAGATAAACTCTGCTATCCCCCACGTGGCCGATAATATACCGCTCGCCGTCGAACACGAGAAGATCTGCTGTGCATCCCATTCCTGTATCGGCCGGGTGCTGGATGATGTGTTCGAGGATGCGCGCATTTGCCCGCTCGAATACATGCTGAATGCGCTCAGAAACGCTCTCTTTCCGAGGCGAAGCCAGTTCGGAAAATGCGATTCGCACCATGTCGACAAAATGTTGACTGGCGACCTCGCCGGCCGCCGCGCCACCCATGCCATCTGCGAGTGCCAGGACGCGGGCCTGTGGTATGATCAGATAACTATCCTCATTGTTATCCCGCCACAGGCCCACGTTGGTTGCACCAGCCGAGTGTAAGCTGATCAAGTTAGCTCCTTTGGCTTGGTCGCTCGATGTGTTCCCCCGTCTTGGCCACGACTCTCGGCCTGCAGCAGCATGTGGCTCCAAATATCGGGGAGCATTGCAGGAAAAACATCCTGCTGCCCATACGAGCTTAGCGGTATTTGTATCCGCAATCTTTGTATCCGTTTATCTGGGAGAAAAGCATGGGAAGGACCTTTTTACTGCTTACAGCCGTTTGCGCAACGTTCGGTTATTTATCCCCGGTCGCTGCCGAACAAGGCAGCAACAGCGGTGTCACCTACCGACCCGACGTTACCTTTACCCTTCGTACGGATATCGGCGAGGGTAAACTGGTATTTGTCGGTGAATCAGGTACGATCGCGGGCAAAATCAACCCTGACCTGGAGGTAAACCCGGGCGCAGTGGTTCAGATCAATCTGGTCAACGGCGATGGTGCCATGCATGACATCGCCATTCCTGAGCTGGGCGCCAAATCGGATAATATCACAGCGAAAGGCGCTGCCACTTCGATGGTATTTCGTGCAGTCCGTACCGGCACCTTTGAGTACCTCTGCACACTGCCCGGGCACAAGGCCGCCGGCATGTTCGGCCGTCTCATTGTCGGCAAGCCGCCGGAGGAAGCGAAAGGATATGTAACCAACGTGGCCCAGGACCCGCGCGCCGTGGGAGAGCCGGTCGGAACGCGGGCTTCAAGGCATTTGACACTCAATCTCGAAGCAACCGAAATCGAAGGGCAACTTTCGGACAAGAAGCTCTATAAATACTGGACCTTCAATAACAGGGTGCCGGGACCCCTCCTGCGCGTGAAGGTAGGGGATACCATCACTATCAATCTGCATAATAGCGCAAGCAGTACCAACATCCATTCGATAGATTTCCATGCCGTAACAGGACCGGGTGGAGGTGCCGCGGTCACGCAGGCGGCACCGGGCGAGACAAAGAGCTTCACCTTCAAGTCGCTTCATCCTGGACTGTTCGTTTACCATTGTGCAACTCCCATGGTTGCGCATCATATTGCGAACGGCATGTATGGCATGGTTCTGGTCGAGCCCGAGGGAGGTCTGCCCATGGCTGACAGGGAATTCTATGTAATGCAGGGTGAGCTCTACACCACCCACTCCCACAATGTGCGAGGTCTGCAGGAATTTTCGCTGGAAAATCTGCTCGCGGAGAATCCCCAGCACCTAGTGTTCAATGGCACCGTGGATGCGCTTACGAAAATGTACACCATGGAAGCGAACACGGGCGATAACGTGCGCATCTATTTTGGTGTGGGCGGTCCCAACCTCACCTCCAGCTTCCACATCATCGGGGAAGTCTTCGATAAGGTGTACGACCAGGCTTCATTGACCAGTCCGCCATTGACAGATGTGCAAACGACGCTCGTTCCGCCAGGCGGTGCCACCATTGTGGAATTCAAGGTCGATTATCCCGGCCGCTATATTCTGGTTGATCACGCGCTGTCGCGTATGGAGAAAGGATTAGCAGGTTATCTCACGGTGCGTGGGAAGGCAAACGCGGAAATATTCAAGCCGTAAAGAATTGAAAAAAATCAGAGGCGATTTCCCCGCAAACGATCGCCTCTGATCCTTTATATCATTGGTGTGGCTGCTTATACGGTTTCTTGTTCATTACCTCCTGATCTCTGTATTCCTGCTTCACTCCCTCCGGTAAATCCTTGGGCATCTTCTCCTTCATGATCTCAGAGGTTGAGCTGGGCGCGTTCTTGTCGACATTCTTCTTGCTCATGTCTTGATAAGATTTGTCCATTGCTCCCTTATCCGAATCATGCGATCCAGCGAGCACGCTGAAGCTGCAAACCGCCGTGAAGGACGCCAGAACAACTATCGATGTGAGTTTATTCATGTCGAACTCCTATAAGTAAATGGGTGGCAGAAATAATCAAGTTTCGGGTGACGAATACAGGTAATGCTTTCTAACATTGGATCCTCCAAGCGGGAGGCGGGCGAATGTTGACAGGCCTGCAATACGCTTGCAGGAACAATAGATATACTCTTTTCTCTGAAATCCTCAGTGCGCTAACGCACCCTCGGTTACAGGCTCGCTCAAAAGACCGGGAGCGAGAACGGTCAATCGGCAACAGCACCCAACAACACTCATAACGAAAACTGCGGGGAGTGTACCCATCTCTCCTCGGCATACCCCGTAGCCTTCAACGGGAAGATGTTGTACTTCCGTACGATGTACTTCAGGCCAATGGTAACGGGTCTTGAACTCTGTAAGATGAAAGCGTGTTAACAGAGCAGGAGGAAAAAATGAAGCTGAGCGATAGTGAAAAACTGATCCTATTAATGCTGAGTGAGGTCTTCCAAAAACTTAAGGTGGAGGGCAGTATTGACCCAGCGCTCGTGAAAAATGCCATTTCCCTGGATCACCCCTGGGCATTGAAATGGGAATACGACCGGGTTTCTGCGTTGTCGGGAAAAAATAACCTGGCAGAAAGCCAGGTAATCGATATCCTCAATATGTGGACTCTCATAGAGTAGGATTTAAGCTTAGGGAAACATCGACTATAAATCCACTGCTTTATCTTCTTGAGGCTTCAATTACACAAAACTCCTCACCCGGTTTTGGCGGCAAAAATCGTTATCAATCCCGCTGATCTTTGTCTGAATTGGAATCTACATTTTTTACGAAAATTTTTGGGAATATAGGAACCTTTACTCTGAACCCGCATCAAATATCATGCGGACAGTTGTTTTTTTATGTCCGCACGGGTAGATACTGGTGCCCTGGCATTATTTGCGGGTCATCAAGTTGATCGTATTTTTAGCATATCATCTTGATTCTGAAAGGGGGTTATCATGGAAATGGCAATTCTCGTAGTAGGTATAGGTGCTGTTGCTGCCTGGTATTTCATGTCCAAGGAAGGACGGAGAGAAAAATAATACTGATCCACAATACTAGAACTCAAAGTTCGCTCAAATCAATCGGCCGATGCTCAAGAAGCGAGAGCATCGGCTTCTTGTAACGAGGTTTCACAGTAAAATGAGAAGCTGTTTTGGAAAAGAGAGAAGGAATTGCAGCGAGGAGAGAAGGCTGTGAAGAAAAATCCCTCCATTCCGAAAATTTCACACCCAAGCTGACGCGCTCCAATTCAGGAAGCGTATTTTGACAGCACCTGTCTCCCAGTCACAAACTCCGCGCGCAACGCCCATCACATCGCATTGTTCAGTCATCATCGAGAGCGCCAATCTCAAACCCGAGGTGGCTAATATTAATTAGCCAGAACAAGGCTGTCAGCTCACGGAAAAGCGTCGCGAAAAAACGTCAATATTGAAATGAAATACCCTCACCAAACAGGCAGGGGGCAACTGTAGAAGAGTGGCAGTACTTGAAAATGATAAATAACCGTAACCTGCTTCGGCGGGTTTTTTATTGCTCCCGCATTCTTTCACCGGTTTTTTTCAGATTGTGTTAATTATCTAACGGTAATATTTTATTCGCCTGGTTATACTTCCTACTCGTTTCCCTCCTCCCAAAAACAGGGAAACGAATCCAATGCAACTCCCCTAGCCCGGTTCACGCCGGGCTTTTTTTGCAGTTTTAAAAGAGAATCAATCCCTGGAATAACACCACTGAAACGACTTTTATTCACAGATAAGATAATCAGCAAAAGGATAGTATTGGCATGTGGGACGATAACGTGACGCCATTATCTGACCCACCCCAAGCCCTTTGTCCTATAGGGCTTGGGTTTGCCCAACCTCCCCAATCCCCTCAATGGTTATCTGTATAACCATATATCCAGGATATACTTTTTTAATTGTTGCCAGAAATTCGCGCAACATTCAAATAGATATGCCCCTCGCATCATTCTTATCCGTTGAAGAACCCGGACTTCCAGATGCACAGATTTACACGTAATATTGCACTGCTGCCACCAGGAAGTCCGATAAACGCAAAATTTCCTCCGGTCTCAATCGTAATCACTTTGGGAAGAACTTGATCCCCCTCCAGCAGAACTCCTTTGAGTTGATCCGGTTTGCGTCTTCCCTTGGGATATCCAGTAGTCGCTGGCAGCGTCCTTGCCGTATACATGAGCGCTGATGCCTTGCGCCTTCCAGTAGTCAGCTGTCTGGTCTTTGCCGTAAATGTAGTTGTCCTGTGCTTGTGCAGAGTTGTCTTGCTTTTTGGATTGCGCAGTCTTTGATTGACCTGCAGATTTCTGTTCCTTTTTAGACGAACCGGATGACGAACTGCCGCTGTCAGCGGAAGAATTCTTTTCAGCTTGAACTAACGTAGCGGCTCCAAACGCCATAGTCGCGATCAAAATTGACCGTATCAAATTTCTAAAAACGAAATCATATCTCATAATCTACCTCACTCTGTTTAGCCGAATCGGGAATTAAACCTACAGCTGAATTAAACCTACAGCTGTTTTTTGACTTATTCCGTACGGTACCGCACACGTTCGCTTCAAACAGGCCCGCTCACTTTCTGGTGGATGAAGATCGAAAAATTACGCATCATGCTCGAACTGCTCCACATTGCGGCATTGAGAGAACTGCAGTTGCCTTCCTATTCATCTTTGTCAATTACCTCATGATGAAAACCAAAATCGCCATTATTGGTGGGGGCTTTGCTGGACTGAACTTGGTCAAGCATTTGGCTGGAAAAGAGGAATTTGATGTGACGCTGGTTGACATGAATAACTATCATCTTTTTCCTCCGCTTCTGTACCAGGCTGCGACCGGCTTCCTGGACGTGTCCAATATTGCGTACCCCTTCCGAAAATTTTTCCATGACAAGGTGAACGTCCATTTCCGGCTGGGCAAGCTGCAAAAGGTGATGCCTGAAGGAAACAAGGTACTCCTGTCCACGGGCGAGTTGGCCTACGATTGTCTTGTTCTCGCCACGGGCACCGAGCCCAATTATTTTGGCATCGAAAATATTCGCCGGGCAGCACTGCCGATGAAGACGGCCGATGATGCCATAGAAATACGAAATTACATGCTTCAAAAAATGGAAGAAGTAACTATTGAGGTTGACGAAATGAGGAGGAAAAAACTGTTTTCGGTCGTGATTGCCGGTGGTGGTCCCACGGGAGTGGAAATTGCGGGCATGTTGGCAGAGATGCGCAAGAGAATCCTCCACAGGGATTACCCTGAATTGACCGGTCTCCAGCCACGGATTCACCTTGTTGACAGTGCGTCCGCTCTATTGGGCGCGATGAGCGTTCATTCGCAAAAATACACCTACGAAGTGCTGCTGAAGATGGGCGTTGAAATACATCTAAATACCCAGGTGAAGGATTACATAAACGATACAGTGATTTTCTCCGACGGAAAAACCCTTGAGACGCAAATCCTGCTGTGGACTGCCGGCGTGACAGGGAAGATATTCGAAGGCCTGCCCCACGAATGTTATGGACGAGGTAACCGCCTGCTGGTAAATGAATATAACAAAGTCAGCGGAACAAGGGACATCTACGCCATAGGCGATACTTGTCTGCTGACCTCGGATAGAAATTTTCCGCAGGGACATCCCCAGCTTGCACAAGTGGCGCTTCAGCAAGGCAGAAACCTGGCCGCCAATCTTGTTGCCGTCATCCGTAACCAACCTTTGACACCGTTTGCATACAATGACAAAGGATCTCTGGCCATTATCGGTAGAAACAAGGCCGTGGCCGACTTTCCCAAACCCGCCTTGCATCTCGAAGGATTCATGGCATGGGGAATCTGGCTATTTGTACACCTTTTTTCTCTTGTCACTTATCGTAACCGGTTTATGACATTAGCAAACTGGGCAGTTGCTTTTTTCACCAAGGATCAATCCTTGAGAATGATTATCAGGCCTCGATCGGATCAACAGAGCAGCAGGAATGAATGATTGCACACCCCTTGTTAACGCAAGGGGAAGGCCAGATACCTATCAAACGAGAAAATTGAAACTTTGTTCCAAACTGACATCCTTGCAGCAGCATCCCAGGATTACCATGACTACCCTGACATTGTGCCCTCTTTGCTGGGCGATTGATCCGGGAATTTAGAAACCTATCCTCACTCCTGTCCCAACCTTGCTTCCTTTTCCCTACGTCATCCTGGACCTGGAAACCACGGGCGGCACGCCCCTGCATGACCGCATCATCGAGATTGCGCTCATTCGTTTCGAGGAAGGAATGGAAAGCGAGCGTTGGGAAACGCTCGTTAATCCAGGCATATCCATTCCGCCTTTCATCACGCATCTGACCGGTATCAGCAACGGGATGGTAAAGGATGCGCCTTCCTTCGGGGATATCGCCCACCGGCTCTACGGTTTTCTTGATGGAGCGGTGCTGGCAGCGCATAACGTCCGCTTCGACTACGGATTCCTGAAGAACGAGTACCGGCGCATGGGCGCGCTGCTCCAGCACAGGGTATTGTGCACGGCCCGGCTTTCGCGCAAGCTCTATCCTCAGCACAAGGGTCATGGACTCGATGCCATCATGCAGCGTCATGGGCTAAAGACCGAGATGCGCCACCGGGCGATGGGGGACGTGGAGCTCGTCGCAGCCTATCTTGAGATGGCAAGGCGCGAGCTGGGTGCCCGGGAGGTACAAGAAGCGGCAGCCATCCTGCTGAAAGACCCAAGCCTGCCCGCAGGCCTGGATGCTTCGATTCTGGACCAGATTCCGGACAGGCCGGGTGTCTATTTCTTCTACGGCAAAAACGGCCTTCCCCTCTATATCGGCAAGAGCGTGACGCTGCGCTCCCGGGTCATGTCCCATTTCAGCGGCGACCATGCTTCGTTCAGCGACATGCGCATTGCCCAGGAGGTCGAGCGGGTCGAATGGATGGAAACAGCCGGGGAACTGGGCGCACTGCTGCTGGAGTCGAGGTTAATCAAGGAGCATCATCCCATCCACAACAAGCGATTGCGCCGCTCCCGCACGCTCTTTTCCCTGAAGCTGGGCGACGACTCGTACGAGGCTCCCCTGGTGAATATCGTGACGGAAGAGGATATCCACCCTGAGGTGTTCGGCGATCTGTACGGGCTCTTCCGCTCGAAAACAAAAGCGGTTGATGCACTGCGCGAGGTTGTCCGGGAGAACAGGTTGTGTCCCCGGGTGGTAGGCCTTGAGAATGGGAAGGGCGCGTGTTTCGCACACCAGTTGAAACGCTGTAACGGCGTCTGCGCGGGCAAGGAAGTGCCGCAACTGCATTACCTGCGCCTGAAACAGGCGCTGCTCCCCCTTAAGCTCAAATCATGGCCCTATCCCGGCAGGATCGGCATACGGGAATACAATGCGTCGTCCGGCCGATCGGAAGTGCATGTCTTCCACTACTGGTGCCATCTGGGAACGGTGGACAACGAAGCCGGCCTGGACGATGTGCTGGGGACGCGCTCATCCATGAAGTTTGATCTCGATACCTACAAGCTGCTCCTAAAGACCCTGGGAAAGCAAACAGAGGTGATTACGTTTGGATAGACTGTTTCTGGTGCGAAAATGGCTCTCGTATGCAGCCTTCATGCGCGCTCAAAACTTCCCTCCAGCCACAGCGCCATGAGCTGCTTGGAAATGTCGCGCAGATCCCAGCGTGAGGGATCCAGGCTGTCCTTGTTTTCAAGCGAGATGCGATCTATCTTTGGATTATCTGGTGAGCGCGTCACTCTGGCCGTGACGCCGGATTGATGCACTGCCGTTCGGGAAATCATTTCAAGCGTCCAAAGTGAACGCCATGCCTCGTCATCCCTATCCATGCTATCCGCTCCTCCTGGCCGTTGCGCATCGTTCGTACGGCCAATTTAGAGCAAATAGCATTTTTCTTATGGGTGAAAAAATCCTGTTTTTTCCTGCCTTATCAGGGGATGGTTTTTCTCATTGCGAAAATTCTGCCGCAATCCTGATTAGCGCAGAGCATTGCATAAGCTGCCATCGATTCAATTGGCTTCTCGTGAGCCAGGACGAGTTGCAAGATGCACAAGCTCCATGAGTCCGGGCAGGGTGGAGGCAGACTTGAGGGCATTCCGAAAAATTCCACAAATGACGGGGTCGATCTTGTACCGGAATTCACCAAGCCTGATCTCGCATCCATCGTCTGCAACTGATGGGGCAGACTTATTGTGCCGGAAATCCCACGGTGCGACAGGCGCCACATCATTCCACAGTCCAATGCCCTTGAGACTGGCTGCCTTCTGAGCCTCGGCATAAAGCTGCTTATCAGCCCGCCGCAGATCTTTGTCATACTGTTTGTAATGCCATGCCAGCCCGGCCTTGATCTGCTTCAAGTTTACGTCCTGCCCATTCAGCAGCACTTTTCCCAAAATACGCTGATAGCGATCTTGCTTGTACCACTCCACGGCAACTGTTTTGCCAAACACCAGATCAGCCAGGTTTTGCCGGGATACGGTGCCAAACGGCTGTGCATGTTCAGGCGCATCGATTCCCAAAAGTCTGATCTTGTGCTGCCGGTTTGACTTGTCGAGGACTGTCAGGGTATCGCCATCGGCGATCTTGACCACGCGACCGCTCAACATTTCTGCTTGAGCGAGGCAGGTGCATGAGATATAGACAGCTAGGCCGGCTATTAACCGGCTCAACTCAGCTAATCTATCCCGTGACATTACACGTTACCTTGATGCTAGCCACTGCCTGTATGAAGCGCTCGGACGAGATGTCCTGCAGCTTGTAGCACCCAATCTGGGACGCTTTCGGCAGCGCCATGCCGGTGAGGCGAATGGTTGCTGTCTGACTTAAACCTCGCCTGCCTATCAGTTCGTTTAGCTTGATCCCGAGGAGCGTCTTCGCCGATGGTTCCTCCCCACCGTCAAAACCGGGGTTGGTCAGCACATTATCGGTACCTTGAGAATGCTCTTTGTATGTCCTCATGATCTCCATTTATCCTAATATAGGGGCGAGCACTGCCTGCAATCGTTCTCCATCGACTGCCCGTCCGGTTGAGACGTCATAATTTGATGCGATTTAGCCGCAAGGCATTGGTCACGACCGATACGGAGCTCATTGCCATGGCAGCGCCAGCGAACATGGGCGAGAGCAGCAGCCCGAAGACGGGGTAAAGCACGCCCGCAGCGAGCGGTATGCCCAGCGCATTGTAGCCGAATGCGAAGACGAGGTTTTGCCGGATGTTGCGCATGGTGGCGCGCGACAGGGCGACGGCTCGTTCAATACCACGCAGGTCTCCTTTGACAAGGGTCACCCCAGCGCTCTCCATTGCCACGTCAGTGCCAGTACCCATTGCGATACCGACATCAGCTTGCGCTAGCGCAGGCGCGTCATTGATGCCATCACCCGCCATGGCTACCTTATGCCCTTCAGCCTGTAACCGTTTAACATGATCGGCCTTGTCTGCCGGGAGTACCTCGGCCAGCACTTCATCAATGCCAAGATATCGAGCGATCACATCGGCTGTGCGCCTTGAGTCCCCCGTGAGCATCACGACGCGCACGTCCAAGTGCTTAAGTACCGCGATGGCTTCGGATGTGCCTTCCTTGACGGGATCGGCGACTGCTGCGATTCCAGCGGCAATTTCATTCACAGCGAAGAATACTACCGTTTTGGCCTGGGCACGCCAATCTTCTACTCGATGGTGCCAGGATTGCGTATCCACTCCGTGCAGCATGAGAAAATCGCGACTGCCCACGAGCACGCGCTTGCCGCCGACGTCGGCCTTGACGCCAAGCCCGTTGATCGCCTCGAAATTTTCCGGGGTCGGGAGATTTAAACCGCGGGCCTTGGCAGCCTCAGCGATTGCATGGGCAATGGGATGCTCGGAACGCTGCTCCACCCCTGCCACGAGTGCTACCGCCTCGTCTTGTTCCATGCCTTCTACGGCAAAATCAGTCAGTGTGGGACGCCCCAAGGTGAGGGTTCCCGTCTTGTCAACCACTACGGTGTCGATTTCACGCATCCGCTCGATCGCTTCAGCGTTGCGGAACAGGATACCCGCATGCGCACCCTGCCCCATCGCGACCGTCATGGAGATAGGCGTGGCAAGGCCTACTGCGCAAGGACATGCAATGATGAGGACCGCAATGGCGTTGAGAAACGCATAGGTAAACCGGGGCTCAGGGCCCGCAACCCCCCAGGCAAGCGCGGTGATAACGGCGATAGCGATAACGATCTGGACAAAATACGCCGCGATCACATCGGCGAGTTTTTGGATCGGCGCGCGTGTGCGCTGCGCTTCTCCGACCATATGAACGATGCGTGCCAGCAGCGTGTCTGCACCCACCCGTTCGGCGCGTATTACCAATGAGCCATTGCTGTTGATGGTGGCCCCGGTTACCTTATCGCCCGCTGCTTTAGCTACCGGCATGGGCTCGCCGGTAATCATCGATTCGTCCACTCGGCTTATCCCCTCAAGCACCGTGCCGTCGACTGGAATTTTTTCTCCGGGCTTTACACGCAATCGGTCGCCCACCCCAATCAAATCCAGTGAAACCTGCTCTTCCGTTCCATCATCACGCACACGCCATGCCTGGTTAGGTGCCAACTTCAACAACTGCTGAATGGCTCGGCTGGTTTGCCCCATGGCTCGTGTCTGGAGATATTCACCCAGTATTACCAGGGTCGTAATGATGGCAGCGGCCTCAAAATATGTTCCCACGGCGCCATCGTGTTCCCTAAACTCCGGTGGGAACAAGCCGGGCAAGAATACGGCTGCCAGACTGAACAGATAGGCAAATGCGACTCCCAATCCGATCAGCGTATACATGTTGAGCGCGCGATGCACGAGCGAGAACCAGAATTTGCGCAGAATTGGCCATCCCACCCACAACACAACCGGTGTAGCCAGGAAGAATTCAACCCATCCGCGCAAGCGCGGCTGTAGCCCGAACAAGTCATGGGCTCCAATCATGGGAGTCATCGCCGCCATTACAAGGGGAATCGATAGCACGACCCCCACCTTCAGCCGCTGCGCGAGATCTCGCAACTCTGAGTCGCCGGCTTCGCCTTCGCCAGTACCTGTGCCTGTGCCGACAAGGGGTACCAATACCATTCCGCAGATGGGGCAGTCGCCGGGTTCATCTTGGATGATCTCCGGGTGCATGGGGCAGGTCCATTGGCCGCCTGCTGCTGTCACCCCAGGGCTGGAAGGGATCGAATCGCTCCACTTCCCGTACTCATGAGCACTTGTTGGATGAGCAGAAACTCTATGATTACGAGCGCGTGTTTGATGCGAGGAATGATTTGGGCCTTCAGTCATTTTCCACCCCTTAAAACCGTTCCTGAGCTACACCCAGCTACAATCTGAGATTCCCAGCAGATCGACAAGAGGATAGCTCGCCGTGAAACCTGCGCCAAGAGCCAGCGACAGCACGAAAGCGGCCGGCAGCAGCCAGATTTTGGCTCCACCAGTTTACGCTGCCCACAAACCCCTTGCCAGCATACGCAAATGGTCAAGTCCGCGTGGTGACTGCCTGAGGCCAGCTGTCAAACCTGAAATATCAAGACCGGTATGCGCACAGGCAGCGCTGGTGGCACCCCAGAAAACTGTCGTGCCCCCAAATTGTATTGCAGTTTTTTGCCTCATTTTTTCCAGTTTGAACTTTTATACTCATATTCCCCCCTAGCAAGTGGTTGGTTCAATTGTAGCCCCTGCTGCGCTTTCTGCTTAAAGTCACGGCAATATGTACGCTACTGACCAAGTTGACTCCCTTTTGATCTCTCGCTGGACTTAAAATCGTCCATCGGCTTACTGGGTTTGAAGCATTTTGTCTGAGCGAAGCACTCGGCTTTGACATACCAGAGAAGGATTATGCGCAACTCGTCACACTGGATAGCGCCGTCGAATATCTCTCTCGCCGCTCCTCCGCATTGTAAAAAACCTCCAAACTCTTCCTGCCGCGCTTTTAAGGAGGCCATGGTACTCTGCTGCACCAAATCTGGTGTCGGAGCTCAGGGTGGAGGCCAAACGGATGCTCGCTCCGCATCCGGAAGATTCGTTTCCGTGTGCATCATGGGTATGTGGTACCGATCAAAATACTGCCGTGCAATGACGTAGAAGCCAAAGATTCCCCGCCTGCCCTCAAGCGACCATCCTGGGAGACGGGCCGCCTATTCCATTTACTTGCCTCTGGAAGCTCATGACTAACAAGTCTTATTCTGATATCACTTCCGAAATCAATCGTGGCATTTTAAATGCTGCGGCAAAGCGTCCCGGACGCAATGGCAGGGTTCAACGCGATGGCACAGAGCGCCCTCAAACCGGGTGCCTTGTCCGAGGTGCATAAGGAACTGATAGCCCTTGCGATTGGCGTGGCGGGGCACTGTGACGGTGATCTGCTTGGGTTTCCAGGACCATTCCGAGAGTTAGTTTTCGGCGCTGGTTAAACCCGGGCAAGGCTTGAAAGCCCCGCCCGGTGTGCAAATTCGGCTGGCGACAGGTCATTGAGAGTCGAGTAAGGCCGGTACGATGTGAGAACTGCAATCGTGACGTTTTAGCTGCAGGTCGGATCTGTCACGGTTTTTCCGTTTGCGTTCCCAGCGAACTATCGGCGCTCTTTCGGGCGCCCGCTGCAGGTGCATGCTGCGCCTCGACGGTACGCATCAGATTGAATGCCAGAAGTTTTCCCAGGCGCTGATTGCCCAGGGGCACGCCTTCCACCCGCTGGATAATGTCCAGATCGGGCGCCTTGTTGGCTTCCATGATGCATGGACCACTGTCGAGCAGAGCAACATCCCATCCAATGACAACCTGGTCAGAAAACGCGGCGCCATGCGCATATTGCACCAGCTCGACCAACTCAAACCAGCACGGCAGCTTGCGACCTTGGATCTGCGCCCCGGTTTCGGAATGTTGTTCATACCATCCGTCGCCCGTGGCTCCCCAAGCCCCGCGCGTACCCCTTCCGAGCGTACCGGTGGAAATGTCGACATTGGCTGCAATACCCCCAGCGTGAAAGTTATCGACGACGACCAGCTTGTTTCGCGCCATGCGAAAAGCCGCATTGGTCACTTCGAACTCCCCCTTTTCGTTACGGCATGTCATCACGCGAACGGTGGAAAGTGTTCCATTGGCCAGATCGGCAATCTCACAGTGACTCACAAGCCGCGGCTGCACCAGGAAAGCCGCGTGCCGCGATGCGTGCCGCAGCCGCTCCAACACTTGACTTCCAGTAGCAACTTCGCCGTCATTGCGGCGGAATTGCCCGGAACCGAGATAATCCCAGCGCGTGGCCTTTTTCCCGCCCTGTCCGTGAACGGGTTTTATGAAGAGATCGCGCTCGGGTAATTCGGGCAGTGCCGGTAGTTCCGGCAAACCCCAATCCACCGCCGTAATCTTTTCCTGCGCCACATTAAAAAAAACGGGAGCAGTTGTGATCCCATGCGCACGACAGCGAGCCCGGAAGCGTCCCTTATCCTTTATGGAGCCGGTGCTGCGTTCCGCGGGAATAGGGAGACCACCGTTGTTATCGCGCAGGAAGCGATAGAGTCCCCCTTTCGTCTCAAGCCGGTTCAGATACTCCCCTGCATGCAGTTTCTTGTCATCGTCATGCAGTTCGAAGATGTAATACCATGGGGGTAGAATCGCAAAGCGTATCGCAAGCTCAATCTGCTCCTGGATCTGGCGGATTAAACCTTTCCCCGTCCGCTTCTTGATAGCGCGACCATTGATCGCTGTGAAAACCGCTACCAGAACAGCAAGTATGAACGGTACGAACGGCAACGCGACGCGCATGATGATCCGATCGCCAAGGGCCTCCTTGCTCCAGACCTCGCGCTGAATGCAGCGGTGGATATACATAGCCGGCGAACCGTCCTCCGGCAGCCGGGCGAAGATCCACGCTGCCCCGCTCAAATCCCGGGTTATTCTATCAATAATCAAAGTCGTCGGCGATTTTCACCGCCCTCCATAATGCGTTGCGGTAATCGACTGCCCTGCTCAGGTGCCAGAGCAAAAGTAGAACTTGAAGCTCATGCAGTCAGCTCAGCATGAAAATCTGCCGCATAGAGCAACACTGAATCCAAGCGTTGCGATCAGACAAGGCAAGCAAGGATATCATTGTCTCGCTGCCACTGGTTTCCTTGATTAACAATTGCAGCGGAGATAGCCACCCGGGTATCGTTAGTGATGTCATGAACTGACAGATCAATGCATCGTTCTGTTCAAGTTGCTTGTAAGAAATATATCTTGAGCTTGGCATTCTGATCTGCTTGGGTTTCCAGGACCATTCCGAGAGTTAGTTTTCGGCGCTGGTTAAACCCGGGCAAGGCTTGAAAGCCCCGCCCGGTGTGCAAATTCGGCTGGCGACAGGTCATTGAGAGTCGAGTGAGGCCGACTCTCGTTGTAGTCCCGCCCCCAGTCCTCGATGATCGCTTTGGCCTCTTCCAGCGTTTCAAACCAGTGCAAGTTAAGACACTCGTCCCGGAATGATCCGTTAAACGTCTCGATGTGGCAATTGTCCGTCGGCTTTCCTGGCCGGCTGAAGTCGATCCGTGCCTGGGGATGGTAGGCCCAGAGATCGAGCAACTGCCCCGAGAATTCGCTGCCATTATCGACAAAAAGATATTGAGGAGGACCCCGCCGCGGCCAGTCGATTTAACGTAGCGACCACATGGTCGCTTCGCAAGCGCTGGCCCACTTCGATTGCCAATGCTTCCTTGCTGAAGACATCCTTAATCGTCAGCGTACGAAATCTCATGCCATTGGCCAGTTGGTCCGCCACAAAGTCCATGCTCCATGCTTCATTGGGTTTGACCGGCTTGATCTTTGCCTGGCGTCTCACGACCATCTTGCGCCGCCTGGGCAGCTTTGAGCGAAGCTGCAGCTGCTCTTCGCTATAAAGCCGATACATCTGGTTTTTACCCAGCTGCCAGCCTTCACGCTTGAGAAGCACGTGGATGCGCCGGTAACCATAACGCACTCGTGTCTTTGCAATCTCCCGCATACGCCCTCGCAACGCCTGCTTCGGATCCTTGATGCTCCGATAGTACTGGACGCTGCGCGATTGCTTCATCAACCTGCAGGCCCGCCGCATGTTCAGGTCATGGTGGCTCACGATGTAGTCCACCACTTCGCGTTTCAGCGCGGGCCGGGCCACTTTTTTGATGCAACGTCCTGCAGGATCGCCCGGTCCAGGCTCAACTCGGCAACCAGCTTCTTGAGCCGCCCGTTCTCTTCCTGCAGTTGCTTGAGCTCCCGCACCTGATCCGACTGCATCCCCGCGTACTGCTTCTTCCAGCGGTAGAACGTCTGTTCCGAGATTCCCACCTGCCGGATCAGATCCGCCACCGGCATCCCAAGCTCCGCCTGCTTTAATACCGCTACGATCTGTTCTATTGAAAACCGCTTCTTCTTCATGGCAAACACCCCTCCTTTCAAGGTCAAGTTTGCCGAAAAACTCACTTTCTGTCTGGTCCTGAATTCCTAAAGCAGATCACCCTGATACTGCTAACGCAATTCTATATAGAACAATAAAACCCTTTCCTATAACGATTACATCAAAGGATGGAACTTCAAAGCAAACGTTATATGTGGGTATTCCCGACAGGACAGGAGAAAGGGGAGGGGTTGAAGAGTTCTGGATTGATAGAGGATATTTTGTAGACAGAAAAGTTAATCTAACTTTCATAAATGGAGTTTTGACTCAAGATGAGACTACGTACCCGAGCGAAATATTAGGTTTCCTATCCTTACCTCTTGAACTTCTTAATGGGATATCATTATAACTGGAAGGTTTGATCAACGAACAGCAGAACTCCAAAAGCAGAAAGCCTACCTTGATGCGCTAAAACAACGTAACGAAGTACTACATGCTCCCGCAGATGCAGGAAAGGCGCCATAATATAATGTATGAATACGACGACTTCGTGACAGTTTTGAAAAATTCAGACTGTTTTCAAGAAGTCATTCGTGAATTACAAGCGCAAAGAGATATTTCCAAGGTGGTTGGTTTTACGTGAGAACCACTTGGGTATACGGGCGTTTCTAATAACTAACCTTAAACGTGGGGCTATCCTCGGGCCGGGTCTTGCGATGATCATAGATCCGGGTCGTGGCGATATTCGCATGCCCGAGCCACTCCTGCACCTTGGCGATGTCTGCCCCGTTGTCCAGTGCATTGGTTGCGGCCGTGGCGCGCATGACATGTGGCCCCATGTTTTCCCCAAAAATCCCCAATTTCCTTAAATACTTCAGTACCACCTCGAAATAGATGGAATCGGGCGTGAGGGCCGTCAGGGTATGACCGTGCACATTGTTTTTGACTGGCCTAAACAAGGGCGCATCGGGATCGTGTCCATGGCCCGCGGCCTCCAGATACTCTTCGATCAGGGTCAGTGTGCCGGGGTGGGTGGGAATGAAGCGCATCTTGCCGCCCTTGCCCTTGATGCGCAGATGCGGCACTCCGCGGCGCGACTGGTTGTAGTCTTTCACCTTGAGGCGGGCCAATTCTTCGCGGCGGATGCCGTGATAGAGCAGGGCGGAGAGAATCGCCCGGTCGCGCTTGCCCTTGAGTGTCTTGGCATTGGGAGCCTCGAGCAGGGCGCGCGCCTGGACGTCCCCCAATGCCGGCGTCTTGCCCTGCCAGGATTCTACCGGGGGGCGCTTCACGCCTTTGACCGGATTGTGCGTGACCGCATTGGCTTCGCATAGGTACTCGAACAGGGAGGAGAGGGCCGCCAGTTTCCTGCGGATGGTGGCACCGCCCAGCTGCTCTTCTTCCAGGCGCTTCCTCCAGGCGAGCACATGGCTGCGGGTAATGAGCCGAAAATCCTCCGGGCTGACGATGCCGGCAAAAGCCATGAAGCCGCGCAAATCGTTCTGGTACGCGCGTCGGGTCTGCAGGCTGTCGATGTTGGCGAACCATTCGATCTCGGGTGGAACTTCCGCAAGTTTGCGAAATTGGGCGGAGGTCAGGGCACTGCCGGCGGCAGGCGCAGCCGGGGCGGCGGGGGAAATCATCAGTTCTTCACTCATGCCAATTTATCCTGGGGGGAAGTACGGCTATATCTATGTTGATCATGTGGATAACCCTTTTTCAACACAAATAACCAATACCAGGCGACGATCATGGGGACGGAGGCGAATCCTCCCGCTCCCGGATCTTCTCCCTCCGCCTTCACCAACATATCTGTGGCAGTGACCGAGATACAGGGCGAGGGCTGGGAAAAACTCCAACCTGCATCTCCCCAAATTTTTTCCCATATATATATATGCACACCATTGTCATATAGCCGCCTATTTGGGTCAGACCGGTTACAGCTGGTCAACCGGCACGCTTGCGCGCCGCCAACAATTTTCTCGCGCGCTCGACGATCCGCTCACGATTGAACTCGCTCAATTGTCCAGCCGCAACCTCACTTAAAGCCTGCTCGATGTCCGTCTTGAGCGCGGCAAGTTCCTCCTGTCGAAGCTCGCGCCGAACCTTCCAGTCGCGCAGCGCCTCGCGAATCACTTCGCTCGCCGAGGCGTAGTCGCCATCAAGAACGGCGGTCTTGATCGTTTGGCTAAGTTCAGGGGTGAGCGTGATGGTCAGGCGCTCGAGTTCGGTCATTTAAGTGCCAATAACAAGTTCTTCATGATCATACTTTATCATACTCTGGGATTCAATCTAGAGCAAGATTTTACCCATGATAAAATATGTTATCATGGGTAAAATAATAAGAGAGGAGAGGCAATTTTCTTGGCAATCAGGAAACAATTAGCCAGCTCAAAAGTAAGAAGCCTCATGCGGCGATTGCTCAACGCGTCCGCACATTCTTTATTTGGTAGGTTTGCAATTTCCGCAAGGGTGCGATAGAGGCTAATGCGTTGCGAATCTTAAACGGTTACCGTCCGGGTCTGTTACCACCATTTCTCGAGTTCCCCATGGGGTGTCTTGGGGTGCCTCAATAGTGGTAATGCCTCGATTAGTAAATTCACTATAGCAGTTGTCAACATCCGGAACTATGAAGTAGACCGCGCCACCAACTTGACAATCTCCAGTATGCTCCGTCAGAAAAATAACCTGATCTTTCCTGGTCAATTGTATAAAGAGAGGAAAGCTTGGCTCGAACTGATGCTTCCAATCAACGCTGAAGCCCAAGCCTTCGACATAAAACGGCAGGCTAACAGTGGCGCTGATTATCCGCAGTTGCGGTATAACTGTTTGGTTCAATATAAATTCCTTTGTTATTCCTGATACACACTTGAACACGCTATTGCTTCTCACTCTCTTATGTCGCGTCAGAGATTCATAATTAAGATAAATTCTCTATGGCTCGCGAGATGCTCGTTAATCCGTCATTCGGAGCATTTTGGCTATTTCTGAAATACGATAAGGCTTCCTTATAAATCTAAAGTTTTCTATGGGAGGATTTTCAGCTCTTGATGCAGGAAAGGTACAACCCGAAGCCAAGATTACTTTGATATCGGGAAGAAGGTTACGTGGTGATCTCCAGAAGATCCGCCTGATCATCCACCACCAATGCCTTCTCATTTCCGCTTGCCAGGCCCCCGGAACCTTCATTCGTATCCCCTTCCAGCGCTGGCACGAATAGGGAAATAGCAGTGCCTTTGCCCACCGCCGTTTCAATTACCATATCCCCGCCGAATTGCTTGATCGTCCCGTACACCTGACTCAGCCCCAGCCCTGACCCTTTGCCAACCTCCTTAGTGGTAAAGAACGGCTCCACGGCTTGGGCCGCTACTTCCGGCAGCATCCCTGTACCGGTATCTTTCACAGTAACTTTCACATAGCGTCCTGCTGGCAGCTCATTGATTTCCTTTTCATCCAGTTCGAGCTGTTCAGTACTCAACGTAATAGCGCCCCCATCGGGCGTAGCGTCACGCGCATTGATAACCAGGTTTAATAATGCCGCCTCGAAGTGCGGCGCATCGATGATTACCGGTGGTAAAAGCGGATCAAGTTTCACATCAAACTCAACAGAACCTTTATTGGCTCTGCGAAGTACCGGTTCAAAAGAACGTATGACGTGATTCAAATTGTACTTATCTTGCTTTAAGGGTTGCTTGCGAGCAAACGTCAACAATTGTTGCGTTAACATCGTCCCCTGAGCGGCTGCGCGCTGCATGCTTTCGAGCATCCGGGTGGAAGTTGGCGTCTGTGCTTGCTTTGCAATGATTTCAATCCCGTTGACAATGACGTTAAGCAGGTTATTGAAGTCGTGAGCAATCCCGCCCGTCAATTTGCCGATCGCTTCCAGCTTCTGGGACTGGAACAAGGCTTCTTTGGCACGCTCCAGCGCCTGCTCGGCCTCTCGCTTTCCCGTGATATCGCGCGTGATTTTTGCAAAACCAATCAATTCGCCAAGAGCGTTTCTAATTGGGTCTATCACTACATTTGCCCAAAACCTGGAGCCGTCTTTCCGTACCCGCCAGCCTTCGCCTTCAAAGCGACCATCCGCTTCCGCAGTCTGTAATGCCACCAATGGCAAGTCCTTGGCCTTGTCTTCCTGTATATAAAAGCGGGAGAAATGAGTGCCAACGGCTTCAGTTTGATCGAAGCCAGTAATCCGACGTGCCCCTGGATTCCAATTGGTAATGGTGCCATCTACCGACAGCATGTAGAGCGCGTAGTCCGTCACGCCCTCGACCAGTAACCGGAATTGCTCCTCACTGGCGTGCAGAGCCTCGGTTGCCTTCTTGCGCGCGGTAATATCACGGGTGATTTTAGCGAAACCAATCAGCATGCCCTCGGGATCCCGAATTGGATCAATGACGATGCTGGCCCAGAACCGATTGCCATCCTTGCGCACGCGCCAGCCTTCATCTTCGAATCTTCCCTCTTTGGCTGCCGTTTGCAAGGCCTTGAATGGAATATTGGCCGCCCTGTCTTCCTCTGTATAAAACCGGGAGAAGTGCTGACCTATGATTTCTTCAGCCGTATAGCCTTTAAACCTCTGCGCACCAGCATTCCAACTGCAGACGCGGCCTTCAGGGTTGAGCATGTAAAGCGCGTAGTCAGTTACGCTGGCAACGAATAGCTGAAAGCGTTCTGATTCAGCATATGACTCGATAGAAAGGGAGGACAGTGTCATTTTTACCTTCATATAAAGCAAGCTAATGATTATTTGCCTAAGGAAAGCTTACTCATCATGCGTGTTTCCGAAATGGAGGGTACCTGGGAACCTCAGTTCTCGGATATATACTGATGAGGTGTTATATTTTAATCAGGACCTCCTCAGGAGGGAAAATAAATGGATAAGAGCTATCAAGTCGAACAAGGCAGCGATTATCAACCCAGCGAGTATTGGACCTTGCTTTAGAGGCACAGGAATCGAGGGCACCAATTGCTACGGGTATCCCCTCCCAGAAAAGCATTTTTTAACACCTTATTTTCTCCTTTCTTCTTTTTAATTGAGATTTATGCCAAATGGCAAGCTAGAGAAGCAAGAAATACGCCAGTGTTCTTTTTCCATAAGGTTTAGAGGTTTATGTGAGAAAGGCTAGAAGGGAAGTAAAAATCTTTCCTGTCAAATCCTGGACACTCGGCAACGGGCAGAACATCGTCCGCAACTTCGACCTCGATGGGCGCATCACAAGCCATAGCCTTGGATCGCTTGCCTACGATGCGGCTTCGCGCATCACCGGCATATCCCTGGGCGGCGTCAGTATCGTAGGCAGCAGCAAGACTTACGGCTATGATGCCACGGATCGGCTGATTTCCTTCAGCGACGGAACGTCGGCTGAGACCTATGCTTATGACGCAGCTGGCAATCGCACTGGCCAGACCATCAACGGCATGGCCTACACCTACTCCGTGAGTTATGCCAGCAACCGTCTGGACGCGATGGCCGGACCGGGCAGTTCCCTGCACTACAGCTATGACGCCAACGGCAGCCTGGTCAATGACGGCCAGAGGAGTGAGTCACTTACCTTGACAATCCGTATTCATCATGATCTAGTTTTCAAATGAAGGAGCCCGCGACAATTATTCAAAGAAGGAGTGACTCGTCATGAAAACAGCCTTTAGTTCTAAAGTAATGCGAAGCTTGATCCTTGCCGCCTCCCTGTGCGGGAGTGTCGGCTTCCTTTCCCCTGCCTTCGGCCAGTCTTTCGATACCTCATACCTTATCGACCTGAACACGAAAGAATGGACCAGATTGGGAACTTTGGGGAGTTACGGTTCCATTTATTTCGGTTCCACTTCCGCATACGCCATCAATGATTCCGGACGGGTGGTCGGTACGGCTAGCACAATTCCTCCTTCTGATCCTAATGATCAATTATTTTATATTCCTAGGGCCTGTTCACAGTAGTTGATTTGTGTTTACATCCGGAATTTGGATGTGGGTCATGGATCGGGACATGTTGAGCGATGCGCAGTGGGCTCGTATTTCGGGACTATTGCCGGGCAAGCCAACCGACAAGGGAGGGCGAGCGGCGGATAACCGGTTGTTCGTTGAGGCGGTGCTATACACGGCGCGGGTTGGAAACCCCTGGCGCGACCTGCCGCCGAAGTTTGGGAACTGGCATTCGGTGTATGTGCGCTTCGCGCGCTGGGAAGCCAACGGCGTGTGGTCGCGTGTTGCCGAAGCGCTCCAGGGCGAGGCCGATCTGGAAGAGCTATTCATCGACTCAACCGTCGTGCGTGCGCACCAGCACTCGGCTGGCGCGTCAAAAAAAACGGTAGCGATCAGGCGATCGGCCGCTCGCGTGGTGGGCTGACTACCAAGATCCATGCATGCGTGGATGCCTTGGGCAATCCATTGCGCCTGATCCTCACCGGTGGCCAAGTAGCCGACATTACACAAGGGCCCGCACTGATCAATTCCATCAAGACTGATGCAGTTGTCGCCGACAAGGGATACGACAGCCACGTGTTCGTCGCAGTGATCACCGAGACGGGGGCTGAGGCCGTCATCCCGTCTCGGAGCAACCGATGCGCCTCGCGCGAGTTCGATCGGGAGCGGTACAAAGCGCGTAACCTGGTGGAGCGATTCTTCAATCGGCTCAAACAATTTCGTCGCCTCGCGACCCGCTACGACAAACTCGCCAACCGCTTCAATGCTTTCTTGCATCTGGCTTGCGCCTACATCTGGCTACTGTGAACACGCTCTAGTTCTATTGGTTTTATTACTGGCCCAAATGGAGTCGGCATTACCGAGGTGGGTTTTAATCCCCGCGATCTCAACAATTCTGGACAGGTAGTGGGAGGTCTTCAGGTCCCTCAAGACGTGCCCCTTTTTTTCCACTCGTATATCACTGGACCGAATGGGGAGGGAAGGACTCCGATAAAGTCTTTAGCTAAAAATGAATCTGACTTCACTGTAGCTTACGGTATCAATGATGCCGGACAGGTAGCAGGGGGATCATGGACGGGCGAAGGCGGTTCGAATCATGCTTTCATAACTGGCCCAAATGGTGTGGGCACGATAGATCTAGATCTTTTCGGCGGAAATCACAGTAGGGCCATCGGCATTAATAATACTGCCCAGGTAGCGGTCGAGGCAGAGATGGCCGATTATTCGACGCGCGCTTTCATCACCGGTCCGAATGGCGTGGGCATGACTGACCTCGGCACTCTTGGTGGAGCCAGCAGCTTTGTTTCCGGAATCAATGACAGCGGGCAGGTAGTGGGACATTCTGAGACTGCCGCAGGTTCCAGGCATGCTTTTATCACCGGTCCGGATGGCCAGGACATGATCGACCTGGGTACGCTCGGCGGGAGCTTCAGCAGCGCGGCGGATATCAATGAGGCCGAACAGGTAGTGGGAAGTTCTGAAACCGCAGCAGGTTCCGAGCATGCTTTTATCACTGGTCCGCATGGAACCGGCATGATGGATTTGAACGCGCTGGTGCATCTGCCTGAAGGCGTTATCCTCACCACCGCAACCGGGATCAATAATGTCGGTCAGGTTATAGCGATCGGCACAGTCCCGGAACCCTCATCCTACGCCCTGATGCTCGCGGGCCTGGCTCTCGTCGGGATAGTGATTCGATGCAGGGAAGTTGTTTAAAGCAGCGGCACTTTAAGTAGCAATAGGTCTTGCGGAGAAGCTGGGTCACCCTGAAGGGGAGCGTCAGTTACTTTCAATACCAGGATCAATGGAAGACTCCCTACTCTCCCACATCAAGATGAGAACGGAGGAAAGCCCTATGATCCTCGAAGTAACGATTTTTGCCCCCCGAGCATAAGGATTAGTTCGAGGATCCATGTATAGTTAAGTTAATATGAGTTATGTAAATAATATAACTTAGCGTAAGCTACTTATATATGCTGGCGGTGGAGGATGCAATCCTAGTTCACTTGGGAATGCCCAGGTAAACGAGCAGCTTCTCGTTTTCAGCTTTGAGAGTTACCCTGACCTGCTATTGATTTTTGTAGCCAGTTTCGAAGTGGGTCTTCCGGTTCAAACATTCTGGATTTGCAACCTTTGCAAGCCTGCCTGGGCTGGAGTTCGGTTGGCGAGCGCAGAATGCGGGCGCTCGTTGTTATAAAACTGCCGCCATTTCTCGATCAATACTTTCGCTTCCTGCCGTGTGATGAACCATTCGCGGTTGAGGCATTCATCACGCAATTTACCGTTGAAGCTTTCCACGAATCCATTCTGCCAAGGGCTGCCAGGCTTGATAAAGGCTGGCCCCACGTTATTGTCTCGCAGCCATGTCATTACTGCGGTTGCAGTAAATTCAGCGCCATTGTCCGAGCGAATAAAGGCAGGCTTTCCATAGATACGCATCAGCCGTGACAGGGTCAGGATGACATCCTGGTTACGCAGCGATTTGCCGACTTCGATTGCAAGGCACTCACGCGTATGCTCATCCAGCACGCAAAGCAGCTTTAGCGTCTGCCCATTGGCCAGCCGGTCATGGACGAAATCATAAGTCCAGACACTGTTTGGTTTTGTTGCTCCAGGAAGGCGTATATCCGTCCCGCAGCGGCGTTTCCTGGGCCTGCGCCTGGGCAAGCTTAGTCCCAGCTTACCCCACAAGCGCCACACACGCCCCATACTCTGATCAGTCATGACAGCAATGCGCCGATACCCAAAACGGGGATAGCGGCTTGATGCTTCAATTATCCGTGTGGCAACAGCACGATCCTTAACGGGCTGCTTGACCTCATAACTGCCAATACGACGGCTTACCCCGACAATTCGACACGCTGATCGCTGCGATAACCCCTTGCCCGTCAAAATTCCAAGCGCTTCGCGTCTGGCTGCCGGGGTTACCATTTTTTTGTGGCAATCTCCTTCAAACCCTCGATAGCCAGCATCTGCTCAGCAACAATCTTCTTCAGCTTCGCATTCTCCGACTCCAGATCCTTTAACCGGCGCGCATCCGATACCGTCATACCTCCAAACTTCGTGCGCCACCGGAAAAATGTCTGCTCCGTAATGTTGTGCTTGCGGCATACATCTCGGATAACCACCCCATCCGCTTCACCTTCCCTCAGTATCCCAATAATCTGCTCTTCACTGAATCGCTTCTTCATTTTCGCCTCCATGTCAAAATTAACATGAAGACTCACTTAGAGGGTGGTCACAAAATTCTTAGCAGATCAACCCACCCCCTTCACCCCTCTTGCCTTACTCACTCGGCTGGGGCTTCGGGCGTGGATAACTCTCCAACCTAATCATCTCTTCCAACGGGCGAGAGTTCCATTGCGGCAAGCTCTCCCGCAGCAAATTCCAACCCTAAAATGGTCGTATGGAATCATACTTAGGGGTCGTCTCAGAAAACGGATCGCAAAGTACATTAAGGCTGTTCGGAAGCCGGAATCCAGCGATAAAGCGTTGGAATGGATACGCCGAGGTTCCTGGCCACATCCCGTGGCGGTACGCCATTAGTTAACAGTTTTTTTGCAGAAGCGATCTTGCTGTCGGTCATCTGGCGTTTTCGGCCGCCCTTGCGCCCTAGCTGGCGAGCGACTTCCAGGCCGGTATGCGTGCGCTCTATCGTCAGTTCCCGCTCCATCTCGGCGAGGCTGGCCATGACATGGAAGAAGAAACGGCCTTATGGGGTACCGGTATCGATAGCGTCGGTGAGGCTCTTGAACTGGACGCCTTGCTTATGGAGCTCGCCAATGTATCCGGTTTATGGCGGGGTAGAGACAGGATATGTCCAGGGCGAAAGCCTAAAATCCTGACCGTTTCCTTTTGACCGAGAGTGCGCCCGCCGCCTGCGCAAATGAATATTCTCACTTCACCATCCAATACGCCTGGTGTCAATGCTGAGTCGGATTGCGCCCTTCTACCCGGACTGATGAATAAGTGTCGCTATGGGGCATTACCCGGGTTCCCCTGCCCGAGATCCTTCCTCCAAAAGTGGAGTTGCCCCTATTAAACCGGACAGGATGCGGTTAGTAACTGGCTGCGGATGAATTGTCTTGGCGACTTCATCTTCAGCCCCTTGTGAGGATGGAATTCATTGTAATCCTCGAACCATTGGGCAAGCTGCGCCATTACGGTTTTTGCGTCGGGACGATCATGGACATAGACGTAATCCCGCTTGAAGGTTTTGACGAAGGCCTCGGCCATACCGTTGGATTCGGGACTTCTGACGGGAGTAAAACAGCTGATGAAGCCCATATCCTTTGCAAAAGCAGTTGTCTCGCTGGCGGTGTAACAGCTGCCATTGTCGCTGAGCCACTCCACCCTGTGTGGGAGCAGGTCAACGGTGCCGAAGCGCCGCTCAACGGATTCAGTCATCAGATCGCGCACCATTTCCCCAGTAATGCCGCCAGTGGTGGCAACATGGCTGATGACTTCACGATCACAGCAATCCAGGGCGAAGGCAACACGCACTACTTGCCCATTCCAGCAGGGAATCTCAAAACCATCCGAACACCAGCGCAAATTGGAACGCAAGGTAATGACCTTGCCTTCATGAGACAGCACGCGCTGTTTGCCCGTATATCGGGCCAGCAGCAGGCCATTCTGGCGCATGATGCGATAGACCCGCTTGTGATTGACAGCAGGCTTGCCCATTCTCTCCAGTTTGCGGTTAAGGAGAGCGCAAATCCTTCTGTATCCGTAGGTCGCGCGGCAATCCACAATTTCGCGGATCAAGGGCAACAGCCAGGCATCATCAGCCTTGTTGTAGCGGCAACGAAAAGACTTTTCCTGCGGCTTCATCCGTTCCACAAGACGGGAGCGCGCCACACCCATGGTGTCTGCAATGGCCTTCATGGCAAATCGTCCGGTGGCAGCAAGGGCATGCGCGAGATCAGTTTTTTTTCATGCGCAAGCTTCACCGCTTCCGTGAGAATCTCGTTCTCCAGGGTTTTCTTGCCCAGAACCCGCTCCAACTCCCGGATCCGCTTCTTCAACTCTTTCACCTCGGCCGCAGACACTACCGCATCACCACTACGCACTGCTTCTTGTCCGCCCTCAGCCATAAGCTTCCTCCAGCGAAATAACAAGCTCGGAGCAATACCATATTTTCGCGCCACATACGAGACACTCATGCCCGGCAAGCGGGATTCCTCAACAGCTTTTAATTTCTCACCCAGGGTCCAGCGCCTGCGGCGCTCAACCCCGGTTACTACTTCAATACGATCCAAACCTGAAGCACTATGCATAGCACCAGGCATATGCCTATCTCCTGTCATCAGTGCATCTGTGTCCGGTTCAATTGGGGGCTACTACAAAAAGTAAATTGCGACATCGTCCCATAGTAACAATCTTTGAATACTCCTGTTTCGGCTAGAAAATTACTCAGCCTCAAATTGCCCATCCACAACAGGAAGACTTCCATCCCGCCCCATCCTTTTCCCCATTATTTTGTAAAAAGCAGTCCTTCAGATCTTCGAGATGTCGAAGATCCTTACATAGAATGGAAGCAGCCCGTTTTTTCCCTCCTTAATCAATCTTTTAAATTTTGGCACGTTTCATGCTTGTATTGATACAACCACACTTCCTGTGTGGTTGACCATTCAAGAAAAATATCAATACAAGAGGGAAACATGAATAAACTTATCGCAGGAGCGCTCACGGGTGCTGCACTGATGACAACACCGTTGGGAGCTTCTGCACTCGTCATCGACATCAATACGTATCTCACCGGCAATCCCGCCGGCAACAATGTCACGGTTGCCACACTGACACTCACCCAGAACGGGAACAGCGTGGATTTCAAATTCGAGAATTTCGTGAGCAATCTCGGTGCAATCGGAGATGACGCGTTTATTTCCGGCCTGTTGTTCTCCTACGATGGCTCGCCTCAGCTTACGAGCAGCTCGTTTGGAAATTTCGGGGGCACGCAACTGGTAGCTGCCGCTGATTTCGGAATAAATCCCCCGGGAAAAGATGCAGGTTACGATTTTTACCTGGACCTGGACTATCCTACGAGCAACAAGAATCCAGCGCTCCGGTTTACCGATGGCGAATACAGTACATGGACGGTCAGCGCGGCAAACGGATCTGCTGTTCTGGTAAGTGATTTCACTACTCTGGTCACTGCTAATGGCAAACCTGCTTCGCTTGCAATGGTGCATATCCAGCAGGTAGGTGCCGGACCAGGGGGGTCGGGTTCTTTGAAATACGTTGGGAGCGAAGCCACTCCTCCGCAGGAGGATCCGGGAACAGTTCCGGAACCAGCGACACTTGCATTGCTGGGCTTGGGGCTGGCAGGCATGGGTCTGACACGCAGACGTAAAAAATAACCCTCCATTTCCTTTCCCAATAAAAACCCGCTTCAAGCGGGTTTTTATTTCCTTACTGAGGACGTTATCCACGACTGAACAACACTATTGTTAGTAATGATGCTTTAGTTATGCAGTTGGTACGTCTGCTTATGCCGGCGAGTCATAAAAATACCTAGGCTCAGGACTCATTAATTGAGATAGAAGATGACAGTTGCGGCGATACAGATGGCAGAGAAGAAGGTATGGGCACAGCGGTCGTAACGCATGGCGATCCTGCGCCAGTCCTTGAGCCGAGCGAACATGTTCTCGATCCTGTGCCTTTGCCTGTAGAGGGTCTTGTCGTATTTGATCTGGATTTTGCGATTCCTTTTTGTCGGTATGCAGGGCGTCATGCCTTTGGCACGCAACGCTGCCCGGAACCAGGCAGCGTCATAGCCGCGGTCTGCAATCAGGGTTTTGGCTTTGGGCAATGACGGCAGCAGCACACGTGCTCCCTTGTAATCGCTCATCTGCCCTTCGGACAGGAGCATGGCCACAGGCTTGCCCTGACCGTCGCAGACCACATGAAGCTTCGAGTTCAGGCCGCCCTTTGTGCGACCGATACGGCGGGGAACATCCCCTTTTTTAGCAGGCTGGCTGCCGTGCGGTGGGCCTTCAGATGCGTGGCGTCGATCATCAGCCTCTCGGGCGTTTCCTCTTTACCGGTCAGTTCCACAAAGATGCGGTTGAACACGCCCAGTCGGCTCCAGCGCACGAAACGGTTATACAGTGTCTTGTGCGGCCCGTATTCCCTGGGGGCATCCTTCCATTGCAGGCCATTCCGAATGACGTAGATGATCCCGCTGATCACCCGCAGATCATCAACACGGGGAACTCCGTGGGACAAGGGAAAATAAGGTTTTATACGGTTGAACTGTGTTTCCGACAGGTAAAACAAATCTCTCATGGCAGCACCTCCGCCATAAGTGAATCACATTTGATCCTATTCGTGAATCATGAAATTAATAGGTCCTGAACCTAACATGCCAACCATGACAAGCGCAAGAACTGTGGGCTCCGGAATTCTGTTATTCGGCAGCTCGGCAGGTGGCAGTTCAAAATAAGCCTGATGCGTGAGTCCCTGATTACCCACGTTCAGGTATCCCGATGCAACAAGATCAGAAGAGGAATTGCTCTTTAACCAATTCATGGTCCAGTTCGCACCCTGCATGCTGAGTTCGTAGGTTTTTCCGCTGAGCACAAAATCTTTCACGAAGAAAAACCCGTTGAACACGCCATTCTTGAATTGTATGGATGGCCCGCCCAACACACCGTCATCTCCAAAATGGAAACCTAATGGTTGACTTCCAAAGTCAATGTCGAAGATGGTGCTGTTTGAGGCGCCGGTAACTGCTGAGAGCGCAATGTTCACAGTACCGGTACCGCTCCCAGGGATGAGGCTTTGATCGAATAATACATTTCCGCTAACGCTGCCGGCAGCGCAACCGCTGCATGTATTGGTCCGCTGCAAGCCCAGGCTGTTAGCCAGCCCACCAGTGGTGAGAATCCCCCCGGAGAAATCGGCAGTCATATAAATAGGTGTTGCCTGAACAGCCGATATTGCAGAGAGCAATACTCCAGATGCAATTGCGTCGCGAAAAAATCTATTCACCTTACCCCCCATGGATAGTGAAAAAATAGAACCTGATGCCATCTTATCTACATCACACCAGATTCCTATTGGACTTAAGTACACCCTGTACTTTGGTACAGGAAAATGGGGAATGGAAAAACGGCCTTATCTTCACCGACAAGGGATGGGAATGGGTAGGATAAAAGCCAGGCAAACGGCGGGGCATGCTGTACCGTGTGTACCATGGGAAAGGCTTGTCTCTGCGCTATCGACCGGAACGTCGCTCCAGAGCGCAGGTAACGCGGCCACAATGCAAGCCTGCCTCCGACCTGATCAGGCGTGGAGCCTGGATTTTGTGGTTGATCAACTCTCCAATGGAAATTGGTTCCGTTGCCTGATGATCATTGATGTCTTTACGCGGGAATGCCTGGCAATTGAAATTGGTCAGCGGTTGTCAGGTACAGACGTGGTGACAGCGCTCAACAGGATACGCCAGAGCGGGCGCCTGCCTGGAACCCTGTTCTGTGATAACGGAAGTGAATTCACAAGCCAGATTCTTGACTTGTGGGCGTATCACAACAAAGTCAAAATCGAGTTTAGCAGGCCAGGAATACAATGAGAGTCATCCTCACAGGGCACTTGGAGAAACCGCACGGCTGAATTCCCCCACCAGCACTGGTTGAAACAGGATTTCAGATGAGAAAATACGGCCGACGACTAACCCTGGAGTTGGCTACAAAAGCTGGGCCGATCAGTGACCCCGCTGACACCGTGATCTGTAAATAGCTGCTCGCATCCCCGGTTAAAGCATCCAGCTGCAGGTCAAGATTCTGATTATCGGTGGAAACCCGCACATAGCCGATTTTCATGAATTTCTTCTCCCTTTCGCACAACCCTTACGCAACATCACGAAGCAAAAAAACGATGCCTTGCATTTTCCGTTTGAGTGTAGCAAAAGGCCTCCCCTTTACTGCATCAACTAAAAAGAGATTTCAAGTGATTTGGCAGGATCGCACGCCATGATAGGAAAGCCTGAAGCGGCTGGAATGATCTGTAACAAGCAGCAACGAGAAATGGGGATGGTGAACCTTACTAATGAATTCTTGAGAGCAAATGTGGGACGAAATACCAAAATGCGAACGGGAGCCAAGGCTCCCGTTTTGTTGACTTGGGCTTATTGATTAAGCAAGAGACCTGCGACGAACTATCGCACCTATAATACCTAGCCCCACTAGCAGCATGGCGTAGGTCTCAGGCTCAGGAATTGCTGAAACACTGATCGCGCCACTGTATAAGCCACCAAGTGAACCGTTTGCAATCCCGGAGATACTTATATACATATTTCCCCCCAAACTTGGTTCCCCTGTAAAGCCGATGGTGTTGCCACCTGGAACCAGAAATGACGCAACATTCGTATCATCGCTGTTGAAAAGAATCCCATCAGCGTTCGAGTAAAGTGATATGGAAGAGATAATGGTATTGAAGTTCTCTTCTCCCGGAATACTAAGCGGAAAATTGAGAATGCTATAGCCCGATCCACTATTGGGCGGCAGAATGAAGCTGAAAATGTCATTAAAAGGTCCAGGGGATAAAACACTGCCGGTGAAGGTTGTAGGTATTGCGGGGTTCACATTACCTAAATCGGTTACCGTAGCATTGGCGCTAGCTGTCCCGATCAACATCAAGACAAAAACGATTTTCTTAAAAAAGGAACTGACCATATCTTTACCTTTAATTATTTTTAGAATAAGTCATAAATTTAGCTAAGCAGTAATTGCTTAGCCGAAGGAAGGGCAAGCAATTTTTGTGCCATTTATTATTAATATTTTAAAACAATTATTTATGATGTGAATTTGTAAAAACAGAGGGGAAATGTAAAAGTTACTGACATTCCCACACTGCTTCCCATACCTCTGGCATATGACCAGAGATTATTTCATTGGCTGTATCGTACTTCCTATTTCCACCACTACCCCCATTACGTGGCAAATTCACCAGGTTAAAACCAGCCGGATCGGTCCTAATTACTCTCTGGGCATTAGGAAGCATGCGGCCAAGCTCCTTCTCCAATCTCTCCTTTTCGGTTTATTCAAGAAGGCCCACGTCCTTAAGTATTGCTCTATCCTTAGCAGCGCTCTGGCTAGAACCCTACTATCAGCTTGGTATTTATCGATATAGTTATCCCACCGCTTAATCCAGTCGGCCCGTTCGGCTTTCGCCTTTTCATGATTTTCGAGGGTATACATTTCAAACCACCAGGAAATTCCGATCCAAATTCTCAAGTGTCTTACTTAGACCACTTTTCTACAATTGGACATAGGTACACTTACACTGAATATTCACCCTCCAGTCTCTCTGACCTTGCCGGGTGAGCCAACATCTCCGTAGCCCACGACCCACGCATGGGGGGAAAATACAAGGGACGAAACACCCCTGTCCGGCAGGAGGTAGTCCGTCTTGCAGAAGAGTGGATGACGAAGACCGCTCTTGCTGGTCAACTAAACATGGGAGCCATTGCATACGCCAAAAAAGGGTTAACGAATGGTTGCACGCACGTTGGGAAACTTTGGTGGTAACGCCTCATGAAGCGCCTCTTTCTCAAGATAGACCCATTCCCCTTTGCCAGATGGACAACCTACTTGGGAACGCTCTTATTTTGATAAGCAATTCTTTTTTTATTGGTTCTGATAAGCAGATGATGGTGCTAAATTTCCTTCCTTGATTATTATTTTTGAAGGAAATGAAAATGACGTTCGATAATTTCCCGTCTTGCTACTCACAGGTCAGGGCAGGATATACCCGTAACCCTGATCAGAAACGGTGGCCGCCTTTATAAAAGGTTGTAACAAATTCTCAGTACCCTATGCAGAGCAAGTCTTATTAGACAGGAGTGATCCATGTTTGAATACGCCGTGTATATACGAACCAGAGAGGGCTACATCACGCGCATGGATAACGTTATTTCCAACCTGGCTTACGATCCTTGGGAAACCTACGGTTCTTTGGCCCCTTACGTGCACGAAGAAGAACTCGTTGGCTTTCCTGAATCCGTAGTGCTTTGGGAAAACAGTACAGGACCAAGCGTGGGCATAGCCCCCATTAATCCTCATTCTCCCCCTGCTGGTAGTATCCTTCCCCCCGCCTTATCGGTGTGTTAGAGCCAAAATTGCCTGCGCAACTGGCTTGACTTAAAGCCAGGTAACACCAATTCCTGTGTCTGTTCTGATGGAGGAAGCGGTGAACAAGCACCAATTTATGCTCGATCCATTTTGTGTTACTTGGAGGAAATTAAAAATGACACCCGATAGTTCCCGTTTTGCTGTAGGTATATTTATAGTGTTGGTGAGTCTCGGCGGCGCCTACGCTACTCTGAATAATTTTTCCGATCGTCCTGCCGGCTCCGCTGAGCGGTTACACGAGGAATTGAACGTCGGTTTTGCCTCTCACTGGAGAGCTCGGACGGGCGTGAACATCAAGGTCGATCAGGCCCGGAGCAGGTCGGGGAAGCCCGTACATATTACGCTCGATGGGCTTGATATTCCCGCCCTTGCGCTGTCCTACGATGTGGACAAGCTGCATGATAAGGAAAGATTTATTGCACCTGACTTCCGTCAGCTTTTAGCGCAGGATTTTCGGACTGGCTCTTATCCTTCCCCCTATACCTCGACCATCGTATTCCTGGTAAGGAAAGGCAATCCAAAGAAACTCAAGGACTGGGGCGATCTGGTACGCTCGGATATAAAAGTAGTTACACCCAATCCAAGGCATTCTGAAAGCGGCCGCTGGAATTATCTTGCGGCGTGGGGATACGCCGTGAGGCGATCAGGCGGCAGCGAACAAGCTGCGCGTGAATTTGTCAGTCAGTTGTTTGCCAATGTCCAGACAGTGGATTACGAGGGTAAAAAGCCGGGAAACTTGGGTGCCGCCTTTGTCTTTCGCAACATCGGCGATGTACTCCTCACCTGGGAAAATGAAGCGTACCTGATCGTTCAGAACAGTGGAGCCGATAAGTTTGAAGTCATCACCCCGTCCATATCAATAGTGGCTGAACCCGCTATAAGTGTGGTGGACGCAGCTGCACGTGGGAAAAGCACACGCCGTGTAGCGGCTTCATACATCGAATACTTATATACACCCCAGGCGCAGCATATCGCCGCCAAGCACTATTACCGTCCCCGCGATCCGGCCATTACCACGAAGTACGTGGACAGGTTTCCGCGCCTTGAGTTGTTTACAGTTGACGAGGTTTCCAGTGGCTGGCAGAAAGCCCAGAAAATACATTTTGCCAGGGGCGGTGTTTTTGACCAGATCACCGGTGATGTTCCGAATTCTGTCGCCGTGAGGGGCGCTATCGATAGGGACCATATTCAAGCCGGCAATGCTAAAGGCTGAACAGCAAATGACAAGGAAAAACGGGAAGCTGGCTGACAAAGCCATCCTGGACTTTCCCTTGTACAAAAATTCCCATCCAACCACTACAGGCCCTTTGCAGGGCCTGTAGCTATCGGGCTCAGTACCTATTCTGCGGCAGGAGTAGACTCCACCTTTAAATTATCCGGCACCACCGCGAGCCGGATAAAGCCTGTTCCGCTTGCCGCACCAGATCGACTTTCTTGAGTCCGTTCATCCTTTGCCCGTGTTGCGACGCTACCGCCTCAGCCACAAGCCATAGCCTCCCTGGCAGAAACCCGCACCGATGTATCCGTGCTCTCGCGCTTCATCGAACAGTGTCGACTCTGGGGGGGCAAAAGATGACGTACTCGCCCTTTTCCACCGGAGCGTCAGTTACGTGATACAGACTAATGGGAATGCTTCTGGTGACATTGGCGCGCAGGCCTGTAGCATGGAAGATGAGCCCCAGCACCAGCAGGCCGAGCGCACGTATCCGATTCTTTGACTGGCCATGACTCTCCCGTCACATAATGTCCGGATAGAGTCCATAGCTCTTACCAAGGACTGTCAATCAATAATAATTTTGAGTCTATCTTGACAAAAAACAGGAGAAAAAGTGTCAGGCAGATTTGTCAGGATTGGGTGTACCCGAATCTGACATTAATTTCCTTTTATTGTAGCTCAAGTGAGCTACAATAATTATTTTTACACATGGAGAAATAACCATGTCCAAAACCGACATCGTGCGCGCCCGAATTGACGCACAAGTGAAAGAAGAAGCAAGCCGAGTATTGGGAGAAATGGGCCTGACACCCTCAGACGGCATACGCATGTTTTTAACAAGTGTGGCCAAGAAAAAAGAGTTGCCGTTTCACCCCATGGATTTCTTCGAACCGAATGCCGAAACCATTGCCGCCATGGAAGAAGTAGAACGCGAGGAAAATATAACGGCGTGTGAAACAGTCGAAGAATTAATGGAACAATTGAATGCGCCGGATTAAGTTTTCGCACACCTTCAAGCGCGATTTCCGGCGCGTGAAGTCTCAGTCACCACATCGGGACATTGACTCTCTGCTGAAAACTACAATGGACTTGTTGGTAACTGATATGCCTTTGCCAGCAAGCTGCGTTGACCACGCCTTGAAGGGAAAATTGAAAGGGTATCGGGATTGCCACATTAAACCAGATGTGGTGTTGATTTATCGCAAGCAAGGCAATGACGTTCTCGAACTCGTACGCCTCGGCTCACATAGCGAACTTGGCATTTAGCGGGTAAGGCAAGTTTAGGGCACCAGCATCCTTCCGCGGCTTCTCGTTTTCAGTTTTGAGAGTTACCCACCCCCTTTCGCCCCTCTTGCCTTACTCACTCGGCCGGGGCTTCGGGCGTGGATAACTCTCCAGTTTTGATCAGGAATAGCTCCCAAGTATTAAGGCCACTCTTTTATCCCCCGCTTCATTTATTCCTTACTCGACCGATTGACTGTTAAGCTCCCAGGAATTTAAAACTGAAACTCGATCAGGGCTCAGACCAGCGAGCATCAGGATAAGGTCTCGGAGCACATCAACCCCAACCAGGGGATAGTTGGATCACTAAATCACGATCGATGAAAAATCTACCGCCTCATTCCTGGCTCCTTGCCTTCCTTATAATGAGAAAAGGCCAATAGCACGAATTCCCTAATTCGCTGCTGCAACTGATCGTCGTTGCGCCTGACGGTATATCCGTATTTCCCTCTACTACGCTGCTACAGCACGGATTGGCAAGCCTGCGGGCATCAGTGCCACTGGAAAAACGTGTACCAAAGTACAGTTAATTCCTTCCTGCCCAATGCTTAGAATGCGCCTGAGTAAAGTTATCCCTGGCCTATCTTTCAGAAGATCCAATGAATAGATCGGCTAGAACAAGGAGAAGACCATCGGTCGCCTATGAAACAGATAGAGGTCAACTCCCTTTTCAAAACATAAATTCCGGAAGGAGAAGGCTCGATACTTAACGGTATTCAATAGAGATAACTCTGCCTACACGATGGCTGCAGGGGTTTCTATATGAAGTAGGCAAGGAAGTCGTAGGGTAGGTGTGAGTGAAATGGCACTTTAAAAGCACCTGCTATCTTCTTTGCTCAAGCCGCACGCCTGTTTTACCATACAAATGTCTACTTTCCACCCGCACCCTCCCACCCAAAACCGCCTCCTGGCCGCTCTGCCGCCAATTGAGCTTGACGATCTGGCACCGCATCTTGAATTGGTTCATCTGCTGCCCGGTGATGTTCTCTGCAAAGCGGGGAAGCAGCTTTCCTATGCCTACTTTCCCACTTCTTCCGTCATTTCCATCCATTGCCTCCTGGAAAATGGGACATTGTCGGAGCTTACAAGCGTAGGGAGAGAAGGCATGCTCGGCGTCTCGCTGTTCATGGGAGGCGAAGATACCCAGAGCTCGGCCACAGTGCAAAGCGCTGGCTACGGCTACCGGCTGAACGCCGCATTTTTGCTGCAGGAATTCAATGAGGGGGGAATGCTACAACGCCTGTTGTTGCGCTACAGCCATGCGCTTGTCACGGAAGCTGCCCAGAATGTGATATGCAGCAGATATCATACAGCACAGCAGCGGCTATGCCGCTGGTTGATGTCCACATGGGATAGACTTGGCTCCCAGGAGCTTGTCCTGACCCAGGAATCAATCGCCAGCATTCTGGGCATTCGACGCGAGAGCGTTACAGCAATTGCAAGAAGGCTGCAGGAAGCTGGAACGATTTGCTACCGCCGTGGCCGCATCATGGTTAATGACCAGGCCGCTCTCCAAAGGGAGTCTTGCGAGTGTTATGACATCATCAAGAAGGAATTTGACGGGGTGTTTGATGATGTGAGGGTATGTGAGAAGGCAAGGCAAAACAGCATAAATGCGGCAAATGCGCTTTAAATCAGTTTTCCGGCATTCCCGTTCTCAAACCCGCTTCAGGTTTTTTTTGTTTATTGACCCAGTCTTTAAGGCCTGACCCTTCCTCTACTTTCAACCGCTTTAAGCTGTTTATGTGAACGAGCGAACAGAACAGTTAAGGAAGTATTAATAAAATTTTGACTAATAGCAGCTCTGTCTCCATTGCGATGGGTAACATGAATCCGTCCCTTTCCGGGCACAAGGTATTGGTTGTAGACGATGAGGAAGAGATACTGGTTATCACCAGGCTGATGCTGGAGTTACACGGCGCTGAAGTGATTACTTCTCTTACTGCTGCTAAAGGGTTGGAACAGGTGCAGATACAAAGGCTCGATCTCATCATAAGCGACATCAGCATGCCTCACATGGACGGCTACCAGTTCATTCAGGCCGTGCGGAACCTCCCCGCCCGTAAAGGGAAAAACACTCCGGCCCTGGCCCTTACCGCTTTCAGCCGATCCCAGGATCGGGAAAGAGCTCTCAATGCCGGTTTCCAGGCGCATCTTTCCAAACCCGTCTCACTTCAAGTATTAATTGAGACTGTGACGCGCGTTACAAATCTGCCCACTCACTCAGCTCACTGGGGAAGACCCATTTCCTCTCCTTCTCAAGCCCGATTCGGTAGCTTGCCCTGATTTTTCTACTTTAATGCGTTTTATATTAGACTGGGGAGAGTACTAACTCCCGAGTAGAGCCGTTACCACCGTCCGTTTATTTTCCGGGCGCTGATGCGCTAGATTCTCCCTGAAACGTATGCTTTGATGCTGGGTAGAAGGAGAGGCTGAGGGAAAGCAATTTATTGAAAAGCTCCATTTAGTAAGACTGGCGTAAGCCAACTTACTGTGCTGGTGTAGCACGGTCCAAGTTCCAATACCCCCGGGAGCTTGAGGAAAGCAGAGACTTTCACCGCATGAGCTTGATTAAATTTTTCGCATTTGCGAAAATCCACGCCGCAAAGCCCCGACCTAAATGAGCCATCGGTGACAAAGCACAATTCTGCAAGAGATCAAGGAAGTTTCCCGCCTTTCCGCCATATCATCCGTTAGTGCAATCGTAATAAGCATTCTGTAAGGGTAGCCTGTTGATGCCTGTTTGAAGGCCATCGACTCGTTGCCTCACGCCCCACTTCACCCCAAAGGAAAATTTAGTTAATGAAGCAGGCTATTGTCCTTACTATTGTTTCCATATTGGTTACCGGGATTGTCGTATGGGGAATTTCGATCCTGTATAAGGGCTTCTTTTAGCCTTCTCACGAATCTTCCCAACATGGGGTAGAGTAGAGTGGATCATTAGTCGGGAGTGGAACGGCATGCGTACCAGTAATGTTCGAATGCCTTGGTGATACTGGTCCGGGCAAAGGATTTGAAAAAAAGGAAGGGTCGCACTCCAGACACAGCGGAGCGCAAAAGCAATCCGCTCAGGAAGTATCGGTTCACGGCTGCATGCAGAAATAAAAAGCTATTCTTTACGTCTGCGCGTCAAGCCGATACCAGTTAGTCCCAAACCCAGCAATGCCAGGGTCGCTGGTTCCGGAACATTGGCCACTTGATTCGGATCCTCCTGCGGAGGAGTGCTGCCTTCGCCGCCAATGTACTTCAAGGCACCTCCTCCCGATCCCTGGATATGCACCATTGCGAGCGAAGCGGGTTTATCGCCCCCACCATTAGCATTAACCAGAACAGCAAAATCGCTAACCCGAACAACTGACACACCATCTGCAGCACTGACTGTCCACGTACTGTATTCACCGTCGACAAACCGAAGCGAAGGATTCCTATTGCTCGTAGGATATTTCAGTTCAAAGTAAAAATCGTAGCCTGCGTCTTTCCCCGGCGGGTTTATTCCGAAATCAGCGCTGCTTACCAGTTGCGTTCCCCCGAAGTTCCCGAATGAGCTGCTGTTAAGCAGAGGGACTCCATCGTAGGAAAATAAAAGCTTGGAAATAAATGCCTCATCTCCAATAGCGCCGAGATCACCCACCGAATTCTGGAAGTTGAAATCCACACTATTTCCGTTCTGGGTCAGAGTCAGCGTAGCGACTGTTACGCTGCTGCCAATGGGGTTACCGGTGAGGTGTGTACTTATGTCGATGATGAGGGCGGAAGCTGATAGTGGTGCTGTCACCAATAAAGTGCCAGTGAGCGCTCCTGCAATAAGTTTGTTCATGTTTCCCCCTTGTTTTTGATATTTGTTTCCATTCATCATGGATCCCACATTCGAAAGATATAAGCACGAATCGTACCCAATGTACATCTATTTAATTTAAAGGGATAAATTTCATCTCAGGCTATTTAATGTAAGAATTACCGACATTCCTAAAGCCTGAAGCGCTCACAGTCTCTTTAAGTATGAGTGTGAAATACCGAACAGCATGAGCCACCGCTTGGTATTACCCTAATCTCCAATGTGTAATGCAATGCCGTGGTTACTGAACAGAATAGTTGCAGGCAACTTTTCCCGATGATAGCGCCCTCACGCAATTTATTACTCTGCAATAAAGGAAAGACCGAATTGAACCATTCGTTCTCCATGCTGCAAGCCATCGTAGAATCGACGCCCTATGGGCTTCTGGTGACCAACAAGCACGGGCACTTGCTTTGCTATAACCAGCCCTATATGGATATGTGGCGCATTCCCCCTGAGGTCATGGTCAATGCGAGACACCAGATAATTTTCGGGCATTACTCCAGTCAATTAAGAGATCCACAACAATTCCTTCACTCAACCGAGGTAATTTATGGCACGTGGTTGCCCGAAAGTTTCGACATCCTCGAATTCCTCGATGGGCGGGCATTCGAACGCCATACAAAAGCCACGACCTTGGAAGGGCCAAACATGGTGCGTGTTTGGAGCTTCAAGGACATCACTGAACGCAGGCAGGCGGAGGCCTATAAAGCGCAGTTGGCCGCAATGGTCGAGTCCTCGGACGATGCAATCATTGTCAAGGACCTGAACGCCATTATCACAAGCTGGAATGCCGGGGCGGAACGGATTTTCGGGTACCAGGCAAGCGAAATAACAGGCTCTTCCATACTGGCCTTAATTCCCCCGGAGCGTCATGAAGAAGAGAAGGGGATCATGAGCCTCGTCAAGAGCGGGAACCGCGTGGACCATTTTGAAACCATGTGGTGGGGAAAGGGCAAGAAACCGATTGATGTCTCGGTCACGACATCGGCAGTGAAGGATAGTGACGGCAATATTGTGGGCATATCACAGATTGCGCGGGATATCACCAAGCGCAAGGAATCACAGAAACGCATCGAGTATCTTGCCCATTACGATCCGCTAACCGGGCTGCCCAATCGCGCGTTGCTCGCAGACAGAATGAAAACTGCCATCGAGAATGCCAAGCGTTATTCCTTCCAGTTGGCAGTCCTGTTTGTGGACCTTGACCACTTCAAGCTAATCAATGATTCGCTTGGTCATGAAATCGGTGACAAGCTGCTCAAGATCGTAGCCGAGCGCATGCGATCCAGGCTGCGTCAAACCGATACCGTCAGCCGGCTGGGAGGTGACGAATTTATTATCCTGCTGAGCCGGATTAATGCAGCATCCGATGCCGCTTGCGTCGCCGAGAAAATTATTGCAGCACTATCCCAGCCCTACCACCTTGAACAGCATGAGTTGGGGCTGGGCGCGAGCATCGGGATCAGCATTTATCCGGACAGCGGCAAGGATACCAGCAGCTTGTTGCGCAGTGCCGATGAAGCGATGTACTCTGCCAAAGGACAGGGTAGGAACCGCTATCATGGTCCGTAGCGCCAGTGATTGAACAAGGACCTGGCCGACTGAATAGACGATTCGACGAAATTGGTAAAACAGTCGCGCCTCAGGTCCTGACACCTCAAAGAATGTTTTCATTCAGCCCAATCCCTTTCCGCAGCCAAGCCCCTCAGTACGATAGCAGCATCGTCATCCCCCTGCCCAATGCGAGCGCGGATACGCGCCTGCTGGTGCGCGCCGCCCTGTGAAAATCTATCGAGGGTTTTGCCTACAAGAAAGCCGGCGTGATGCTGATGGGCATAAATGATGCGCAAATCATTCAAGAATCGTTACTGCACGAGCATGGTGCGGGCGAGCGATCGCAACGTTTGATGAAGGCCATGGATGCTCTCAATTTACGCTATGGACGCAATACCGTTTCCGTTTTTACTCCTGCATCTCCCAAGTCCTGGGCCATGGGCCGGGAAGCGATGTCGCCCTGCTATACCACGCGCTGGAGTGATGTGCCAGTAGCGCACGCACGCTGACAGTCTTGTTTTCGTGGATGTGAAACAGGACGGGGGCCAGCCGAAGATACTGACCCCCTGTAATACAGTTATTTCAACTTTCTCATTTCCTCAGCCAGTACCCATAAGGCGCGGTTAAGCTTCACATTTTGATCGATGCCGGTCACAGCGCGGGTGGTCATGGAGCGCCCAGATTTGTTCCTCCCTCGTAGACCGCCCTTGATCATATTTTCCTGAACACGGCTGAAGGTCGTCCACATGTCGCTTGCGCGATCGGAGAAACGCCTTGGCGTCAGTAAATCCCGCTCCGTAATTGGCACTGGTTTTTCCGAATCTTCATATTTGAGGGTCAAGGCGGCTCGTGCGAAAGCCGCTTGTTCGCCTTTATTCAAGGTGAGCGATTTCATCTCTTCGAGCTGCTCATCGACTGTCTCAAAGCTCTCCAGCACACTATATGCGCCATCAATGATGGTGTTCACGGCATCGCCGTTATGCCGCACCCGCACATCATGCAAGGTGTCTCCACAGACCATTCCATTGGCGCACACGAACCGGAACATTCCGGCCATCATCTGGCAGGAACTGCTGCCGTCATGGCTGTTGAGCAGGATGATCTCGTTTGCTTCCTCGCCATTGATCTGGCTTGCATGGCGCAAACGAAGCATATGCCTGGTGTATTCCCGCTTCCCTTCGTCCCGCACGCGCGCCTGGCAAACCATGAAAGGCTCGAATCCTTCATGGCGCAGGCCTCGCAGGATTTCCCTGGTAGGAATGTAGGCGTACCGGTGAGAACGGCTGTGATGCTTGCCCTGGGCAAAGATTGAGGGTGCAACCCACGCTATCTGTTCATCGGACAGCGGACGTTCGGAACGGAAAACTGCAGGGGTATGGAAAGTGCTAGCGAGTGTCATGATTGCCTCCTTGAAGAGATGGTTGATGAAGGAGAAGTTGTGAAAATCACATCCTCTCATTCGGACTCTCCTCGCCTCGCCCCTGGGGGCGACGGGAGTGGGGAGACAGCCCTTGCCCTCACGGGCAAGGGTTGGGAATGGGTGGGGTAAAAGCCAGGCAAATAGCGGGACTAAAGCTTCCCGCGTATTCGTTTATCCCCCCACAAGTCCCCCTCACAGAATGTTGGGGGGCGTTGTGGGGGGATTGGTGCGGGAAGCATTGGGCGTGCCGGCGAGGCTGGAATTCAAGTGCGCCGCGACCGCAAGGCTTTGCGGATCACAGGCCGTGACAGAAAAGCAAAGCGGCTGGCAGGGCCTGTGACAAGCGGCAAACGAGAAATGGGAAAGTTTCGCACGTGCGAAAATCCCAACGGACGACGAAGAATAACAGAAATCTACCCAGGAACTCTTGCAAAAAAGTCTCGAACCGGGAATAAGTGCGACTAATGTGGCACTCATTTTAGATAAATCTTTTTTAAGCGTTTTAACAGGCTCAAAGAATCCAGCAGGCCCATCTTTCGCTCCAGAATCGCCTCTTGAGCCTTAGCCAACGGTCAACGCGCGTAATTGACGCTGATATCCTTAACGTGCTTTAAAGTGCGAATCGTGTCTTTACCTCTTTCTGACACGTGGACCAGGATCGAATTCCACGCCGATCCGGTATTTCTCGACGAAGCCTGGCCACTCCACATGCTCGGGCAGATCGATGTCGTCGACCACCTTGACCTTGCCCTGTGCCCGCTCGAACAATGCGATGCTGGTAGAGGGAAAGTTGTTGCGCGACGGATAGAGTACCCCGTCGAACAGCGGCACGTGATCGGCATCCAACATCGCATGCACCCGAGCGGAAACCTGCTGCGTGTGCGTGTAGTCACGGCTGGCCAATTGCTCCAAGGTCAAACCAAAGTAGCCTGCCATGACGCCTGCGGCTGTGAGGTCCGCCAATTGCAGAGCGTCCACTACACCGACCGCGCGTACCAGCCGGCTCTGGACTTCAGTCAACGTAATCGAGCGTTTGGTGTCCTGGCCCCACTGGTGTTTGTGAAACACCGACTCCATTAATGCCGTGGGTAGATCGGGGCCAAGGTAGAGCACACCATAGTTCCTGGCCGGATCGTCATAGCGGTTCGTGCCATCGTGGCCGTAGTACAGCGGCGTACCGCGGTAGGCAACTCGGCTCACATGCTGAAGTAACTCACGTGAGTCGATGCGCAGCGTGGGAAGCTCGATGCCCATGCCAGCCTTCCGTCAATGCACGCCAAGCACATTGAAGACCGCTTTTGCCACTGCATTGACCGAATCGGCAGTCACCACCTCCACCGGCGAACGCCCGGCCAATCCTTCGAGCGGTTCGGACAGGGCGCGGTACAGCGTCCAGGCATCAACATCGAGCGCAGCCTGTAGCACGATCTGGGTCAGTTGCTGTTTCACCGGATCGAGCTGCCAGTCGGGCAACCTCTGGCCCCGCGGCCCCACGTTCAGCGCCAACAGCCGGCGCGCTTCGATGTCCTTGTAGATCTGCTGGCGCGACTTGTTCGCCAGCCGGGCAAAGTCTGGTAGCGGCAGGTTATGCGACTGCTCGAAAGCCTCCAACAACAGGGCACGACCGCGCTGGATGTCAGTCTGGCTCGGTACCCAGCTGATGTCGGCACGCAACGCTGCAGCCTTCCTGGCCAAGGTCTGCTCCACCGGCTCCACTTCGATTTCCATGGACGATGGGAGTTCGATCGATTCAAGGCGTTCCTGCATGAACGCTTCCAGTTCGGCTGCAAAGGCCTGAGCATTCCGAATCTCGACAGTATTGGAGAAACGGCGTACTTCATCCAAGGTCACCCTTGGCAGGTGGTTGGCAATGAATTCCAAGGTCTTGGGCATGGATAGCTCCCGTTAACAGATGGAGACAAATCTAGTCGCCTTTGTCTCTTTTGTCAACTATGACAACCAACACTCGTCAAATGGGAACGGGCCTAGCATCCAATCTGCAAGTTCGCGACTCATCAGCAAGGATGGCAAACCGGTGGCCGCTCTGGTGGATGCGGAACTGTTCGCCCGCATCCGCCGCATGTATGACCGCTTCGATGAGCTCAGCAACCGTCTGGCTGAAAGATACAGGGATGTGCCCGAGGAAGAAGGTTTGACCGAGATCGATGCTCTGGTGGAAGAGGAACGGAAGAAGCGCTGATGTCGGTGTTGCGCGTCGTGCTCGACACCAATGTGCTGGTATCGGGCCTCGCATATTCGCCCAAGTCCAACAACGTGGCCCCGGGAAGCGCATCGACCAGCAGATCGAGGTCGCTGCCGTCCCGGTCGGTGCCATGCAGCACCGAACCGAAGACGCGCGGGTTCGCGGTGCGGAAGCGGCCTACCGCTTCACGCACTGCGCTTCGCTTCATGTCAAGCGCAACGGACGGTCGCATAGCATTCTTCCTTATCGAAACGCGTTGAGATGATAGCAAGAATAGATTTTCAAGAATTATTTTCGAGAGAAACACGTTGCAACAAATCTGACCAATTCCATTAGATATAACTGAAACAGCAGCTTAAGAAGCTTATCCACAACCCTATCCCCGGTCTATCCCCGGTAACAGGGGAAAACCTCATTATCCCGCCCTTCACCTGGGAAAGCTTCACTGGCCCGAAGTAACGGCTATCGAAGGATGCCAGCTCACATCCGATATGAGCAGCAATTCAGACTCCTTCAAAGTGTAATCAGAAAACGGATAGCGGGGCAGAACCTGCCTGGGCTGTCCTCTTCGCGCGGCGCGCTTGCCGGCAAAACCTTACCATTGACGGCAATTCCCCATGCATTCAATCGGGCATATAGCAGATTGTTGCCGTTGTTGCCACCAAGAGCTGCTCCCTAGACGGGATAAACACTGGAGTAGCAGCGTGGAACACATCAATACCTTGAGAAAAAAGGTAAGTTCGTCGGCATCATAAGTTTCTACAGGGACAAAAAACATTCATCGAGTCGCGATTATGGCGCCAAAGTACTCAGCGGTGAACTGTGCCGGGCTCAGCTCCGACTGATGGTAGGTGGCACGCAACGCGCTGACCGGACCCACCGGGTTGCCCCAGGTCCAGACGTCGAAATCGACTGTGCCATACTCTGTCACGACAATCGGAGATTTCAAGACAGCGTTGTGGGTGTCATTGCCGGGCCCGGTTATGGTTTCCTTGAACATTCGCGAATCGATCGACAGAATGACGACGCTGGTCTGCGGATCGAGCTTCGCCGCGGCGGCAAAATTGTTCTTCGAACCGCGGCCGTCCGCCAGGGACACATCCTTGAACACTCCTGTCGCGCGCAACCAGTCGGCGACCTCGCCATTGGAGGAACCGCTTCCCCAATCGTCGCTTGGCGTGCCGTCGTAGCTGATAATAAAATTGTTCGCGTCACGCAGCGCGCTCATCATCATCCACTCTGCGCTCCATTTAATTGCGTCCTTGTCGGCACTGTTCCTGTCCACCATCATTTTCGCCACCTTGGTGAAGTCCTGCGATCTGAGGCTCTCCCTCGGCCGGACCCAGACGTCGGTACCGACCGAAGCAGCGCCGCCGTTGTATAGTTGCACACAATACCGGGCTACGGACCAAGGGTCCTCCGACAACCAGACATAAAGGAACGCGGCCTCGCCGCACAGGCCATTGCCCCCCTGGTTGACGAGGTACGGGCTATCAAGCAGAAGCTCGAGGCGATCCGCCACGCTCGTGCGATCGAGGCCCGGCCACTTGCCCCGGCCCACCTGCCCCCGGAAACGATTGATCATCGTCTTGGCCTTGGCCACGGCTAAAGGCCGGTCGAGACGGGCGGGAGGTGAGCTCCCTTTCGACGCAAGCCCATACACCAGCGAACCCACCGAGGCCGCCGCAGCCAGCGGCAGCAGATACTTGTCCGCGTAGATGGAGAGGGGATTCTGAAAACCTGAGTAATTGGGATCGTTCATGAACAGATTACCCGTGCGGTGCGGCCGCGTCGTATATATGAAATCGGGCAAATCACAGCAGATCGTAGATGGGCTGAAAGTAAGGGCCGACGGTATAGGGATACGGCGTAGACGATACCTTCTGGAATGGCACCGGCTGGATCATGTTCATGCGGCCCCCGTCGCCGTTCCAGGCCCAGCCGAACACCGGCCAGTCCCTGGATTTTGCGTACTTGACGAGATCGGCCCATGGGGTCTTGCCGCCCGAGCCGTCGTCACCGAATTCCCCCAGCATGCAACCCCGGCCCGTCGCCGCCAGTTCGTCGAGGTCGGCCGTGGTCATCGCCCGCTGCCTTGACAGCGAGAAGGCTTGCGGATAGACATGCGCCGAGAGAATGATCTTGGGATCCTTAAGGGTCTGGCCGGACTTGCCGACGACGGCAAGAGCCGCGGTGTGCGCCTCCTGCCCGAAGCCCGGGAGGTCTACGATGATGGGGCCGTCGTAGACGCTGCGCACGGTGGCGATGGCCTGGTTGTAGCTCGCCGCATAGTCGTTGGGGGTGATGGCGTGGCCACCCCATTCGTTCATCAGGTTAATGGTGAATGCACCAGCCTTGCTTAAAGAGGAGTAGTTGGTGACCCACCAGGCTGCGGCCTTGAAGAGTTCATTCGGGTCGTCCATGAGCAGCTGGTCGTTGGTGAGGATCGCTGCGCTGTGAAAGGTCGCAATGACCGCGTACTTGCGGCTTACGGCCTCGCGGATCCAGCGCTCGGCAACCGCCTCCCGGCCCATCTCGATCTCGATCCGCACCGACTTGATCTTGGGGTATTTCGCCATCAGGTTCCATCCCAGGTCGACGTCACCGTCGTAGTAATAGGACGGTTGCAGATTGACGCCGTTGCCGAGTCCCGCTGTGATCGCCGAGGCAACCCGACCGCCTGCAGTATACGGCGAGGACGGACTTTGAGATCCGGCGTAGCTTGCCATACCGTCGCCAGCGGCGGCATAGCCGCCAGACGGTTGCTGCAGGCTGCTGTAGTCATCGCCGCCGGCCATGGGGGTCAGGGGAGCGGATAGGTGGGCAACAAATCCTGCCGGTTGCGCAGATACACGAGTTCGGTGGGCACCACGATCTCCCAGGGAGCCCCCACGAACACCGCACCCACGGCATGCTTCATATTGTTCCCGCTGGCATCGGGGTAGGGTTTGTCGATAATGATCGTCCAAGTCGAATTGTCTCCGACAGTGGTCTGCTCCACCTTGACGATCCGGTAGACCTTGAAGTTCACCAGAATCTCGCGGTCGACGTCATTGTCGAGCGTCAACGTCGCCGGTTGGTCATTGATGAGATCCCAATAGAAGTTGCTGTCCGTCAGCGTCAGGGTGTCGCTGCCCTGCACCGCCGCGATCAGCCCCGGCCGGTCGTTGTAGTCGCATTGATCGGCTTCTTTCAGCTCCTGGATCATGGCCACGTAGTCATCATCGCCTGGGGCCGGCGGCTCGCCGGTGGCGCCCCAGATCTGGCCGGTCTTCAGGAACCAGCTGAACACCGACTCGAGTCCGGGCCGCACTGGAACCTGCACGCGCGCGGCGCCGGACATCAGAAACTTGTCGAACAGGAGATCCCCGGAGTCCTCATCGATCAGGTCCGCCCATTTGCACTTGCGCGCCCACATACTGTGGTAGAAGAGATAGGTCACATATTCCCACTCGAACACCTGTTCGAAGAACTGGATCACCGGAGTGTCCTTTTCGAGCTGCTCGAAGTTGATTTCCGGGTAGCCGCAGGGCGCTACGCGTTCCATCATGGAACCGACGCCATTGAAGTAGTTGCACATCAAAATGGCGATGATATTGCGCTTGAATTCGTTGCGTTCGATCTCGCGATTGAGGAAGGGATTCCTGCCCTTGATCTGGAACAGCTGGTCATCCTTGTTGATGGTGGCGTTGTAGGCATCGAGCTTGCGGTTGTAGTCGGTCATAATCAAGTTGTAGATCTGCGCCTGCCATTTCTCGAAGGCTTCGTCGGTGAGCGTGCAGGTGATGCTGATGGAGCCGCTCAAGGACAACGGCAGGCTCGAAAATCCCGCTAGCGCCACGGTGACCGCGCCCTCCTCGCCCTTCATGGGCATATTGCCGGTGCTGACCCAGTTCTTGTTCGACTGGCCGCCGCCCGAAGCGAACTCGTTGAGCTCGTCGAACATCAGGCAGATATTCCCCACGTTCACCGATATCGCGGCCTGGTCGTCCTGGGGGGTGCTTAACGGGTGCCCGATGGAGCAGCGGATGTCGTAGTCCATCGCGGTGGCCTTGTAACCCTTGGGGATGTCCGGCGATTTGAACTCGTTGGACGAGAACGCCACAGTCTTCTCGTTGTCCGGTTGTGGCACATTCTGGCTGAAAGCGACCTGCACGCACACCGTCGGATCCGGCGGCTGGACCTCATCCGTCGTGGCGATGCCGTACTGGTTGAGCAGGGCGCCATAAGTATTGCGCAGGATCGCCTGCGGCGTGGCCTCGGGTTTCGGCGGCGCCTTCGCATTCTTGTCGCTGGCGAGCTTGAGCTCGTAGAGCTTCTTGAAGATTGCGGCCGGCTCCGGCACGATGACGTCGAACATCATATGCTTGCCGTAGTTGTAGACCTGGGCGTGGCTCACCTTATTGACCCAGTAATAGATCCCGGCGCGGTGATCGGCGCCCGCCTGGGTATTGTCGATGGAATGCTCGTTCTTCTCCTCGACTTCACTCAATACCTTGCTGATCTGCAGCTTGCGCACTTTCTCCTCAACCTTCGAAACCGAGCGATCGACGAGATCCTTGGAATAGGAACGTGCCGTGCTCTGCGACTCCGATTTGGCGAAGTTCGCCGTCACGTTGGCGTGCGGTGTGATAGTCACCGCATCACCGTATTTGACCGTGGCGGTCACGCCCGCATCGATGCCCACTTTCTCGTCGACTGTGCTTTTGACCTCGGATTGCAGGCTGAACTTCTCGTTGACCTCGTGATCGCGCTCTTCCGATGTGGTGGTGTCGGTTTCGGATTCCGTGGTCGACTCCGAGCGGGTCAGCGTGCGATGCCGGCGCAGCTTCTTCTCACCTGCGAGAATATTCTCGATGTCGGCGATATCGCCGGCCTCGAAGCGCGCAAGCTCCTCCTTGATGAGGAACAGATCGCCGATGTAGGGCTTCACGCATATGCAGAAGTTGCTAGGCTTCTGGCAAGACTCGTCGCAAGCACATTCACAGGGATTGCGGCTGGCGGCGACAGCATCGGGCTTGACCGTGGGCAGCTGCATCTTGTTCGGCGTCTTGCAATTCTCGCTGCAGCGTCCCCTCAGGAGCCGTGGCGGTAGTAGAATCGGCTGGGTCAGGATGGCATTAAGCCGCGCCGCCGTGACGTCGGCGGCGACTTGATACCCTTGATCGGTGGCTTTCAGGCACAGCCGAATGAGGTTTCCTATCCGAATAAGCAGCTGAAAGTCGACGCAGTAGTGCGTATGCAGGAATCCGCGCTCGATGGCGAGAATGAGGTTGTCCGCATAATGGCGCCACTCATCCTCCGGCTTTGGCAGATCGCTGGATTTCAAGTAGCGACGAAGTTCTTGAAGTCCTCCAGTTTAAGCGGTCGCGCCTTGAAATTCAGCCAATTGTAGAGGGCAAGCACGACGGGGTTGAGCGATTTCGAGTCGGTGATCTCGTTGGTCTTGTTCGCCTCCCGATAGCGGTTCAGGAGCGCCGTATAAGCGCTGTCGCTGTCCGCATCCTTGAGGCTGTTGGCTAGCTTCGACAACGTGGCATCAGGGTACAGGGGTAATCCGATCTGCTGGGCTTCCTCCGCGGCGATGGTTTGCACCGGCCGCAATAGCTGAAAACGCGTAAGCTCTATCATGGTCGCAACCCCCGATTATAGGATTAGGATCAATAGTGTCCGGCAATTTCCCAGACATTTCATTTATATAATAGGTTAATCCGCAATAGGAAATAGTTATGTTGGGGGATCAGTGATTTGAATATGAATTTTTGAGGAACAGAGGGTTTTTCACAAGGATACTGCACTCGACTGGGGTCAGCAGGACTGCGTTCTGCAGGAAAATTGATACGTCTCCTTTAATGTTGTCGTTTCGATAGCAGTTCTTTCAAACCATTTACACTCCCCTCTGCTGATGCGTTATTCCCAGCTTGTACTACCCCAGTCCGGATGACATTAGGTCGATGTCGATCCCGACCTGAATTTAATTGTTCTGTTGCACAAAGCTCCGCCTGAGCTTCACCGCTTCTGGTAATGTGCGTTACTGTGCATATGACATAGTCGAATTTCCATATACACGAGGTATTTTCTGATGCGAGGTCCCGATGGCTACTATAGCTTTTGAAACCTTCGTTGAGACGCTTCGCCATGACGATACGCTATCGATCTCGCCGATGCGCGTCGCTGATGCCCTGTCGCTCCCGTTGCAGCAGCTCGCGGCAAACTGCAGGCGTTCATCGCAACACCGTGTGTTCACATCCAGAGTCACCGAAACTACAGCACTACCTGCGAGAAATGCTGCGGGTGATGTCGGCAGCGAGTGCCTCGCAATCCGATTTCAATCGTGTACTTTTTTGGTTTAAAAATGTGCCGATCCCATCGTTCAATCACAAGACAGCCTTACAACTCATCGCTGAAGGGCGGACCGACGATGTCGTCGCCTACCTAGAATCAATCCAATCGGGCTATGTCGGATCATCTTGTCCAGCTTCAACGCGAGCGAACTCTATAGGACGCACACGCCACGATGGTCGTTCGCGCCGCTGAGTGCCGCCGGTGCTGCAGTGCAAGGCTGTCGATTCAACGTAAGGGTATCGAGGCTCTATATCTCAAAGGTCGAACGTGTTTTGGAACTATAGTGAACCATAGTCGAGCTTACTGGATCAACATACGTGATAGAAAAAACAACAAGTGGCTGGATCAACGGATTTATCGGAGTGACAATCTTTGCAGGGTCGCTGCCCGCAACCCGCGTCGCAGTCGCCGATTTCTCTCCCTCGTTTCTAACATGCGCACGAGCAACCATTGCCGCGCTACTGGGTTTGGCGCTCTTGCTCGCGCTTCAGCAGCCACGGCCAAAACTCACGGATGTTCCCGCTTTGATTGTGACCGCCCTGGGTGTCGTGGTTGGGTTTCCGTTGCTGACCGCATTGGCGCTGCAACACATTACCTCTGCGCATTCCATCGTCTTCCTTGGCATGCTGCCCTTGTGCACGGCCATCTTTGCCGTGCTCCGTGCGGGTGAGCGTCCCCGCCCGGCGTTCTGGTTGTTTTCGGTAGTCGGTGCAGCCTTCGTTGTCGGCTATGCGGCGATGGGAGGCATCAAGGCATCGCTGCAAGTCGATTTGCTGATGCTGGCAGCCGTCATCGTGTGTGGCCTAGGATATGCGGAAGGCGCCCGCCTGTCCCGCACGTTAGGAGGCTGGCAAGTCATTTGTTGGGCATTGGTGCTGTCGTTGCCGGTCATGTTACCCATCACGTTACTGACGATGCCCTCGTCGTTCAGTCATGTTGGGATGCCGGCGTGGATCGGCCTCGGCTACGTCTCGCTGTTCAGCATGCTGATTGGCTTTGTGTTCTGGTATCGCGGCTTGGTGCAAGGTGGTATCGCGGCAGTCGGACAGCTTCAGTTGTTCCAGCCTTTCATGGGGCTTGGCCTGGCTGCCCTACTGCTGCACGAAAAGGTGAGCTGGGTGATGTTAGTGGTGACGCTGGCGGCCGTGGGTTGCGTCGCAGGTGCAAAGAAGTACGCCACATGACTCCCTACGAACATTGGGAGGTCTGCACTCGTATCCCGGCGGCTTGCCTGCGAGCGTTCGGATATCTATGAGCGCTCAAATTCTGCCAATGCACTCATGATGTGAAATATCAGATTGCCTCGTGCTGTCGTGGGGCCGATGGTTCGTGTCGTCGAGGTACCGAAAGTTGAGGAGTGCGTAAGACTGAATTCTTGTAGAGTCTGAAGCGCCCCAACAAGATCTCGGACCCGGCCGAGCATTTCCTGATGCTGCGCAGGCTCCACGGGATCCGCGACGCCCAGCGATTCGAACTTCCTTTGGCAATACTGGATCAGGAGCTGCATGCCGCGGGAAGCGCGCTCGGCCTTACCCTGCTCGGCCAGTAAGTGGATGTCGACCCGTGTCAGCAGTGTTGAGCTGCAGGAGTGATTAATCTCTATCGAGTTCGAGGAGCTTGCCGTCCTCGCCAACCTTGATCTCGATCTTCGAACCGTCGGCTTTCCTCACGTCGGCTTCATAAAGCGAGATTCTTTTGCCGCCGATCTTTTCGGTTTCTTTCTCGATTTCCTCGATTTTTCCGCCCTCGGCGTTTTCGGTTATTGTTTTCTGCACCGCTGGCGGCACATCAGCCCAAGGAATCTTTTTATCGGCAAAAGCGGACTTTGCAAAGAAGATTACAATCGGAATGGCAGCGGCTGCCAGCATGTTCCTTTTCATTTTTATCCCCATGTTATTAAGAAAGTGGCAAAAAAGCATCATTTGTATTTCTTAGCTGGGCTATCAACATAACAGGTCAAGTCTGTGCAATACCGCACGTACTCAAAACTCCACCACTCTTCACGCCAAGTCCTACGATTCGTTCATGCATCTCCTGGATTATTCCGAGGTTCCATTGATCTGCTTGGGTTTCCAGGACCATTCCGAGAGTTAGTTTTCGGCGCTGGTTAAACCCGGGCAAGGCTTGAAAGCCCCGCCCGGTGTGCAAATTCGGCTGGCGACAGGTCATTGAGAGTCGAGTGAGGTCGACTCTCGTTGTAGTCCCGTCGCCAGTCTTCGATGATCGTTTTGGCCTCTTCCAGCGTTTCAAACCAGTGCAAGTTAAGACACTCGTCCCGGAATGATCCGTTAAACGTCTCGATGTGGCAATTGTCCGTCGGCTTTCCTGGCCGGCTGAAGTCGATCCGTGCCTGGTGATGGTACGCCCAGAGATCGAGCAACTGCCCCGAGAATTCGCTGCCATTATCGACAAAAAGATATTGAGGAGGACCCCGCCGCGGCCAGTCGATTTAACGTAGCGACCACATGGTCGCTTCGCAGACGCTGACCCACTTCGATTGCCAATGCTTCCTTGCTGAAGACATCCACAATCGTCAGCGTACGGAACTTCATCCCGTTGGCCAGTTGGTCCGCCACAAAGTCCATGCTCCATGCTTCATTGGGTTTGGTCGGCTTGATCTTCGCCTGGCGTCTCACGACCATCTTGCGGCGCCTGGGCAGCTTTGAGCGAAGCTGTAGCTGCTCTTCGCTATAAAGCCGATACATCTGGTTTTTACCCAGCTGCCAGCCTTCACGCTTGAGAAGCACGTGGATGCGCCGGTAACCATAACGCACCCGTGTCTTTGCAATCTCCCGCATACGCCCTCGCAACGCCTGCTTCGGATCCTTGATGCTCCGATAGTACTGGACGCTGCGCGATTGCTTCATCAACCTGCAGGCCCGCCGCATGTTCAGGTCATGGTGGCTCACGATGTAGTCCACCACTTCGCGTTTCAGCGCGGGCCGGGCCACTTTTTTGATGCAACGTCCTGCAGGATCGCCCGGTCCAGGCTCAAGTCGGCTACCAGCTTCTTGAGCCGCCCATTCTCTTCCTGCAACTGCTTGAGCTCCCGCACCTGGTCCGACTGCATCCCCGCGTACTGCTTCTTCCAGCGGTAGAACGTCTGTTCCGAGATTCCCACCTGCCGGATCAGATCCGCCACCGGCATCCCAAGCTCCGCCTGCTTTAATACCGCTACGATCTGTTCTATTGAAAACCGCTTCTTCTTCATGGCAAACACCCCTCCTTTCAAGGTCAAGTTTGCCGAAAAACTCACTTTCTGTCTGGTCCTGAATTCCTAAAGCAGATCAGAGATCGTTGCCTCGGCTTTATGCCTCCATGGTAGAGAAGATACGAATATACCGTCGCAGGCGGCTTTGCAATATCTCTAGCAATTACACTCATAGCAACCCCTTGCTGCCATAACCGCCAAATACACGCTTTGCGTTCATCAGTCATGCCACCATATACACTAGCCATTGCACACCTCTACAAATCAAGAATCAATAGGTGTTGCACTGACCGGTTGAATGCGCCCGTGTCTTGTTGTGTAATTTGAATTAGAGGGTTACAAAATGGTTACATTTTAGAAAAAAAAAAGGAGTTACAGTAGATTCTACTTGTAACTCCTTGTTTACTGGTGGGTCTGGTTGGACTCGAACCAACGACCAAGGGATTATGAGTCCCCTGCTCTAACCGACTGAGCTACAGACCCTTTACAACTTTAAAACTCTTAACTTGGAGCTGTATTGAACTGGATACTGAAGGCTAGTCAGCCTTCAGTATCCAGGAAGCTGCGCAGGCGCTCGGAACGGGACGGATGGCGCAGCTTGCGCAGTGCCTTGGCCTCGATCTGGCGGATGCGCTCGCGCGTTACGTCGAACTGCTTGCCGACTTCCTCCAGCGTGTGGTCGGTATTCATTTCGATGCCGAAGCGCATGCGCAGTACTTTTGCTTCGCGCGGAGTCAGCGAATCCAGTATATCTTTCGTAACATCGCGCAGGCTGGCATAAACTGCCGCATCCGCAGGAGCCATGGTAGCTGAATCCTCGATGAAATCCCCGAGATGAGAATCTTCGTCGTCTCCGATCGGGGTCTCCATGGAAATTGGTTCCTTGGAAATCTTGAGGATTTTACGAATCTTCTCTTCCGGCATTTCCATTTTCTGTGCGAGGACGGCGGGCTCCGGCTCCTGCCCGGTTTCCTGCAGGATCTGGCGGGAAATGCGGTTCATCTTGTTAATCGTTTCGATCATGTGCACCGGGATACGGATGGTACGCGCCTGATCCGCAATGGAACGTGTGATGGCCTGACGAATCCACCAGGTTGCGTAGGTGGAAAACTTGTATCCCCGCCGGTATTCGAATTTATCGACTGCCTTCATCAGGCCGATGTTGCCTTCCTGAATGAGATCGAGGAACTGCAATCCCCGATTGGTATATTTTTTAGCGATGGAAATCACCAGTCGCAAATTTGCTTCGGTCATTTCACGTTTGGCCCGGCGCGCCTTCGCCTCACCCGTGGACATGCGGCGGTTGATTTCCTTGAGTTCCTTCAAGGGAATGCCTACCTGCTTTTGCAGTGCCAGCAGATTCTGTTGCTGTTCCACAATCTCGGGACGATAACGTTCCAGGGCTGCGCTGTAGGGTTTGCCGAGTGCAATCTCCTCATCCACCCAGTTCAGGTTACTCTCGTTACCGGGGAAGGTCTTGATGAAGTGGTTACGCGACATTCCCACCTTGCTTACGCAAAGCTCCATTATTTTTCGCTCGTAACCGCGCATTTCATCCACCAGTGCCCGCTGCGTATCGCACAACCGTTCAACCATTTTGGCAGAGAAACGGATAGCCATCAGCTCGGACGAAATCTGCTCCTGGATGTCTTTATAGGCCTTGTTGCCCGATCCTTTCTTTTCGAGCACCTTCTGCATCTCGTCATAAGCCTTTTGAACCACTGCAAAACGCTCCAGCGCGTCATTTTTCAGCTTGAGGAGGTTGGCATTTGCGACTGCGGTGACATCCTCATCTTCCGCATCCGAGTTCAATTCCTGTTCCAGGGATTCATCGGAAATCTCTTCGCTGATAATTTCCTCTGTGCTGGGATCGAGCAACCCATCCACCAGCTCATCCACACGCATCTCGTCTTTCGACACTCTGTCGGCGAATTCGAGAATTCCGGCTATGGTTGTCGGACAGGCGGAAATCGCCTGTATCATGTGCTTCAAGCCGTCCTCGATACGTTTTGCGATTTCGATTTCGCTCTCACGCGTCAGCAGTTCCACGGAACCCATTTCGCGCATATACATCCGGACAGGGTCGGTTGTGCGCCCGAACTCCGAATCCACAGTGGAAAGCGCGGCTTCCGCTTCCTCCACCACATCCTCATCGGCCACGGTAGGGGCAGTTTCAGACATGAGCAGCGTTTCCGCGTCGGGCGCCTCGTCATAAACGGAAATCCCGACGTCATTGATCATGCTGATGATGTTCTCGATCTGCTCCGCGTCGAGCATATCGTCGGGGAGATGATCATTGATTTCGGCGTAAGTGAGATAGCCGCGTTCCTTGCCCTGCACGATCAGATTCTTGAGACGCATGCGGCGCGCCTCGAGCTCCTGGGAGGCGGCAGCTTTTTCCGGATCCTTGGCGTGCGAGTTTTTTCCTTCCCGGGCCGCTCTTGATCTTGCGATCTTGCCATTGGCGAGGGTGGGCTCTTTCGCCGCCATCACTGCCTTCGCAATCTCGGTCACCTGCTCCGGAGCTTTAGCCATTGAATCCGTTTCCGTTTCACTGTCATTATCGAACATTTCTTCATCCACCTTCGTCAGTTCTTTTGCTGCCGCTTCTTTCGCCTGCGCTCTCAACAGCTTCTTCATATCTTCAGATTCCTTGATTGCCATCCGAACCTCGCCCTCAGGTTGACCCGAAACTCCGGCAAACACAGCCATCTTTGCTTTTACCGCTGTTTGGACTTGTGTCCGGGTTTGACCACATTCTTTTCTGAGTTCTTTCCGTTGAAAGGAAAAATTTTTCTATTATATCAGAACATGCTTGCATTCATACCACAGCTGACAATTCTGCTTTATGGCATTGCCATCCGCTGAAGCTCCTCCCTTTCCTCGGGGGTAAGGGCACTCAGGGATTTATTGTGCAGCACTGCCATGCGTTGCTTGCGTTTCATCTCATGTAATCGCGCCATCGCTCCGGCAAATTCCGCTTCCAGGTCGAGTTCGCCGTCCCAGCCAAGTGTTTTGCTTGCCGCCTGTTCAAGGATTGCGCGGTAGGGACTAGCACGGAAATGAACAGTCATCAAAGGTATCAACGTCCCTTCTCCCATATGGGGGTGGACGTCGATAAATTCAACGAGCGCCGCTAGCGCTGCTACTTCTTTCTCATATTCCTGGTCATATGCAAGCAGTTCCCTGTCAAGCTTCTGGATATAAGCAGGGTGGTACAACAATATCTGGAGCAGCCACTCGTAGGGAGAAACAGGCTTCGGACGGGAAGGCTTTTCGCGAACCGGAAAAGCGGTAACGCGTCTGATCTTCAAAATACCTTCCAACTCCCGCTCGCTCAGACCACTGATCTCCGCCAATCGCTTCACCAGCATCAGTGCAAGTCCGGGTGCGGCGACTCGCGCCAGCAAGGGTTTGGCATCCTGCACCAGCTTGGCACGCCCCTCGCTACTTTTGAGATCGGTTCGCGCCGACAGTTCCCTGAAAAGAAAAACAGACAGAGGCAATGTTTGCTCAAGCAGCTTTTCGAAGGCGCTTCTGCCATGATTGCGGATGTAACTGTCAGGATCCTCCCCCTCCGGCAGAAAAAGAAAACCGATGCTCTTGCCGTCGGCAAGCTGGGCGAGGCTGTCCTCCAGCGCGCGCCAAGCCGCTTTTTTTCCAGCGCTGTCTGCATCAAAGCAAAAGACGATATTATCGGTCTGGCGCAGCAGCTTCTGGATATGGTAGGGGGTGGTGGCAGTGCCCAGGGTAGCCACCGCGTATTCGATTCCATGCTGGGAAAGAGCCACTACATCCATGTAGCCCTCCACCACGATAACCTTTCCCGCTTCCCGGATCGCCCGCCGGGCGCCAAAAAGATTATAGAGCTCGCGGCCTTTCTGGAATAGGGGTGTTTCCGGGGAATTGAGATACTTGGGCTCTCCTTTCTCCAGCACTCTGCCACCAAATCCGACAATCATCCCTTTGAGGTTGACGATGGGAAACATGATGCGATCACGAAACCGGTCATAACACTTGCCTCCGTCACCCTCGACCATCAATCCGGCCTGTACCAGCAGGCGTTTTTGGGCATTATCCGGCTGCCCGGGGAATGAAGTGTGCAGGTTCTGCCAACCTGCGGGAGCATATCCGATGCCAAAGCGCGCAGCGGTTGCACCCGTCAAGCCCCGCTGCTTCAAGTAGTCGATCGCATTTTTCGAAAGCTTGAGTTGCTCCCGGTAAAAACGCGCGGCAATCTTCATTGCCTCCAGCAACGCACCCGGGGAGTATTCTGTTCCGTTCGGCTTTACCCGTGCAGAATCTGATTGAGACCCTGATCCGGTTTCAGCTTGTTGCGCAGGCACCTGGAGCCCGATTCGGGCCGCAAGTTCACTCACAGCCTCCACGAAGTGCATGCCATCGTACTCCATCACGAAACCAATGGCATTACCGTGGGCCCCGCAACCGAAACAATGATAAAACTGCTTGATGGGACTTACCGTGAAGGAGGGAGTTTTTTCACTATGAAATGGGCAGCAGGCGCTATAGTTCGCGCCTGCTCTCCTGAGGGGCACATCGCGCTCGATGACATCGACAATATCTGTCCGGTCGAGCAGTTCCTGAATGAATGATTGTGAAATCATTTATGACAGATCAGGCAAGTATGGGGAGAGTGGAGCGCGGGCAGAAAATTCACTTGTGCGAGAAAAGAGCACTCCACTTTTTTGATACATGCAGTACTTGCAATTGAAGTCGGCTACCTCGATGAGGCCACAAGCGATGCGTCAGAGGGCGAGTCTGATCTTGACCAGGGCAGATACTTTGCTCATATCCGCCCGCCCGGAAAGCCTGGGCTTGAGCAACGCCATTACCCGCCCCATATCCTGTTGTCCCTTGGCGCCAACGGCCGAAATCGCTTCCGCGACAGCACATTCCACCTCATTATCGCTCAATGCCTGAGGCATGTAGGACTGCAGCACCTCCATTTCATACTTCTCTGCATCCGCGAGATCCTGCCGGTGGGCTGCTTCATATTGGACAATGGAGTCCCTGCGCTGCTTGAGCATTTTTTCGATAGCGGCAACGACAGCCGCATCGTCCAGCTCTCTGCGCTCATCCACCTCGCGCTGTTTTATTGCAGCCTGCAACAGGCGGATGGCATCACGCAGCCGCGCATCACCCGCTCGCATCGCGGCTTTCATATCTTCGGTTATTTGCTGTTTCAGACTCACGGTGGCCGAACAGAAATTTACAGAGATTTATGGAGAACTGCTTATTTTTTAAGACTGACTTGAACTAGTAAAGTTTCGGTGGAAGCAACTGGCTGCGCAGGCGCTTGTAGGTCCGTTTTACTGCTGCCGCCAGTTTGCGCTTGCGCTCGGCGGTCGGTTTTTCGTAAAATTCCCTGGCACGCAATTCGGTAAGCAGGCCTGTTTTCTCTATCGTGCGCTTAAAGCGGCGCATTGCGACTTCAAAAGGCTCGTTTTCCTTGACTTTAATAGTAGTCATGAAGATGGGGTTCCTTTCCTGAAAATGTTGATCAATAAAAAAGTGACGATCGGTCTTCGTCTAAATATAGACAGCCCACTATTATATAACAAGTAACAATTCCTAAAAAACTCCTGTAAAGAATCTGATTCTCCCTGCCTCAATTGCTCGTACTCGGAATTGAAACCTCCTGCGATGAAACGGGTGTCGCACTTTATCACACCCAGCAGGGCTTACTCAGCCATGCGCTATATTCGCAAATCGAAATGCATGGGGAATATGGCGGAGTAGTTCCCGAACTCGCCTCCCGCGACCACATCAGGCGGTTGCTGCCCCTCATCCGGCAGATATTTGCGGAAGCCGGCGTCTCACTGCGAGATCTGGATGCCATTGCATACACCCAGGGTCCCGGACTTGCCGGGGCCTTGCTCGTGGGTGCAAGCGTGGCAGCCGCGCTTGGTTTTGCGCTCAAAGTTCCCGTGCTGGGGATTCACCACCTCGAAGGCCATCTTTTATCTCCTCTGCTCTCCGACCCCGCTCCTGCTTTTCCATTCGTAGCCCTGCTTGTATCGGGGGGTCATACGCAACTGATGGAAGTGACCGGTCTGGGGCAGTACCGATTGCTTGGCGAAACTGTGGACGATGCGGCAGGAGAAGCCTTCGACAAGACGGCCAAGCTGCTCGGTCTGGGTTATCCAGGAGGGCCCGCGCTTTCCCGTCTGGCGGATGAATTTACCCGATCAGGCCAATCCGCGCGCTTCGAGCTTCCACGACCCATGCTCCATAGCGGCGATTTCAATTTCAGCTTCAGTGGCCTCAAAACCGCCGTCCTGACGCTGGTGAACAAACACGAGATGACACCCCAGATTCGCGGTGCGATCGCACAAGCTTTCCAGGAGGCGGCAGTCGAAGTGCTGACCGAGAAATCGCTTGCGGCACTTGCAAAAACGGGACTTACCCAACTGGTAGTGGCTGGCGGGGTAGGAGCCAATCGTCAATTGAGGAGTAATCTCGACCGCAGGGCAGGAACGATTGGCGCGACAGTATATTATCCGAAACTCGAATTCTGCACTGACAACGGGGCAATGATCGCATTTGCGGGAGCAATGCGTCTGGAATCTGGAGAGTCTGAAAGTTCAAGGCTTGGCAAGTTCACGATAAACGCCCGCTGGGATCTGGAAATGCAGGAAATCGGGCGAGAAGCATAAGATGCCATCTGTTTCCGCACTTGTTCTGCTCCCCCGACAATATACCGGGAAGGCGGAGTGCCCAGCCCTCAAGAGGTACTGCGCTTGCCAATGCGCGATTCGCTGCCAGCGATCAGGCCGGCAATATTCGACTTATGCCGCCAGATGAGCAGCAGGGACATGATGAAAACTACAAGGGTGCGCGCTTCGAAGCCGAGAAAAAATAAGGCATAGAATGGCGCCAGGCTTGCTGCCACTATTGCCGCCAGCGATGAAAAACGCCACATCAACGCTACTGCGAGCCAGATTGTGGCCGCAAGCAACCCCATCCAAGGATTGAATCCCAACAGTATCCCCAGCGCGGTTGCCACTCCCTTTCCACCTTTGAAATGCAGAAACACGGGAAACAGGTGACCTAGAAAAACCCCCAGGGCGGCTGCCGCAACCGCCTCGTTACCCAACTCCAGAAGAGGTGCAGAATACTCCGCCAACGCGACCGCAAGCCAGCCTTTGCCTCCGTCCCCCAACAATGTAAATATCGCTGCGGATTTTTTTCCGGAGCGAAGGACGTTCGTGGCACCGGGATTGCCTGAGCCGTATGTGCGCGGATCAGGCAGCTGAAAGAACCGGCTCGCCAGCACGCCAAAGGAAATCGAACCCAGCAAATATGCTGGTAGAATCAAAGCTATCAGCGTCATGTCGTTAGCGCCCTCTTAGGAACCGCTGAACAAACCCCTCGTAAATAGAATAAAATCCCCTGCTGATTCTACTTGAAAAACAGCTTGGTAATGCTGCCCGCCGATGCTTTAATGCTTAACAATGGATATTATCTTCCTGCACGAACTCAAAGTTAAAACGCTGATTGGAATTTACCCGTGGGAACTCAAAGTTGCGCAGACCATCCAGCTCGATCTAGAAATCGCATTGCCGACGAGCCAGGCCTGTCAGACCGACAATTTCGAGGACGCGCTGGATTATGCCCTCATTGTGCAGCGCATTCAGCAGGTCCTTTCCGAAAGACATTTTTCCCTGCTTGAAGCCTTGGCCGAGCACATCGCGCAAACCATCCTGCTCGAATTCAAATCACCGTGGGTCAAGGTAAGTGTGGCGAAACTGAGCGCAATTCGCGGTGTAAAAAAAGTAGGTGTGCGCATCGAACGCACATCATGCGGCCATTAAGGGGCGCTGGAAGCATCCCGGTAAGTGCCTGCCTCACGCAGGGGAGCACTTCTATTACGATACTATTTCGCCATCGATCGTCGATATTGGTTCCAGGGGCTGGCCCGCATCCCTTTCTCCAACGCGTCCAAGGCGAGGCTTCCGAACGTGAACGAGGGCTGCCTGAGGTGCGTCCGTGATGCGGTGAAATATCCAGGCTAGCCCGCTGCGAGTGCCGCCTCTATTTCAGTAAAGGTCCTGGCAATTTCCACTGAAGGAATGGTAGTTCCAAGCTGCTTCTCGATTTGCGTCAAGGAAAAGATTCCGCAAACGATGGGCTGGCCATCCCCGCCATTCTCTATTACCAGTGTATGCTGCCGGCCGGTGTCACACAGGCTGGCGATGATATTCCCGACTCTTGCATGCCGGATTTCCGACATGTGAATCGCCTCCAGACGATCCAAGGGAGTCATGATGTCGGAAACGAGAATTTCATTGTGCTTGACGCACCTTTCCTGAATGAAACGCAGCGGTTTTTCCCCCAGAATATCGGTCGCCGTAATAATGCCTGCGAGAAGCTTGTCCCGATTCAACACAAGCAGAGATCGTATTCCGCGCAGCATCATATAGGCATTAGCCGACTCCATGGTCACATCCGGCTGGATTACGGCGGCCGGAATATGCCGTAAGTCGGTCATTACAGCGAGGGCGGGTGATGTCAGAGTTACCGGTTCAGGCTGGGCTGGCGTCGCGACCCGTACAGCGCCCGTGAGACGCTGCGCCGGGAGGAGATGATAGTCGGACATAGCGATATCCTCCACGTTAGGGAGGGAATACGCTCGAAGTCAGTAAAATCGAATTCAAGCATTCCCCCAAATCTAACTCTACGCCCACCTTCACAAAGGGTCAATGCGACTTTTTGTAATGTCGGAATACAGTAAACCCGAACCGCAAAAAGAGCCTCTCATAGGTACGCTGCTTGGCCCGCCATCCTTTCATTCATGCATTTGAAGTACAGGGCTATCTATACTTTCTGGCAGAAAAAAACTGTTGCGGACGCAAAACGTCAGCTTTTGCTTGATCCGACTTTATGTGGGAAAACGAACAGAGGCGCGTAGCCAAACTGTAGAAGATTGCTCTCACGCTTATCGCAGAGATGACGCCGATTGATCTGTCCTGTTTGCGGTTTGCGGCAGGCTCGATTAGAACATTCAGTAATTGCTATTCTATCTGACAGTTTCTTTCGTGGAGAACGATATATGAAAAACGCGTACAGGGGCTTCGATCTCAATACTGCCGAATTTGATAATTGGTTTGAACCTGCCACTACCCGGATGGCAAAGCATGCCAAATCAAATAAAAACAAGCTCTGGGGTGACTTCGAAGGTAGCCGGATAAACCGAAAGAAAAAGCGCGATGCCCGATCCGACTTGTGGGCGAAATAGAGAGCGATTTTTCTCTTAAATCAACAAGCCCTTCGACAGATTTCTGGGTGCAGCTTCATCTCCCTCAGAAATTGTCGAAGCGACTGACATCCCTGATATCTTCGATATCCTTGTTCAGCCGGCTCAGCATCACTGCCGGTTCAGTCGCCTGGGTAATAGGTCTGCCAATAACAAGATAATCCGCTCCGTTCTCAATCGCCTGGCGAGGGGTCGATATCCTCCGCTGTTCATCCGGGGAACTATCGGCTGGCCGTATTCCGGGCGTGACCAGACAGAAGTCAGCGCCTATCGCATTCCTCAGCCTGGAAGTTTCGAGCGGGGAACATACGACCCCATCCAGCCCGCAATCCCGGGTGAGCGCTGCAAGGCGCTGCACCACGTCCTGTGGTTCACCCTTCAGACCCACTTCATCGAGATCGCTCTGGTCCATGCTGGTCAGCAGCGTCACTGCGATGAGCCTGACCGAGCCCGGCGGTACAGCTTCACGAGCTGCTGCCAGCATTCGTCTTCCGCCCAGCGCATGCACGTTCATCATCCACACTCCCAAAGCTGCGGCTGTCCTGCATGCATTTGCCACTGTAGTGGGAATATCGTGGAATTTCAGATCGAGGAAGATTTCGAAACCTTTACCCATCATCTTTTCCACCAACTGCGGTCCGGCAGCGGTAAAAAGTTCTTTGCCGACTTTAAGCCGGCATAGCGAGGGATCCAGACGGGCTACAAGATCGAGTGCGGATGTGGAATCCGGAAAATCCAGGGCGACGATAATACGAGGATCATTCATATGTAATTTATCGGGAACGAAAATCACAGGAAGGTACGGTTGATTTACAAATGAACGTCCGGGACGTCATATTTTTTCCGGTATGAGGCGAGTTGCCGTCTTTGCCTGAATACGATGGCGAGACAGGACGCAGCGCCCACCATCACCCCCAGGGCAAAGAAAAACAATATTACCAGTACCAGCGGGGCCGTCCATTCATAACCGAAGTAATAATAAAGCGTTACCGGTTCGACATTTCTCACGGCAAAACCCAGCAGGAGGAGAAACAGTACAATCCGCAGGAACCATATCAGATAACGCATCATCAGTTTTTCCGGAAAAGAACCCGCGTTGGCAGCGGGAACATTGCTCAAACCAGGACAACATGGCGCAGGTAATCGACCTGGAACGTGTCCACGTGCAAAAGTGCCCACGTGCATAAAAAAGCGGCATGATCTTTCAATCACGCCGCCATTATATCCATCCGTTCAATTCGCGTTTTTCAGTTTTTCTGATCCACCCGTTCCCTCATTTCCTTTCCTGCCTTGAAATGAGGGACATATTTTTCCGGTACCCGAACTTTTTCTCCCGATTTTGGGTTGCGTCCGACACGCGGGGGACGATAGTTTAGATCGAAACTGCCAAATCCGCGAATTTCAATACGCTGCCCTTGTGACAAACTCTTCGCCATCGCGTCAAGTATAACCTTGACTGCCAGCTCGGCATCTTTTGTTCCCAGTTGAGGATGGCGAGCTGCAAGCCTCGCGATCAGTTCAGACTTTGTCATGATGCCCTTTATTGTTCCGTATTCTTAACATCCATCTTGGCCTTGAGCAAAGCACCCAGACTGGTGGTTCCCGCGCTGGCGGATGCGTCGCCTGCCACCTTCTGCATCGCGTCGGATTCCTCCGCCATATCCTTCGCCTTGATCGAAAGGTTAATGCCGCGATTTTTGCGATCGACGTTAATGATCATCGCCTCAACCACATCACCTTCCTTCAAGTGGGAACGAATGTCCTCAACCCGGTCGCGCGACACTTCTGACGCGCGCAGGTAGCCTTCGACATCATTCTCGAGTGAAATCACGGCGCCCTTCGCATCAATCGACTTTACCGTCCCTTTGACAATACTGTTCTTGTCATGCACCGAGACAAAGCTGTTGAAGGGATCGCCTTCCAATTGCTTGATGCCAAGCGAGATGCGCTCGCGCTCCACATCGATGGACAGCACGACCGCCTCGACCTCGTCACCCTTCTTGTAATTGCGCACGGCTTCTTCCCCCGGCTGATTCCAGGAAAGATCGGAAAGATGCACCAGTCCGTCTATCCCGCCTTGCAGCCCGATAAAGACGCCGAAATCCGTAATGGATTTGATCTGACCTCGCACCTTGTCGCCTTTTTGATGATTCATGGCGAAATCTTCCCAGGGATTCACTTTGCACTGCTTCATGCCGAGCGAAATGCGACGCCGCTCTTCATCGATCTCAAGAATCATCACTTCTACTTCATCGCCCAATTGCACAACTTTGGACGGGTACACGTTCTTGTTGGTCCAATCCATTTCGGAGACATGCACGAGGCCTTCAATGCCTTGCTCGATTTCAACAAACGCGCCGTAATCGGTAAGGTTGCTGACCTTGCCGAACAAGCGGGTATGGGGCGGATACCGCCGCGACAATCCTACCCATGGATCTTCCGTCAATTGCTTCATACCCAGTGAAACGCGGTTTTTTTCCTGATCGAATTTGAGGACTTTCGCGGTTACTTCATCACCGACACTGATGACCTCGGAGGGGTGCTTTACCCGCCGCCACGCAAGATCGGTAATGTGCAGCAAGCCGTCTATGCCCCCCAGATCCACGAATGCGCCGTAATCGGTAATATTCTTGACAATACCCTTGACGATCGCGCCTTCGGTCAGATTGGCGAGCAACGTCTGGCGGTCAGCCCCCTGGGTTTCTTCCAGCACTGCACGGCGAGATACCACCACGTTGTTTCGCTTCCGGTCAAGTTTGATAACCTTGAATTCCATCTCCTTGTTTTCGTAAGGAGTCGTATCCTTGACCGGCCTGATATCCACCAGCGAGCCGGGCAGAAAGGCGCGAATACCATTGATCATGGCAGTCAATCCACCTTTGACCTTGCCGCTCACGACACCCGATACGATGGCGCCGCTTTCCATTGCAGCCTCCAGGTCATGCCAGGCGGTAAGGCGCTTTGCTTTGTCCCGTGACAGGCGGGTTTCGCCATAGCCATCTTCCAGCGCCTCGATGGCGACGCTGACAAAATCGCCGGGCTTGGCTTCAACTTCGCCCTTGTCGTTCTTGAACTCGTCGACGGGGATGAAACTCTCTGATTTGAGCCCGGCGTTTACGACTACGATGTTGTAATCGACCCGGACGACCTGCGCGGTGATGACTTCACCGATACGCATTTCCTGACGGGAAAGGCTTTCTTCAAATAACGCTGCGAAACTTTCAGAAGAGTCGACAGCGGGGGAAACAGTAGCCATTGTAAGAACACCTGATGTGGTCCCATCAAAACCAACAGGTTTTCATGGGGTTAGGGTTAATAATAACTGCCCTGATGGTTCTCTTTTTTCTGAGAGCCATAACGATATGGCAGCGCTCGTATTACCGATGTTTCGACTGCCCGGACATTCGAAATATCCAGCTTCAACTACACTTCCTGCTCTGGTTCATCCTGAATCCGGTTGCCCGGCATCCGACGTGATTGAATGCGAAAAAAAAAATGATCCGGGGAATGGATTTTTTACGTGTTCCTGTCACTCAGGAGCGCTTGAAGCCAAGCGAGGGTGAGCTTATAGGATTTGACGGATGGAACCTATTGATGGATAAAACCTCTCTACACAACATACTCAAATGGATCCTTTTGCAGAAATTTCAGCGTACAGACACAATACGCGATCTACCGCCTGGTTGATGTCGAGTGAAGTGGTATCCAGCAAATGTGTACCTGCGCCCAGTTGCAATGGCGCAATGCTGCGATTGCTATCCCGCGCATCGCGCTCCCGTATGTCCTGCAAAAGGGTGGCAATATTAGCATCCATTCCTTTTTCCATCAACTGCTTATAACGCCGCTGAGCACGTGTTTCAGCAGTCGCCGTGAGAAATACTTTGAGGATGGCAGCGGGAAACACAACCGATCCCATGTCGCGACCGTCGGCTACCAAGCCCGGAATCTGGCAGAATGCACGCTGACGTTCCAGCAGCGCCGCGCGGACGAGAGGATAAGCGGCTACTCTGGAAGCCGCATTGCCGCATTCTTCCGAGCGTATTACATCCGTGACGTTTTCATTGTCCAGGCGAATCTCCGCATCCGCAAAAACGACATTCAGATGTGCAGCGACTTCGCTCAGCGCATGCTCATCCTTGAGCTCGATTCCCGATCGCATTGCCGCCAGCGCCGCCAGCCGGTACAGCGCGCCGCTGTCCAGATAGTGAAAGCCGAGTTTTGCGGCGACCCGTTGCGCTACGGTGCCCTTGCCGGAAGCAGAAGGACCGTCAATCGCGATGACGGGAATATCCTGAATAGTCTTATCGTTCATGAAATATCAGAAGAATCGATCCGGGCAGCGAATTTACCCTGCCCTGGATCGGCATAGGCGATAGCCGCAAATTTTTCAAAATAATCGGGAAACGTCTTTGAGACACACCGGGGATCATTGATTCGAACCGGCGCGCCAAAAGACACCAGGGAAAAGCACATTGCCATGCGATGATCATCATAGGTATCAATAGCCGCATTCGCCACCAGTTCCCCGCGAGGCGGGCTGATTTGCAGAAAATCGGACCCTGCCTCCACTTCTGCGCCGAGTTTGCGCAATTCCTGCGCCATGGCTGCAATACGATCGGTTTCCTTTACCCGCCAGCTCGCGATATTCCTGAGAACGGTGTTTCCCCGCGCGAACAAGGCTGTCACTGCAAGCGTCATCGCCGCATCCGGAATATGGTTGCAGTCCAGATCGATTGCTCGCAAGCCACCCGGTCCGGGACCGCTTGCTTCGATCCAGTTATCGCCAAATCTGATATCCGCTCCCATTCGCTCGAGCGCCTCGGCAAAGCGAATGTCTCCCTGGACACTGTCACGCCCTAAGCCTTCGACGCGTACGGGCCCTCTCCCGATTGCACCGGCCGCAAGAAAATAGGAGGCTGAGGACGCATCGCCCTCGACGAATACCTGACCCGGACTCCGATAGCGCTGGTCTGCGGGTACAGTAAAGCGCCGCCACTCCTCCCGCTCCACCTGTACCCCAAAACGCGCCATCAAGGCGATGGTAAGATCGATGTAGGGTCGCGAAATCAGTTCCCCTGCCACGGTGATGACCGGTAACTCATCCATTTCCGCGCGCAGGAAAGGCAGCACCATCAACAGGGCAGTGAGGAACTGACTCGATACCTCGCCCCTTACCGTTATTTCCCCCGGATGGATCCGCCCGGGTTTGATCTGGAGCGGCGGGAAACCTTCCTTCCCGAGATAGGTGATATCCGCGCCTACTTGACGCAGGGCATCGACCAGGTCGCCAATGGGGCGTTCATGCATTCGCGGCACACCCGACAGCCGGTAGTGCCCTTGAGCAAGTGCCAGCATGGCCGTCAATGGACGGAAAACGGTACCCGCGTTCCCTAAAAACAGATCCGCTTCCGTTGTAGGTAAACGAAGAGGAAACTGGTCCCCCACTCCCTGCAAGCGATAATGGTCTCTACCGATCTGAAGGATGGATACACCTAGAGTGGAGAGGGCATCGAGCATACGGGCAGTATCATCGGAAGCCAGGAGGTCGCAAACATCGGTTACCCCCTCCGACAACGCGGCAAGTAACAAAATTCGATTGGAAATGCTCTTTGAGCCAGGCAAGCGAACGCTACCCCGAGCACGCTCGACTACCGGCAAGTCAATAAATTTCACGCGCTGCCTTGGAGATTGCCTTCATCGATAAACAAGATTGCCTTCATCGATAAACAGCCAGTTCGACGATAAAACCGGCTATTATAATCGACCTCCAATTCCGAATAAATAATAAGCACAATTGCCTCCGGGAAGCAGATCGCGTCCGAATCCATATTTCCCGGACAAATCGAATGGAAGGATGCATCGAAAATGCCGCACTGGTTCAAAGATAATTCCCAGACCAGCGGGGCCACCCCGCTGGTCCGGCTTAACCGCATTACGGATGGCGCTCCGGCAATGGTACTGGCCAAGATCGAAGGGCGTAATCCCGCTTATTCCGTAAAATGCCGTATCGGCGCCGCCATGATCGAAGATGCGGAACATCGCGGGCTGCTTTATGCCGGAATAGAGCTGGTGGAACCTACCAGCGGCAATACCGGTATCGCCCTCGCCTCTGTTGCTGCCGCGCGCGGCATACCCCTGACATTGACCATGCCCGAAACCATGGGGCTGGAACGCCGCAAGCTGCTTCTCGCCTACGGGGCAAAACTGGTTCTGACCGAGGGCGCGCGGGGCATGAAAGGTGCGGTAGCAAAGGCAGAGGAAATCGTTGCTTCCAATCCGGGCCGATACCTCCTGCTCCAGCAATTCTCCAACCCGGCCAACCCTGCTATTCACGAGCGCACCACAGGGCCAGAGATCTGGAACGATACCGACGGGGCAGTTGATATTTTTGTTGCCGGCGTGGGTACGGGAGGCACCATTACCGGTGTTTCGCGGTATATAAAGGGGACGAAGAAAAAATCCATTCTCTCGGTCGCCGTTGAGCCTGCTGCCAGCCCAGTGATCACGCAACACCGGGCTGGCGAACCCCTGGCACCCGGACCTCATCGGATTCCGGGAATTGGCGCAGGATTCATTCCTGCCAACCTGGATCTCTCCCTCGTGGATGAGGTACAGCAAATCAGCAATGAAGACGCAATTCACTATGCACGCCGTCTTGCACGCGAAGAAGGCATTATCTCGGGGATTTCATGCGGAGCAGCGGTTGCAGCCGCGTTAAATCATGCGAAGCGAACGGAGAATGCCGGAAAAACCATTGTTGTCGTTCTGCCGGATTCGGGAGAACGCTATCTGAGCTCCAACCTTTTTGAGGAGATGTAAAAGGCTCAGGAATAGGCGGGCTTGATAATAATAAATGGAGGAGTATTTTTCATTGAAACGAACAGCGCTGAAACTTGGCGATGTGGTGTCCGAACTGCGCGCACTGCGCCTCAAATCCCTGGAAAACCGGCAGAGACGCGACAGGCCACCCAAGCTTCCCTCCCGCAAGGTGCTGGTCAGCATTGCGGATGGACTGAGAGCCGTACTGTTTCCCAACCGTCTGGGAATGCCCGATCTCACCAACGAAAGCGTCGATTATTATGTGGGCCACACGCTCGATGTAACGCTGCGGGAATTGATGGTGCAGGTGCGTCGTGAGCTGCGCTTTGCTGGCGATGCGGACGCAACAGGCAACTCTGAAAGGGAACGGGCAGCGGGAATTACGCAAGCGTTTGCCCAAAGGCTGCCGCGTATACGCAGTTTGCTTGAAAGCGACATTCAGGCAGCCTATGAAGGAGACCCGGCTGCCCGAAGCGTGGATGAGGTTCTGGTATGCTATCCCGGAATTACCGCCATTACCTATTACAGGCTGGCGCATGATTTGCACCGGCTGGGCGCGCCATTGATCGCCAGAATGATTTCTGAAATTGCTCATTCTTCCACCGGCATCGAAATCCATCCCGGTGCGCAAATCGGCGGATTCTTCTTTATAGACCATGGTACGGGTGTGGTCATCGGCGAGACCGCCGTCATCGGGGAACATGTGCGCCTATACCAGGCGGTCACCCTTGGGGCCAAGCGCTTTCCCGTGGATGAGCATGGGGCCTTGGTAAAAGGCAATTTGCGTCATCCCATCGTCGAGGATGATGTCGTCATCTACGCTGGCGCGACGATCCTGGGGCGCATCACCATTGGCCGAGGCTCAACCATTGGCGGGAATGTATGGCTCACCCGCAGCGTGCCTCCCGGCAGCGTCATTTCGCAGGCGCAGACACGCAACGAAGTGTTTGATGGGGGCGCCGGCATCTAGTCCCGCCCCTGGGCTACGCATATCTGCTCCCAAAACACCTCGTCATTATCCCGGGAGGCGTGAAATATCCGGCTCCAGGCTTCGTTGCGGAAAGCAACGGAATAACACAGTCTCGGTGGTTGACGCTTGCACAGGCAATATTTAGACTTGTGGAAAAAAACAGAAACAAACACCGCAATGAGTTCCCCAAGCAGGACAGTCACCCTACCCGATATCATGTGCCCAAAATGCATCAAGTGCGGGAGCGAAAGAACGCACCATTCTCGCGTGCGCCCTAGCGAGCGAACATTGAGTATGCTGTTCCTTCGACCCATACGTTGCCGGCAATGCAAGGAGCGCTTCTGGGTGAAAAATTCGAATGCCTTTCTTGCATTGGGGGGAGTGCTGTTCATCGGCGCCTTGCTGATTACAACGGTCTGGCTGATCATAGAGCACAACATGGCCGACCCTTATGCGGGATCCGCCCCGGAAATTGGAACTGAAGACCCTGCTGACTCTGTCGCCCGCGGGACCAGCAAATCGCAGAACGGCCAGGAAGCGCTTTCCGCCCCGGCACCGGGGACACGCGGAACTCATGACGTCACACAGTCGCCCGGAAGTATTCCTTCTTCCGCTCCCGCGCGCAATCCCCTTGAGGATCATCGTTTTACCGTTCGACTCTATCAGGAGGCAGCGAATAACGGTGATGCCGATTCGCAGTATAAACTCGGGCTGCTGTATCTGACGGGGAACGGCGCCCTCCAGGACTTTGCCGAAGCTGCAAAATGGCTCCAATTGGCCGCAGAGCAAGGCTACGGACCCGCTCAATATGAGCTGGGCCTCATCTATCGCAATGGATACGGCCTCCCTACGGACCATGTGCAAAGCTACGTATGGTTGAATCTTGCGGCCGCCGCCGGCGTCCAGCAGGCCATGGGAGCCAGGGATGAAGTCATGCGCGCGCTAAGCAGCAAGCAACTGGCGCAGGCACAGAAGATTTCCCGCGAGTGGCTGGCGGCACGAACCGGACCGGAAAGCGGAAAAGAGGCTGACCGGGTTGAATCCGCACACCCTCGACGTAAATAATAACTGCCAAACAACGCACTGCTGAATAACACGTCCTTCCCTTCATCAGAACAACTGGCTGCCAGGGGAGCTATCCTGCGATAAATGATTCTCGCAGTTCAATTGGCAGCTCAAGGCGGAAGCACTGCATTCCATACCAATTCGTGCAACATTTCTGATGAAGAGGAAATCCTCGTGAGTGAAACTTTCGACGTTATCATCATCGGCGCCGGCACCGCAGGATTGGCCGCTCTCAGGGAAGTAAAGAAGCGCACTGACAATTTCGCCATTATCAACGATGGTCCCTGGGGGACAGTCTGTGCCCGTGTCGGGTGCATGCCCTCCAAGGCACTGATCGAGGCCGCAAAGGCATTCCATCGCCGCACCTCCTTTGAGGAATTCGGCATCCAGGGCGCGCATTGCCTCACACCGGATATTGCAGCTGTCCTGCGACGTGTGCGCCGGCTGCGGGACGATTTTGTCGCCAGCACGCTGAAGGCGACGGAAGTGCTGGGAGAACGAGCTATTTCCGGTCGTGCGCGCCTTCTTGAAGCAGGAAGGCTCGAGGTAAACGGGCGGGAATTGCGCGCTCGAAACATTATCATTGCTACTGGCTCCCGACCGGTTGTACCTTCTCCCTGGCTTGCACTCGACACGCAGATCCTGACGACGGATACATTATTCGAACAAAAAACCCTTCCCGACCGGGTAGCCATCATAGGCCTGGGAGCAGTGGGCGTGGAAATGGCTCAAGCACTCGGCCGGCTGGGAATCGAGGTAACGGCATTCAGTGAAAGCGATACTATCGCCGGTCTGAGCGATCCGAAAGTCAATGCGGTTGCGGCAGAGCTTTTTGCAGACGAGTTCAGGGTACATCTGGGCAAGCGGGCAGATCTCCGGGTAGCCGATGGAGGTATGCGGGTAACTACCGGGACGCAGGAAACCGCAGTCGATGCAGTTCTTGCCAGTCTGGGCCGCAGGCCCAATATCGAGAATCTGGGGCTGGAAACGCTAGGCATCCCGTTGAATGAAAGAGGGCTGCCTCCTGTCGATCCCCATACCATGCAGATAGCAGACCTGCCGGTTTTCATGGCAGGCGATGCGAGCGGCATGAGACCTCTGTTGCACGAGGCAGCGGACGAGGGGCACATTGCAGGAATCAATGCCACCCATCCCACTCCTATTCGCTTTGATCGTCGTACGCCGCTTGCGATCGTGTTTACCGATCCCGGCATAGCCATCGTCGGTAAAAAACATACCTCACTTCCCCGCGGAACATTGACCGGAGAGGTTCGTTTCGAGCCCCAGAGCCGGGCCCGCATGGCGCAACGTAACGACGGCATTCTGCGCATTTACGCCGAACCGGGCAGCGGCAAGCTGCTTGGAGCTGAAATGTGCAGTCCCGATGCGGAGCATATGGCACACCTGCTGGCCCTGGCGATCGACCGCTCACTCACCGTGCATGACATGCTGCGCATGCCCTTTTATCATCCCGTCCTGGAAGAAGGTCTGCGGACTGCATTACGTGAGCTCTCGAAACAACTTCCCCACTGTCGCGAATCCGATCTTGCAGGCTGCGAGGCGTTCGGTGCGCAGGCACTGGATTGATGCAACACAGACGTCGTGCCGCAGATCTCGATATTTCATCAGCACATTGGCACATTGCCGGAACTCGGGCATAAAGTTCGAGGATACCAAAAGCGCATAAATGCAGTCAGTGCCAGAACTTAATATTTACAAAGGAAGTCTTAGCTCGGGAATAGCAGAAGAGAAAGCCTGATGAATGAATTCGCATTTGCCAGAGTGCTGCATGTGCTGGGAGTTGTGCTGTGGATCGGGGGTGTCGCCATGGTGACAGTCGTTCTGTTTCCCATTATGGCGAAAATGAAATCCGCAACCGAGCGGACGGAATTTTTCGGCCACATCGAAAACCGCTTTGCTCCCCAGGCGCGCTGGACAACACTGATCGTCGGTCTGAGTGGCTTTTATATGGTATATGTTCTCGACGCCTGGAACCGTTTTACTGACCCCCGCTTCTGGTGGATGCATGCCATGGTTGCAGTGTGGCTGATCTTTACCTTGATGCTGTTTATAGGGGAGCCCCTGGTATTCCGGAGGCAGAAGGCAAAAATGTCTCAACGTGATCCCGCAAGGACTTTCGCATTGGCGCAGCGGATGCACAGGATATTGTTGAGTTTGAGCCTCGTTACCATTGCAGGAGCAGTGGCCGGCAGCCATGGCTGGATGCTGCGGGGAGGATAGACATGAGTTATGCAGTAATAAAAATGATTCATGTCGGTAGCGTTATAATAAGCTATCTTTTGTTTTCATTGCGCAGCATCTGGATGATCCAAGGATCTGCTGACTTGAAACGGCGCTGGGTAAAAATTACGCCGCATGTGGTGGATACCGTACTGCTTGCGAGTGCTGTTGCGCTGGCTGTCCGCATTCACCAGGATCCGGTACATGACTCCTGGCTCAGCGCCAAGGTTGTCGGATTGCTGCTGTATATCGGCCTGGGAATGACAGCGCTAAGATTTGGAAAAACGCGCAAAGCAAAAATATCTGCATGTGTCGCAGCCCAATTCGTATTTATTTATATCGTACTGGTTGCCCTGACAAAAAATCCTGCAGTTTTTTCCCCCATCTCGTAAGAAACTGGATCGCGGACCTTGCATTTTCCGGAAAATCTTTCAAAATGCCCTGCCAATGCTCCCCGAGCGATTGCTGTGTCTTATATGAAACGTAGTATTATTTTTATAGAACGTCCATGCTTGTCTTAATCTTCCTCTGCAAGAACCTACTCACATGCTAGCGCGTTGGCGTTGGTGGGCTTACCCTTTGGCCGCGCTTTTTGCATTGGGTGTCATCGGGGCTCTGGTTTTCGGTTTCGCAGCATTGGTGACCATCCGTGCCTTACCCTCGCTCGAGTCTTTGACAGACTATCGCCCCAAGGTACCGTTACGCGTATATAGCGCAGAGGGCATCCTGATCGGCGAGTTTGGAGAAGAACGGCGGCAAGTGGTCAAAATCGATTCCGTTCCGCTCCGTCTGAAACAGGCAATCCTGGCTGCCGAGGATGACCGGTTTTATCAGCATGGGGGAGTAGACTACACTGGCATACTGCGTGCTGCTTATTCCAATTTCACCTCCGGCGGGCTGCGCCAGGGGGCCAGCACCATTACGATGCAGGTGGCAAGAAATTTTTTCCTGACGAAGGAAAAAACACTGAACCGTAAATTCAGCGAAGCCTTGCTTGCATTCAAGATCGAACACAGTTTAAGCAAGGACCAGATTCTCGAACTCTACTTCAACCAGATTTATCTCGGTCAGCGTTCGTACGGTTTTGCCGCTGCCGCCCAGGTTTACTTCGGTAAAAGCCTGAACAGGATCAATCTGGCGGAAGCCGCAATGCTTGCGGGACTCCCCAAAGCGCCTTCGCGCTTCAATCCGGTCGTCAATCCGCAACGCGCGAGGGCGCGGCAAGTATATGTGCTCCGGCGTATGCGCGACTTGGGCTATATCCCGAACGAGGAGTTCGAACAAGCCGAAAAACAACCGCTGCAAATCATCAGGCGGGAATCACAGGAATACGCTCTGCGGGCGGATTACGTCGCGGAAATGGCGCGCCAGGCCATGTATCAGCGCTACCAAGAGGATGCATACACGAGAGGTTACAAGGTCTATACCACTATCCGTTTTCTCGACCAGGAAGCCGCCTATAATGCAGTACGCCAGGGCGTGCTGGACTATGACTATCGGCACGGTTATCGTGGTCCAGAAGCAGTCATAAAGCTGTCGGCAGGGGACTTGAAGCGGGAAGAAATACTCGATGAAGCGTTGCAGGAAGTGACTGACAGCGATGGCATTCTTGCCGCAGTCGCGCTGGAGGCAAGCCCGAAGCGGGTCAAGGCGTACCGCAAAGGCGGCGAAATCATCGAAATCAAGGGCGACGGACTCAAATTCGCGGAGAAATTCCTGACTGCCAAACCTGCTGCCAATCAGCAGGTCATTCGACCCGGCTCTCTGATTCGTGTCCACAAAAACGAAAAGGGCACCTGGGAGATTACGCAACTGCCGCAGGTGGAAGCCTCGCTGGTTGCCATTAATCCCCACGACGGGGCGATCCGCGCCATGGTGGGAGGCTTTGATTTCAACCGCAACCAGTTCAACCACGTTACCCAGGCATGGCGCCAGCCTGGCTCCAGCTTCAAGCCATTCATTTATTCCGCTTCTCTGGAAAAAGGCTTCACCCCGGCGACTGTCATCAATGATGCCCCGCTTTCGTTTACGGCCGAAGAGACCGGGAGCGATCAATGGGATCCCCGAAACTTCGGGGACAGTTATGATGGGCCGTTGCGCATGCGTGAAGCGCTGGCAAGATCAAAGAATCTGGTTTCCATCCGCATTCTCCAGGCAATCGATGTGCAGTACGCGCAGGATTACGTGAGACGCTTCGGTTTTGATCCCAAACAGCACCCCGCCTACCTCGCGATGGCGCTTGGCGCCGGTTCAGTCACTCCGATGCAGATGGCGGTAGGTTACGCTGCATTCGCCAATGGCGGATTTCTGATATCCCCCTATCTCATACAACGCGTAGAGGATGTCAACGGCAATGTCGTGGAGCAATCGAAGCCCGCGCTGGCGGGTGAAAACGCCAAGCAGATTATCGATCCACGCAATGCCTTTCTCATGTCCAGCATGATGCGGGATGTGGTGCAACGCGGAACCGCAACCAGAGCGAAACAGTTGGGCCGTAACGATCTGGCGGGTAAAACCGGCACTACCAGTAATTATGTGGACGCCTGGTTCTGCGGATATCAGCCCGATCTGGTCGCCATCGCCTGGATCGGTTTCGACAATCCGAGATCGTTGGGAGACAATGAAACCGGCGGTCGGGCGGCACTCCCCATCTGGATGAATTATATGGACAAGGCGTTGAAAGGCGTACCAGTCGCCTCCTATTCCGCTCCAAGCGGGATCACAACTGCCAGGATTAATCCGGAAACCGGCCTGCGAGGGAGCGGCGCGACGCTGGAGGAATACTTCATGGAAGAGCAGCTTCCTCCTGAAGAAGAGGATCCGATAGATATCACGATCAGATCGGTGGAGGACATCATAAACGATTTTCTGTCGAACTAGAAAGGGGGCGATTCCCGTTTCCTGCCTGTTCGCCCTGTTTCAGTCGTCCTCCACCAGTCTTATTTCGGCTCAGCGCTGTCTCAGCCATTCAGCGACTTCGGTGGCATAGTATGTCAGAATGCCATCGGCGCCCGCGCGCTTGCAGGCGAGCAGCGCTTCAAGCACACAGGCCCTTTCATCCAGCCAGCCATTTTGCCCGGCCGCTTTCAGCATCGCATACTCGCCACTCACCTGATAAACGAAGGTGGGCGCTCCGAAGCGCTCCTTGATCCGTCGCACAATGTCGAGATAAGGCAGCCCCGGCTTGATCATGACCATATCGGCCCCCTCCTCCAGATCCAGGGCCACTTCCCATAATGCTTCATCCGAGTTGGCAGGATCCATCTGGTAAGTGTATTTGTTTCCGGTACCCAGATTGGCCGCCGATCCCACCGCATCGCGAAACGGACCATAAAAACTGGAAGCGTATTTTGCGGAATAAGCAAGGATACGGGTATGGATGAGGCCCCGGTTCTCCAATTCAGAGCGAATTGCGCCTATACGGCCATCCATCATATCCGATGGTGCCACCACGTCAGCGCCTGCCTGCGCATGCACCAGGGCCTGCTGGGTCAAAACGGCCACCGTTTCCTCGTTCATCACATAACCGCTCGGATCGATCAATCCATCCTGCCCATGGCTCGTGTAAGGATCGAGGGCGATGTCGGTAATGATACCCAGTTCGGGAAAACGTGCTTTCAACGCACTTACTACACGCGGTACCAGCCCCGCAGGGTTGAGCGCTTCGGAGGCGGTTTCATTTTTCAGCCCGGCGTCGATGACCGGAAAAATAGCCAGCGCCGGGATTCCCAGTTCGAGGCATCTTTCGGCACGGAATAGCAGAACGTCCAGGCTTTGCCGCACAACGCCGGGCATGGACGGGACTTTTTCCTCACGTTTTTCACCATCCAGCACGAATACCGGATAGATCAGGTCATCCGCATGTAACTGATTCTCGCGCATCAGGCGGCGGGAAAATTCATTGCGGCGCATGCGCCGCATTCTTTTTTGGGGAAATTGACTAATGGCTGGCATGATGGCCCTGCAAAAAAAGAAAAAATCTGATAAAAAATCAAAAATCCGGGAACTTGTGGCTGGATTTTATATCTTACTGACAGACGTTGTTTATTTGTCTCCCGCTTTTCCTCCCTGAGCGGGTACCTTAATCCCTATTAAGGTAGTTTGCCCCCGGTTTTATTCCCCTTTAACCGGGGGTTTTTTATTTCTGGCGTTCGGTGGTTCCGGCGCATTTCCCTTACCGCTCTCCGGCGCACCTGCTTCTCTGATCATACCGCTATCCGGCTCGATTCCTGACCCGAACCATGCATCAAGCAAGGCCGCCGCCTCCTTGACGCCTTCTCTGCTTGTGCTGGAAAACAATTGTACGCTGCATTGTGGATAAGATTCACGCAAAAAACCCAGCACGGTTTTGAGAACTTTCTGCCCCTGCTGCCGCGTGAGTTTGTCCGATTTGGTAAGCAGCACGTGCACCGCTTTCTTCGTTGGCGCAAACCAGGCGAGCATTTGTCGATCCAGAGGGGTTAAAGGATGCCGTGCATCCATGATAAGAACCATGCCGTGAAGCGATTGCCTCGTCTGAAGGTAAGTGCCGAGGAGACGTTCCCAATGCTGACGGACTTCCGCCGGCACCTTGGCATAACCATAACCAGGGAGATCCACCAGAAATCTGTCGTTCCCCAACCGGAAAAAATTCAGATGCTGGGTGCGTCCCGGTGTTTTACTGACGAAAGCGAGGCGGTTACGGTTTGCCAGGGTGTTGATCGCGCTCGACTTGCCGGCGTTCGAGCGGCCGGCAAAGGCTATCTCGACTCCAACCGGGGGGGGCAGGTCGCGCAGCTCGTTGACGGTAGTGTAAAAGGTTGCGTTCTGAAAAACGGACATATCCAGTCTACGTCCGCAGGACGCAAAAGCAGATCAATTTTCGATGGAATCTTCCGGGGAAGCTACGACCCCTCCCGAAGCTGTTTCTGAAGTCTCCCGGGCAATGGCCAGCAAGCCTTGCAAAACGAGATTATCCATCACTTTCACATTCACGTTAAGCTGGGGCTGCAACTGCTGCGCTGCACCCCCGCTGAGAATGCACTCGGGCATGTGGCCGAGGGTACCGGCAAGCAAGGCCGCCATGCGTTCGATGGCGCCCGCCATCGCGTGCACCGCGCCGCTATAGAGCGCATCTGCGGTACTGTCAGGATAATCGCAAAATTTTCCGCCCTCCGATTCCAGTGATCCAAGGTCCTCCACCAGTATCTTCTGCATCAGATCGAGCCCGGGGGTTATGAGTCCTCCGAGAAATTCACCTGTGTCGGAAAGCGCATCCACCGTCATGGCGGTTCCCGCATCGACTACCAGGCACCCCTGTCGCTCCAGCACCCACGCTGCCACGAGCGCCGCCCAGCGGTCGCTGCCAAGCTGGGCAGGATTGGAGTAATAGTTGCGAACCCCGCATTGATAGGGAACGGCAGTAATCCATTGTGGCTCCGCTTTCCACTGCGCCAGTAGCTCCGACAGACTGCCCTTGACCCCGGCATTGGCGACATTGGATATCACTACGCGTGAAGGTTCACGCAAATCCCTCCATTCCCGCTCGAGCTGCACTCTGTCGCCCTGCGCCGCGACCCCTTGCATGAGCCAGTTGCGGCCATCATGCAGCCCCCACTTCACGCGCGTGTTGCCGGAATCCACCGCCAGCAGAAGAGGGTTCATTTATGCTGTCCTGCGCAGCGATATCTCGCCGCCGCTGAAACTGCGAAGACCCAGTGACGTTTGCAGCAACAGCGACCCGCTATCCGATACCCCGTGCACCAGTCCTTCCTGGCCCGACCCGTCAGGTAGCTTGAGGGTGACGGCTTTGCCTTCACATACATGGCGATCCACCCATTCCTCCTTGAATGGCGTAAAACCCGACTGCTCAAATTCTCTCAATACTCGAGCAATATTCAGCAACAATTCAGCCAGCAATTTATTGCGATCCGGTGTTTCTCCACTGATGGAAAAAATATCCGTTGCCCCCTGGTCTATCCGCGCCTGAACGCTGTCGGACAATTTCAGGTTCATGCCTACACCGATTACAGCAACGGTGGGACCGAGCATATCGCCATGCAGTTCTATCAATATACCTGCCAGTTTACAGAAATTGAACATCACATCGTTTGGCCATTTGAGTACGGCCCCTTGTATCCCTGAAGATTCGAGCGCACGTACTATTGCAACGCCTGTGGCGAGACTCAAACCCGAAAGAAAGCTTGCACTTTGCTGAAACCGCCATAGCACGGAAAACGCGAGACCGACTCCCAGGCCCGAGTGCCATTGCCGTCCTCGTCGTCCACGCCCCTTCGTTTGCAGCTCGGCCGCTACCACATGAATGAGCCCATCACGCAGGCTCAACCGGTTATCCGCCTCATGCAGTAAAAGGCTGTTGGTGGAATCGATCGTATCGAGTATTTCCAGATTGAATTTGTCCGCCTGATGACCGAGGTGCTCAAGAATTGCATTTCGTTCCAGCCATTGCACCTGGTCGAGCAGGCGATAGCCGCGTCCCTTGATTTTATGAATGGTCAATCCAGCTTCATCCGCGTCGCGAAGAGCATTCGATACACTGGCGCGGGAAACTCCCAGAGCTTCGGCGATAGCCTGCCCTGAATGAAATTCGTTATCGCTCAGCACCCGGAGAATGGAAAAAGTGAATGGATTCATGTAATCAGTGTAGTGTAAATAAACGGAAATGGAACTTTGCCACGCGCATTCTCGCTCACAGTAAAAGAAATGCAGGAAGAAAGTCAGCAGGGGTACCTGGTCGAATTTGGCTCGATACGTTATTCAACTATAATGAGCAGCCGGGCAAGCACAAACGAACAGGAGAGAGCAGAACCGCGTTCCCGCTTGCCACGAATTCCCGGAAAAGACGAGCAGGAATTCCCTTTCGAGAGGTCCAGTTTGAACGAAAAAGCTACACCTGGCGACGTAACGCTGTGCGCGTCCAATTTCATACGCAATATCATCGAAGAAGACAATCGCACCGGCAAGTGGAACGGGCGGGTTGAAACGCGCTTCCCCCCCGAACCCAACGGCTACCTGCATATCGGTCATGCCAAAAGCATTTGCCTAAATTTCGGCCTGGCGCGGGACTATAAAGGAATATGTCATCTGCGCTTCGATGACACCAACCCCGAAAAAGAAGAGCAGGAGTATGTCGATTCAATAATGGATGCGGTAAGATGGCTCGGCTTCGAATGGGGCGAGTATCTGCACTATGCGTCGGACTATTTTGACAAACTATACGAGTTTGCCGAATATCTCATCAAGCAGGGTAAAGCATACGTAGACAGCCTTACTGCCGAGGAAATCCGCGCGTTGCGGGGCACGCTTACCGAGGCGGGCGAAAACAGCCCCTACCGCGACCGCTCCATCGAGGAAAATCTTGACCTGTTTCGCCGCATGAAGGCGGGTGAGTTTCCTGACGGCGCTCACGTTCTGCGCGCCAGAATCGATATGGCTTCCCCTAATATCAATCTGCGCGATCCCGTAATTTACCGGATTCGCCATGTCCGCCATCACCGGACGGGTGACAAATGGTGTATTTATCCGATGTATGACTACACCCACTGCATATCGGATGCGCTGGAAAGGATCACGCACTCGCTGTGCACGCTGGAATTCGAGGATCACCGTCCCCTCTATGACTGGATACTGGATCGATTGACAGATGTTGTTCCCTGTCATCCGCAACAGATCGAATTCGCGCGTTTGAATCTCACCTACACCGTCATGAGCAAGCGCAAGCTGATCGAATTGGTCAGCGGGAGTTTTGTGGATGGATGGGATGATCCGCGCATGAATACCCTTGCCGGAGTGAGACGCCGCGGTTATACACCGGAATCCATCCGCCTGTTTGCGGAACGCATCGGCGTCAGCAAAGCCGATTCATGGATAGACATGGGCATTCTGGAAGAATGCCTGCGCGAAGACATGAATGAGCGTGCGCAGCGGCGGCTGGCTATCCTCGCCCCCCTCAAGGTCGTTATCGATAACTATCCTGAAAATGCCGAGGAAGAGTGCCTTGCCCCCAATCATCCCCAAAAGCCGGAATGGGGAAGCCGTATCGTACACCTGACGAAAACGATCTACATAGAACGCAGTGATTTTATGGAGAATCCTCCCAAGGGGTATTTCCGCCTGTCACCTGGAGGCGAAGTAAGGTTGCGGTACGCCTACATCGTAAAATGCGTAGATGTTGTGAAAGGGGTCAATGGCGAAATCCTGGAAATCCATTGCACCTATGATCCGGACAGCAAGAGCGGCACGCCCGGAGCCGATAAACGCAAGGTCAAGGGGAATATTCACTGGCTCTCAGCCGTCCACGCGCAACAAGCGGAAGTACGGCTTTATGATCGCTTGTTCACTCAGGCTCACCCTGATACAGGCGGGCGGGACTATAAAGCATTTCTGAATCCGGATTCAAAGAAGGTCCTTGCAGCCTATGTCGAGCCCGTACTCATGACAGCACAACCTGAGGAACGTTTTCAATTCGAGCGTCATGGCTATTTCGTCGCAGATCTGAAGGAAACAAAATCGGGAAAACCTGTATTCAATCGCGCGGTCACCCTGCGTGACTCGTGGGGAAAACCGGGTTGATTTCGGACAAGTATGCTGGCTCCGCTGCAAGCAGGATAGCGCCAATTTGTGTGCTTTGCTCCCGCCGCCGGTTGAATGGACTGCTTGTATCGAGATATCATTAAAATGATACTTCCCTTTCTCGTTTTTTTTCGCTAGGATACTGAAAAATGACGGACCGGCCAAAAATTGCTGGCCTGAGAAGCAAAAAAATATAATTCCTGATATTCTTGTATCTATCACTGCCCCTTCTGGTATCAATGGCAGGTGTCATTAATAGAGACCTGCCCTTGCAGAATTAACTGAATGTCAGTCGTACACATTTCATTTAAGCGATTTGGAAAAGCACATGAGTCATACCCACCATATTTCTGACGGAAATTTTGAGACTGAAGTATTGCAGTCGACAGTCCCTGTACTGGTTGACTATTGGGCAGAATGGTGTGGACCATGCAAGATGATAGCGCCCATCCTGGACGAGGTAGCCAAGGAATATGGCGACCGCCTCAAGGTTGCCAAGCTCAATATCGACGAAAACCAGGCTACGCCCCCCAAATATGGTATTCGCGGTATCCCTACTCTCATGCTCTTCAAAAACGGAAATATCGAAGCCACCAAAGTAGGGGCGTTATCGAAATCCCAGCTCACTGCTTTTATTGACAGTCACATCTAAAACTGCTAAGTTATAATTAACGCATTCCGCAAGCTCTCCGGTAGTTTCCGGTTCGATTACGTTCGCCGCTTCGAATTCTCGTTCGGCTCCATCGGTTTTCCCAACGCTTCCTGACGCTTTCTTTACGTCCCTCTTCTTCACCCACGGATTCCGTTCATGCATCTATCCGACCTCAAAAACTTCCACGTCACCGAACTGGTGGAAATGGCAATTGCCAATGAAATTGACGGTGCTAACCGGTTACGGAAACAGGATCTGATTTTCGCATTATTGAAGAATCAGGCACGGAAAGGCGAAAGCATTTTCGGCGAAGGCACCTTGGAAGTGCTGCAGGATGGTTTTGGCTTCTTGCGTTCTCCCGACACCTCATATCTCGCCGGTCCGGATGACATTTATGTCTCACCCAGCCAGATACGGCGCTTCAACCTTCATACGGGGGATTCGATAGAGGGCGAAATAAGGACGCCCAAGGACGGGGAGCGTTATTTCGCGCTGGTCAAGGTCGATAAGGTCAACGGAGAACCTCCTGAAAACTCCAAACACAAGATACTGTTTGAAAATCTCACCCCCCTCTTTCCCACCGAGCGGCTGCAGCTCGAACGCGAGATCAAGGCCGAGGAAAACGTTACCAGTCGCATCATCGATCTGATCGCCCCCATCGGCAAAGGACAGCGGGGCCTCCTGGTAGCCAGTCCCAAATCAGGCAAGACGGTCATGCTTCAGCACATCGCCCACGCCATTGCCGCCAATTACCCGGATGTGATGCTGATGGTGCTGCTGATAGACGAGCGTCCCGAAGAAGTGACCGAGATGATCCGGTCGGTAAGAGGTGAAGTGATTTCTTCCACTTTCGATGAGCCGGCTGTACGTCACGTGCAAGTGGCGGATATGGTCATCGAAAAAGCCAAACGGTTGGTGGAACACAAGAAGGACGTGGTAATCCTGCTGGATTCGATCACCCGGCTCGCGCGCGCCTATAACACAGTGGTACCTGCTTCCGGCAAGGTGCTGACGGGGGGTGTGGATGCCAACGCGCTGCAACGGCCGAAGCGGTTTTTTGGGGCTGCTCGCAATATCGAGGAGGGTGGCTCTCTCACCATTATTGCCACCGCGCTGGTCGACACCGGCTCGCGCATGGACGATGTGATTTATGAGGAATTCAAGGGTACCGGCAACATGGAAATCCATCTTGACCGGCGCATGGCAGAAAAACGCATTTATCCCGCCATCAACGTCAACCGTTCCGGCACCCGCCGGGAAGAACTCCTGATCAAGCCCGATGTATTGCAGAAAATCTGGGTACTGCGCAAGCTGCTCTACCCGATGGATGACATGGAGGCAATGGAATTTCTGCTCGACAAGATCAAGGCAACGAAGAACAACGCGGATTTCTTCGATTCAATGCGGCGGGTCTAATATACTAACCTAAACATTGAATACCCCCCCTCTCCCGGAATGCCTTATTGCATCCCGTTTGCGAGTAGAGGATAATACGCCGCTTTCCCCGAAATCAGGCACATATCGTAAGGGGAGCCTTTGCAAGCTGAGGATCATTTCATGAAACCAGACATTCATCCAGATTACCAGGAAATAACCGTGACCTGCAGTTGCGGCAGCACTTTTCAAACCCGTTCCACCATGGGCAAACCCCTGCATATCGAGGTTTGCTCAGTTTGTCATCCATTTTATACAGGTAAACAAAAAATCGTCGATACTGCTGGCCGTGTCGAGAAATTCCGTCAGAAATACGGCAAGAAAGTGGAAAAACAACCGGCGGCTGGATAGGCGGTTACTGAACTTTGAAAAAGGCAGCCCCTGGGCTGCCTTTTTAATTTCCAGTGAATTAAATGAGCTTTGTGAGGCTCATTTTTAAATTCGCTGCCGTGCTCGACTGCATATACCTGCTTGCGACAGGATAACCCTATCCTGGGGGGACTTATCACCCTGCCAAGCTTACCTTTGGTCGGCAACCCGGCTCGCGCGCCGCATTCGCCCGTTACTGGTCTGAATTTTCCTGGTGAAATCCACATTCATGCGCAGAAGTCGCTTGACTGGCTTAAGGAATTTTGAATCTGGAATCGCCTTTTGCTGCGGCGGGATTGAGATGGAACACTTCCCTGTTCATGGCGCGGATAGCGCCCGCAATAGTTCTTTTTATTTTCCGTCTCTTGATTTATTCGTTTGTACGGGCCGGATTCTACGAGGGGCAACTTGCAGGAAAAATGAAAAGGATGGTATTGGCAGCCTTTTTTCTTCTAAATGCAAGCCCCTCCGCAGGAGCAGGGGGTGACCTTGACGATAGACTGCGCTCGCCACTGACACTCGCTGCCTATGTTGAAGGTTACTACAGTCACGATTTCAACGAACCGGTAAATAACGCTAAACCTCCCTTTCTCACCAGCTTCAGCAAAAGCAATCAACCCGCAGTAAATCTCGCCTTCATAAAGGCATCGTACGCAACACCCAATATCAGGGCAAACTTTGCGCTCGCAGCAGGCACCTACATGAACACGAACTATGCTGCAGAACCTGGCATTCTGGGCCATTTATACGAAGGCAACATCGCCTTGAGACTATCCGGCGAAAATAAACTCTGGCTGGAAGCTGGCGTTTTCCCTTCGCATATCGGCTTTGAAAGCGCAACAGGGAAAAACAATTGGACCCTGACGAGAAGCATGGCGGCGGAGAACACACCCTATTTCGAGTCAGGCGTCAGGATCGACTTCACTTCGGCTGATGATAAATGGTTTTTAAGCGGATTGGTGCTGAACGGCTGGCAACATATAAAACCGGTGGACGGAAACACGCTTCCCGCCTTCGGCACACAGATTACCTACCGACCTTCTCCTGAAATAACGTTCAATAGCAGCACCTTTGCGGGCAGCGACAAGCCCGACAGTCACCGGCAAATGCGTTACTTCCATAATTTCTACGGAATTTTCAAACTGAATGAGGAGCTTGCAGCGACTGTTGGATTCGATATCGGCGTCGAACAAAAAAGCAAGCATTCGGGCAGCCTTAACACGTGGTTCAACCCTACAGTCATTCTGAGATATGTGCAAACGCCCAGAACAGCGGTTGCTGTAAGGGCAGAATACTACAATGACAAACAAGGCGTAATGATTGCATCCGCAAAGCCTCATGGTTTCCGGACATGGGGTTTTTCAGCCAATTTCGATTACAACATCACTGACAATCTGCTGTGGAGGCTTGAGGCCAGAACGCTGCTCAGTAAAGACGATATTTTTGCTGGTAAAAATGGTACTTCCAGAGATAGCGCCACTTTTTTCACTACGTCGATCGTCGCCCATTTTTAATGGGCAATATGCTTTCAAGCCCCGCCTTCCTCTATTCCCTCCCGTGAACTGTTGTCCCGCTTCGGCAGGTTTTGTTTGGTGGGAGACACTCCACCGAAACTCGAACTTTTGATACTTTATGCTGTGTTAAGCGTATTTGTGCTAAAGCGAACAGAATTAGGTGAGCGACAAGTAATAAAATTAATGTAGAGCTAAAAGTTCAGTCACTATGTACCGGATATTATTACTCTTTTAACGGGTTTCACTATGGCCGTTTACCAGGACAGCAGCTATCTTATCCGCTGCGACCATTTTGATTTCAATGTTAAGCGTGCACCTGGTACCAACGCATCGGTAAGTGGTATCTACCGGTGCATAGGCTGCGGCCAGGAAATTGTTGTAACGAAAGGACAGTTACTGCCGGGATACGAAGAACATATCCACGGTTTCGAACTTGGACCGCCCCGCTGGCAGCTTATCGTCTTCATCCTCTAGCTCGCGCTTTTTTCCAGGCCTTTTCGAGGATCTTCATGAGGAACTGTGGAATAAGCTGAATCTGCACCTCACCTATGAACTCCTATGCTATCGAAGTTTACGTTCCAATTCCCTTTTTTTGCAGCTCCGCCTTTGCATTCTCGGTCTTCTCCAACTCCAGTTCCATGTACTTCAACACTCCGGGGATTTTCGTAAACTGTATATCCCCATACTCGACTACCTGAACGCGATTACCCCAAGGATCGAGGAAGTCGAGGAAGCCTCCTTCGAGCACTGTCGCTCCCGCCGCTTCAGCGAGTTCGCGTACATTTGAGCGGTCATCGACCACAAGGCCGAAATGCCTGTCATCGTCGGGGCTTTGCGATCGCCCTTCCATCAGTGCAATGAACTGGTCTCCCATATCGATAAAGGCAGCGCCCTGGCTTCGTCCTCGTAATTTAAAGGTGAAGATGCGGCCATAAAAAGCCAACGCTTCTTCGATGTCACCGACCTCCAGCGCTATATGATTGATGCCGACCATGTGCGGTTTTGTCTTCTCGCTCATCTGTTTCCTCCTGATGGATAGGCGTTCTGCTCCAGGAATCGTTACTTGTCTTGCCTATTTTAGGTCTGCCATTTTCTTTTTGCTTTTCATGCCACATTGCATCGTTTTTGATATCCCCTTCCAGCCTAAGCATTTTGCGCGGCATGGAATGCTCTTAGCACTGCGGGCAAAAACACAGTACGCACCTCTGATGCCCCGCGCAAGCTTGGCTCGATAGTAACTGTAAACCAGGACGGGTCACCCGCGAGGAAATGGAGGTGCACATCGACGAGCTCTCCATAGCGTGGAGCGATCCGCCGAATAACGGCATTGATGCGATTGAACTTGGGCCGGGCAATGCGCGCATCGGTGGCAAGAAAATTGCGAGAGTCATCGCCGAAAGTCGGGTCGTAAACTGTGCCCAGCAGAACTGGCCGTACCGGAAGCGCTTGCAGAAAAGCATCCAACCGCTGTTGAAAGCAGGCGATGCCCTCCCCTCGGTCTGCAGCAAGACCAGCGAGAAGATCGTTGCCTCCTACTGTAACCAGGGCGACAGCAGGACCGGTTGCCTTGATACCTCGCGCCTGCCAGGAGAGATTGTCAACCACGCCGCCATCACGCGCCCGGTGGTCCAGCAGTGCAGTCATCGAGGCTGCCTGAGACAGGAGGTCGCGCCCCTTGAGCTCTGGAAACAGGAAATCATTGTTGCGAACGATCAACTGTCCTGGATGGACTCCATATTCGTTGTAGCGCCCGCAATCGAGAATCGAATCCCCAAATGTGAAGACGGTGAATACCTTGTTCTTCGCTGAAATCGTTCTACTTAATGCCACAGCCATGGGTCCGGCCATAAGGGCTTGCAGAAAACATCGGCGCATCACTCTATTTTCATGTGACAAGAGAACGGCTGGGCGTCGGCTGCACCGGTGTTTATACACCCTGCGCAAGCAATGGATAATCCGTAATCACCCCATCCACGCCCAGTTGCCGGCACTCCTCATGCTCGGCCCGGGTTACCGGACCGTAAACGAAGTTGCGAAAACCCCTGGCGGCCGCCTGTGCCAACATGGCCTGATCCAACACATTGTAATCCCAAACCAGATGGTTGATCCTGGCGTTGCCCTCACAATCGAAACCAGCCCACAGGGAATCGAGGGTTTGCGGTCGGTGCGCGACCAGCAGGCCGCAATCGAGCTTTAATGAGGATGCGCAGATTGCAATCAGATCATGCCGGAAGGAGCTAACGATAATACGATGGCAGGCTTGATACTTTTCCAGAACACCGAATACGGTCGACAAGCGATGCGGGGTTTTGAGTTCGATATTCCAGAGTATGTCGGGAAAATGCGCGAGCGCCTCATCCAGGGTAGGTATTTTATGCCCCAGCACATCTTCGATTTCGCAATGGGCAAGATCAGATACTGCCTGTCCGGTTGCCATTACCCGATCATGAACCAGTACCGGTACACCATCCCGGCTCATGCGCACATCCGTCTCGATACCGTTTACCCCTGCCATTATCGCTGCGTCAAAAGCTTCGAGCGTATTTTCCGGAGCTGTCACGTGATAACCACGATGCGCCAATACCAGCATATTCAATGTCTTCCCAGGCTCGCATCTATGAATTTACCCAAAGCCTTCGCCCAGTCTTCCCTGGTGTAAATGAAGCCCTCATTGTGACCGCCCTGCAGCTCAATGAATCGCTTCGGATTGCGTGCTGCCTCGTACAGGGCTTGCCCTTGCTTGAACGGCACAATTTCATCCTGAGGACTGTGCGCGATGAATACGGGACAGCTCACATCCTTCAAATGCTCGAGAGTGTTGTATTTGAAACGGGAAAGCCGCCGAATGGGAAGATAGGGATACAGTTGCGCTCCCATGTCAGGAACCGAGGTAAACGCGGAAGTCAGAACCAGGACACCGGGTATTTCGCGGGCGGCCAGCCAGGAAGCGATTGCACCCCCTAAAGATTCCCCGAACAACACAACATCGGCAGGCGGAATTGCCTTCTTTTCGGTTATGTAGCGCCATGCAGCAACAGCATCCCGGTATGTCCCCTGCTCGGTCGGTTTACCGCTACTTTCGCCGTAGCCGCGATAATCGAAAATGAAGGTGTTATATCCCAGGCGGTAAAACATCGACAAATAATCGATCCGTTGGGAAATGTTCCCCGCATTCCCGTGAAAAAACAGGACAGTCGCTTTCGCATGAGATGCCGGGACAAACCAGCCATGCAGCCTTTCGCCATCCGCAGTCTCCAGTTCCACAGACTCATACGCGAGACCCGACTCACCCGGAGTCCCGGTGATGCCACGCCCGATTTCGGGATAATAAACGAGACTGGGCTGGGCGAAGAATATCACTGCCGCGAAAACGACATAGATAAGTGCAGCCATGATGGCCAAGCTGAGCAGCATGCGCATGGATCGTTTAATCCGCAGTTAAACACCGAAGCCGACAGCTATAATAGCGATTTTTCAGTGAACAGTAACAGGAACAAGAATGAATCTTGACAGAGTCAGCTCCGGCCGTGACGTGCCGAACGATTTCAATGTCATCATAGAAATACCCATGAACGCTGACCCCATCAAATACGAGGTGAATAAGGAAACGGGTGCAATGTTCGTTGATCGCTTCATGTCGACATGCATGCACTATCCCTGTAACTACGGTTATATCCCGCACACCCTCTCGGAAGATGGAGATCCGGTGGATGTTCTGGTAATTTCACCGGTTCCACTCATCTCAGGAGTGGTGGTAAGGTGCCGGCCACTGGGTATGCTTCAAATGACCGATGAGGCGGGCGGAGATGCGAAGGTCCTGGCGGTGCCAATCGACAAACTGTGCGCTCTCTATCGCGGGGTGAAATCTCACGCCGACTTGTCTGAACTGACACGCTCACAGATTGCCCATTTTTTTGAACACTACAAGGACCTGGAACCCGGCAAATGGGTGAAGATAACCGGATGGGCAGGGGTGACGGAAGCCGAAGTGGAAATTACAAGCGGAGTGAATCGCTATAACGCGGCCGCGAAAAAACCAATGTTTTAAAAGCAATGTCAAGGTTTCAGAGCTTGGCAGAACACCGCCAAACAACGGGCAGCATGAAAAAATGAGTTGGCTCGAACGCATCGTATTGAAGGGCGAGGTTGTCACCCTGGAACCGCTTGCGCCTGATCACATCGAGCCTTTGCGATGGGCGGTCAGGGATGGAGAATTCTGGAAGCTGTGGTTTGCAAACGTGCCCCCGCCCGAGCAGATGGAAAACTATGTAATCACCGCCATCGAAAACGCTGAAAAAGGAAACATCGCATTTGCGGTAAGACTGAATGCGACAGATGGAATAGTGGGCACGACCCGTTTCTATAACGTGGATGAAGCGAACAGGCGCCCGATGCTCGGCTACACCTGGTATGCAAAATCCGCCTGTAAAACAGGGGTGAACACGGAAAGCAAGCTGTTATTGCTTCAGCATGTCTTCGAGAAAAAGAAAGCGCTAGCGGTAGAGTTCAGAACACATTTTTTCAACCAGGTTTCGAGGAGCGCAATTGAACGCCTGGGTGCGAAACAGGATGGAATATTGCGCAACCACCAGATCATGCGCGACGGCTCCATCCGCGATACCGTCATTTATTCGATCCTCCAGCATGAATGGCCCTCAGTGAAGAACAATCTGCTAAACAGACTCTCGTCTAACCGGGGGGAGCCGGCGCCCGAATAATATATTGCATTATCATTAGATATATCGCAGGCTCCGCTCCTTCCACAGGAACTTCAAAAGCGGTCAAGCCCTCCAAGGCTCAGGGTGACCCAATCGCATATAGTCGCCGTCACATCGAGGAATACAAAATGGGGAGCGGGCATGAATCGACGAAAACTGCTGGGATTGCTCGGGATAGCCGGAATCGGCATGGCAGGACGGCATTCATCCCTCCATTCCGGGAATGAGGAGGTAGCCCGTAAAATGATTTCATGCGTGGTAACTCCCCAGCAAACGGAAGGTCCTTATTTCGTCGATGAACGCCTGCACCGTTCAGATATTCGATCCGATCCTTCCGATGGCTCGGTAAAGGCTGGCCTTCCGCTTGCACTCGAACTGCGCATTTTCACGGTGGGCAACGAGGGCATGGAAGGGTGCCTGCCGCTTGCCAATGCCATAGTCGACATCTGGCACTGCGATGCGCAGGGAATCTATTCCGATGTCGAGGACAGGAATTTCAATACAATGGGAAAGAAATTCCTGCGCGGCTACCAGTTAACGGACAGGAACGGCAGCGTGCGTTTTATCACCATTTATCCAGGGTGGTATCCTGGCAGAACCGTTCATATTCATTTCAAGATACGGACCGATCCCGGTTATGCGCGCGGCCGCGAATTTACATCGCAACTCTACTTCGATGATGCGATTACCGATAAGGTGCACGCACAACCCCCTTATGCCGAACACGCCAGCAAGGGTTCATATCAGCAGAGAACCAGGAATGAAGATGACAGCATTTATCTCAAGGGTGGAAGGCAACTGATGCTCAAGCTTGCCGGAGCAGAGACAGGCTATGCGACTGCATTCGACGTGGGGCTGGAAGCGGAAAAAAGAGATTGAAGGTCGGATGGGTCAGGATCCTATACCCTTGTTGGAAAGGGGAGCCTACGCTCAGATGTAGTAGTCGCGATCCCATCAGACAGTTTCCCGATTTGACTGGTGCAGTTGTCAGATCAGATTCAACTGTTCAGTAATGTGATTTTATCGTTCCACACCTCCTTTCCGTCAATTAATGTTTGCATGGGTGTTCGCCCGCAGCACATCTTGCCCTGATGAGTGCGGTCGTGATTGTAGTAGTGCAGCCAGTCATCCAGGTCAATTTGCAACTCCTCGATTGATCGGTATATCTTGCGCCGGAACGCGACCTGGTAGAACTCTTGCAGGATCGTCTTGTGAAAGCGCTCACAGATGCCGTTGGTCTGCGGATGATTGGCTTTGGTGCGAGTATGTTCAATATCATTGAGCGCCAGATAGAGCTGATAATCGTGAGTCTCTGGCTTGCCGCAATATTCAGTGCCTCGGTCGGTCAGAATTCGGATCAGGCCCATGTCCTGTTCTGCAAAGAAGGGTAGTACCCGATCGTTGAGCAAATCCGCGCCTGTAATCGGCGTTTTGGTCGTATAGAGCTTGGCTGTGGCCCACTTGGAGTAGGTGTCGACGAAGGTCTGCTGATAAATACGACCCACGCCCTTGATCGTGCCCACATAGAAGGTATCCTGACTGCCAAGGTAGCCTGAATGGGCGGTTTCCACCTCCCCATGGGCGACATCGTCGTCCTGCTTCTTCTCCAGGGCACTAACCTGCGCTTCGGTCAGCACTTCTCCAGTCTGCGCGATATGACATTCCAGTGCCGCCAACCGCTTCTTGAATGATTCCAGGTCCCTGCGCAGCCAGACAGAGCGAACGCCTGAAGGAGAAATGAAGATGCCGCGTTTGCGTAACTCGTTGGAAACGCGCACTTGCCCGAATGCAGGCTGCTCAAGGGCAAATGCAGCTACCGCCATCTCGACTGCTTCTTCAACTCTATTCTTGGGATTGGGCTTCCTTCGATTGGCATCAATCAGGGCATCGATACCACCATTTTCCATCGCTGACTGATACCGATAGAAGGTATCCCGGGAAAAGCCCATCACCTTGCAGGCACGCGATACATTGCCAAGCTCGGCTGCCAGATTAAGCAGCCCTACCTTGTGCTTAATAACATTTTGTTGAACACTACTCATGGGGTTACTCCTTTGCGCTTTCAGCGCTCAATTTGATAAAGATTCGCACCTCTATCAAACCGGGTAACCCCGCTTTTCGCAAGGCCCTACTGTCAGATTAAATCTGAACTACTACAGCTCAGACAAGCTTGAACTCCGACTCCTGACGTCGCGCCCGCTGACCCAGCGATGCCTGAATCGCATCGTCCACTGTTTCCAGAAAAACGAACTCCAAGGTGGAACGCGTTGTTTCCGGCACCTCGCGCAGGTCTTTCTCGTTGCGCGCGGGCAGCAGCACCACGCGTAAGCCCGCCCGCTGGGCTGCAAGCACCTTCTCCTTGATACCTCCCACCGGCAGCACCATCCCTCGCAGGCTGATCTCTCCCGTCATCGCCACATCCCGGTGTACCGGGCGGTTGGTAAAGAGCGAAGAAAGCGCTATGAACATCGCCACCCCTGCACTGGGACCATCTTTAGGAATAGCCCCTGCTGGTACATGCACGTGCACGTCGATGCCTTCAAATACGGATGCGGGGATGTGAAGACTGTCTGCCCGGCCTTTCAACAACGTAAGCGCCGCCTGCGCACTTTCCTTCATCACGCCGCCAAGCTGCCCGGTTAGGATAAGCTGCCCACGTCCGCTCACCCGTGTTGCCTCGATAAAAAGAATGTCACCGCCTACGGGTGTCCAGGCAAGTCCCGTTGCAACACCTGGCAAACTGGTGAGCAGCCCGGTCTCGTGCTCGAATTTGGCAGGGCCGAGGATAGTATCCAGATCTGCGGCATCCACGCGTACCTTAGCCTCTGCATCCGACGCAACACGCATGGCTGCATGCCGCATGACGCGCCCGATCTCCCGTTCGAGTTGCCGCACTCCCGCCTCACGGGTGTAATTGGCGATGATGCCATCGAGCGCTTCCACCGATATTTCGCACTGATCCTCGCTGAGGCCGTTTACCTCGCGTTGACGCCCCACGAGGTAACGCTGGGCGATCTGAAGCTTTTCCTCCCGGGTGTAGCCCGGGAGATCAATAATCTCCATCCGGTCGCGCACTGGAGGCGGCACGTTGTCAATAACATTCGCGGTGGCGATGAAAACAACACGGCTCAAATCGAAGGGCACCCCCAGGTAATTGTCCCGGAACGTAGAATTCTGCTCGGGATCCAGCACCTCTAGCAGAGCTGCCGATGGGTCGCCGTGGAGGCTGGCTGACATCTTATCCACCTCATCGAGCATCATCACGCAGTTTCGAGCGCCAGCCTTGCGCAGGCTCTGCACAATGTTACCCGGCATGGCGCCAATGTAGGTGCGACGATGGCCTCGCATTTCCGCCTCGTCATGCACGCCACCCAATGATACGCGCACGAAGGGCCGCTGCAATGCCCGTGCTATGCTCTGGCCCAGCGAAGTCTTGCCTACCCCCGGTGGTCCGACAAAACACAGGATAGGAGCACGCCCTTGGGGCTTCAACTTCTGAACGGCCAGGAATTCAATAATGCGCTGTTTGACGCGCTCCAGCCCGAAATGATCGTGTTCGAGAATTCGGCGTGCGGCATCGAGGTCAATAGGTGCATCTTCCGGGAGCTTCCAGGGCAACTCTGTCATCCATTCGAGGTAGGTATGCAGCATCGAATACTCGCTTGAAGCCGGAGGCATGCGCTTTAAGCGCTGCAATTCCTTTCTGGCCTGCGCCTCGATCTCTTCCGGCATGCCAGCCTTGGCCACCGCTTCATCCAGCTTCTCTATTTCCTGGTCGTCCCCCTCCGTCTCGCCGAGTTCTTTCTGGATCGTCTTCAATTGCTCCCGCAACAGAAACTTGCGTTCACGGTCTTCCAGATGCTCCTTCGTACGCTCACCAATCTCCTGGGATAATCTCAGTACCTCGATACGACGCGACAAAATCTGCAGCACCTTTCGCAGCCGCTCCTCGGTACTGACCGTTTCAAGCAGCATCTGCTTCTCCGCAACTTCGGTATCGAGCAGGCTTGCCGCGATATCAGCCAGGTGCGAAGGGGCGCGGGTCGCTTGTAGCGCATGCGCCAGTTCTGCCGGTACGCCGGGCAGCAGGGAAAGAATCTCCACCGTGCGCTCCCGCAATTGCATCGCCAGGGCTTCAGCTTCCGTCGATACCTCATCAGGCTCCGCAATAAGTCGCACACGGGCAGCGAGAAAAGGACGATCCTCGATCATTTCCTCGATGGAAAAGCGCCCCAACCCCTGACACACGGCATGCCGCAGCCCGTCGGATGAGGCAAGATGCCGCACAACGTTCACCACGGTACCTACATTAAACAGCGCATCCTGCCCCGGCTCATCCACAGCAGGATCTTTCTGCAGAATGATGCCTAGGGGCCTTTTAGGATCGAGCGCATGTTCCAGCGCAGCAATGGATTTGGCACGACCCACGGTGATTGCAGTCAGAACATGCGGGAATAGCACTATATTGCGCATGGGTATGAGGGCAATCACGTCCTGAGGTAATTCCGGCTTGGCTACGATAAGCTCTCCCATGGCGGTCTCTCTGTAGAAACATTCGAGGAATCGGCTGAGCAATCCGTGTAGTTCCGACTCGGATGCGCTCAATAGCTTTAGCGATCCGGCTGCAATACCGCAGCAACAAGGACACTCATTCTCTTTAGTCTAGCACCGGACGGCTGCGGGTCAACTTCTTATACCCGTTGAGGGGTTGGCATCGGTATCTTCATCTCCGTGTTTCCTGTCAAGTGAGGGAAAAAGCGGAGGGAATTGTAAGTGGCTTCAAGAGGCAAATATGCTGGAACAGATCATTCAAACATTGACGGGAAGAACGCCTGGCAAGATAGAATCACGGCAGGAGCATCGGGAGATGTTCCGATGTATTACCTTTTCTCAACCGATAGCCCACATTGCTGCTGGGACAATCAAATGAACTGTAGTAGTCGCGATCCCATCAGACAGTTTCCCGATTTGACTGGTGCAGTTGTCAGATCAGATTCAACTGTTCAGTAATGTGATTTTATCGTTCCACACCTCCTTTCCGTCAATTAATGTTTGCATGGGTGTTCGCCCGCAGCACATCTTGCCCTGATGAGTGCGGTCGTGATTGTAGTAGTGCAGCCAGTCATCCAGGTCAATTTGCAACTCCTCGATTGATCGGTATATCTTGCGCCGGAACGCGACCTGGTAGAACTCTTGCAGGATCGTCTTGTGAAAGCGCTCACAGATGCCGTTGGTCTGCGGATGATTGGCTTTGGTGCGAGTATGTTCAATATCATTGAGCGCCAGATAGAGCTGATAATCGTGAGTCTCTGGCTTGCCGCAATATTCAGTGCCTCGGTCGGTCAGAATTCGGATCAGGCCCATGTCCTGTTCTGCAAAGAAGGGTAGTACCCGATCGTTGAGCAAATCCGCGCCTGTAATCGGCGTTTTGGTCGTATAGAGCTTGGCTGTGGCCCACTTGGAGTAGGTGTCGACGAAGGTCTGCTGATAAATACGACCCACGCCCTTGATCGTGCCCACATAGAAGGTATCCTGACTGCCAAGGTAGCCTGAATGGGCGGTTTCCACCTCCCCATGGGCGACATCGTCGTCCTGCTTCTTCTCCAGGGCACTAACCTGCGCTTCGGTCAGCACTTCTCCAGTCTGCGCGATATGACATTCCAGTGCCGCCAACCGCTTCTTGAATGATTCCAGGTCCCTGCGCAGCCAGACAGAGCGAACGCCTGAAGGAGAAATGAAGATGCCGCGTTTGCGTAACTCGTTGGAAACGCGCACTTGCCCGAATGCAGGCTGCTCAAGGGCAAATGCAGCTACCGCCATCTCGACTGCTTCTTCAACTCTATTCTTGGGATTGGGCTTCCTTCGATTGGCATCAATCAGGGCATCGATACCACCATTTTCCATCGCTGACTGATACCGATAGAAGGTATCCCGGGAAAAGCCCATCACCTTGCAGGCACGCGATACATTGCCAAGCTCGGCTGCCAGATTAAGCAGCCCTACCTTGTGCTTAATAACATTTTGTTGAACACTACTCATGGGGTTACTCCTTTGCGCTTTCAGCGCTCAATTTGATAAAGATTCGCACCTCTATCAAACCGGGTAACCCCACCTTTGGCAAGGCCTACTGTCAGATTAAATCTGAACTACTACAAATGAACAGATACTTAGTCCAGCTCGACTTCATCTCCTTTATAAAATTCAACTCGTTGTCGTTCTGTTGCGCCAATACGCTGTTTTCCCCTTTCAACGCCCTTTTCACTTTTGAAAGCAGCGGAATCGGTAGAGCGCTGCTCGCTCTCTTTTTAGCTCCATTCGCCGGCCTGCTTCTGGGTGCAGTCTTTGGTATTCTTGCATATCCGCTTTACCGGTTTCTGACCTCCCATAGCGAGTTTCTGGCTGCTTTATCAGGCAGATTTCAGGAAATATCGGACGAAACCCCGGAGGAATCTCTTCCTGACAAATAGCGTTTACGACATTCCTCGCATGCGTTCTGCCTTTCACAGCGACAGGGGATGAACCCTGCCCATATGATCTTTTCCGATAGGAGTCTTCATTGAAAATCAAAGCCACCGTTGAAGAAGTATTATCCCGCATTCCCGGTCCCGTAACCGTGGAATGGCCAATGGGAGAACGTTTTGCCGTTGCCCTGGCGCATGGCACCATGTCGGTCGAGTATTACGCTCCCGTCGGACATGATCCGCAAACGCCGCACGAGCAGGATGAAGTCTATTTCGTCCATCGGGGAACGGGTGAGCTGGTGGTTGAAGGGGAGCGTTATCCATTCAAAGAGGGCGACTGCCTTTTTGTACCCGCCAACGTTGAGCACCGGTTCGAGAATTTCTCGAGCGATTTTGGAACCTGGGTGGTATTCTGGGGACCCAAAGGAGGAGAAAAAGGTATGGATCTCAGCTGAAGAATCCTCCTGGCCGAACGTCTCGCCAACGTTTGATCGACTAATACAGCCGAAATCGAGCGATTGACGGAACTTAAAGGAACGTATTCCAAGGAAGAAAATGTTTTCAAAGTATCCAAACCGCACACTGATGTAAAAATAAAGGTAGATAAATGGCCAATGCCGCCTTTCATGGGCTTGGGATCATGGGCTGGCTTTGCTCCTGCACAGGATGACCAGGTCGTAATGATGGGCGATACCGTGCTGTTCGAGGATGAGGTCAATCCTGCGATAAGCGCGGCTTTCGAGGCGGGGCTGGAAGTAACTGGCTTGCACAATCATTTTTTCTTTGATGAACCCAAGGTGTATTTCATGCACATCGGTGGCAGGGGAAGCGCTGCTGAACTTTCGGCCGGGGTAAAGAAGATTTATGACAAGGTCGCTGAAATCCGCGCTGTCCAGCCTGTTCCCTCTTCACGGTTTCCCAAGACAATCCCGCAGGAGAACAAGATTTCCCCTCAGCCTTTGGAACAAATCCTTGGAATGAAAGGAAGCTCAAAAGATGGCATGTTTAAAGTTGTCATCGGGCGCCCCGCCACTATGGGCGTCGGTGGGAAAAGAAATGGGTATAAACACATGGGCGGCCTTTGCGGGCAGCGATAGCGAGGCAGTGGTGGATGGAGATTTCGTCATGCTCGCCGATGAAATGCAGCCTGTCTTGAGAACAATGCGAGAAGGTGGCATCAATATTGTTGCGATTCATCAACACATGACACATGAGAAGCCGCACTATTTATTCATGCACTACTGGGGCAAAGGAATGCGAAGAACCTGGCTAAAACCATCAAGAATGCATTGAATGCACAAACTGGCCCTTCAGAATAGTCCTGTGTGACGCAATCTCAGGATAGCCTGTACCCGTCTGTGCCCGTCAATGAATCAGGTAAAGAAGGTTAAGTCGGTGGAAACAGGCCGGATCGGCAGAACACTTACCCGCCTGCTCATGCCGGTAGGAGTAGCCGAGGTTGCTTCCCCCTTACTGATCGCTCGCGCACTGCGTGGCTTTGCAGACGGTTATGTCGTTGTGCTTTTGCCTGCGTACCTGCTGGCGCTGGGGTTTGACCAGCTATATGTAGGCTATTTAAGTACGGCTACCCTTGCGGGATCCGCCCTGGCGACATTGGCGATCGGAGCAATGGGCTACCGCTGGTCAAGCCGTCGGCTGTTGCTGTTCGCTGCCCTGTTAATGACAGCTACCGGCCTTGCTTTCGCGAGCGTTTCTTCGTTTTTGCCGCTCCTCATTGTCGCATTTGTTGGAACCCTTAATCCGAGTTCGGGCGATGTGAGCATGTTTTTACCCCTGGAGCATGCTCGTCTGGCACAGGGAGCAACTGGTAACCTACGCACCACTCTGTTTGCCCGTTACACGCTTACTGGTTCGTTAAGCGCGGCTGTAGGTGCCTTGGCCGCTGGCATCCCCTCCTGGCTGATGCAATGGGCAGGGCTACCCTTGATTGATGGTTTGCGCACAATGTTTGTGCTGTACGGCCTGCTCGGCGGATTGGTTTGGCTGCTCTATCGGGCTCTGCCAGCGGGCGACATCTCTACCAAGCAGTTACCAGCGCCGCTAGGTCCGTCACGCAGTATCGTTTTCAAGCTTGCGATGTTGTTCAGCCTTGATGCATTTGCCGGGGGATTGGTGGTGAATTCGCTACTCACACTCTGGCTTTTTGAGCGATTTGGACTCTCACCGGGAGAGGCAGGAACCTTTTTCTTCTGCGCAGGGCTTCTATCGGCCGGATCGCAGCTCGCTGCACCTGTAATTGCCCGCAAGATCGGACTGCTTAACACGATGGTCTTCACTCACATTCCTGCAAACGTGTGTCTCATTTTTGCCGCAATTGCTCCAAACGTAGAAATCGCGCTGACGCTATTGTTCGTGCGAAGTGCATTATCGCAGATGGATGTGCCCACACGAACTGCCTATGTGATGGCTGCAGTTACGCCACCCGAGCGTGCTGCCGCGGCAAGCTTCACTACCGTACCTCGCAGCCTTGCCTCAGTCCTGAGTCCAAGCTTGGCCGGCGCCTTGCTGGCCAGCGGGCTTCTTAGCGCTCCCTTAATTGCTTGTGGAGCTTTAAAGATTGCATATGACTTGGCGTTGCTGGTGTCCTTCAGCCGCGTGAATGTTCCGCTGGATTAGGATACCTGTTTCAGGTGCTGCTACCTTTACTCCCCATTTCGAGGGAATAGTCGTTGTAGCTGAACTCTCCTTGTCAACGGGCGGCCTTCGGCAGCCGCCCGCTTCTGGTTCAGTTTTGCAATCACAATTTCTGTTCGAGTTTCCCAAAAGGAACAATAGAGGTAAAGCTGTTATCCCAACAGGTTGCGCATGAAGGTATAAAAAACGGCGAAGGAGACCCAATACCCGAATCAAAGGGATTCAGCCGTAGCTTTACTGATGGAACATTGAAAACTGCTTTTTCGGCTTTCCCCCACAGCAACCGAACTAACCGACAGAACTTTTAAACCTTCGAAATGATAGAGTTCTCCACTCTATGCATTGATCCGAACATTCGCGAAAGCTACGTTCCCTGTATGCGTTTGCAGCCCAATATAACCTGAATTGGGATCAACGCTGGGTGGATTCCCTCTAGCAGTATCGGAGGGGCTACGCTTAAACCGGGTTACCTCCTGACCGTTGAGCCGAACAACGTAATCCTGCTTTTTTACCTCGATTTCGTAGTGATGCCATTGTCGTGCCGCAAGAGAGATGTTGTTTTGGTAATTCTGCTGCCCTTCGCCGGTCCCCAATGACTTGATTTTATAAATTGCCCCGGTTCTCGCAAAAAATGAACCATCCGGCTCGCCGAAACGCGTATCACCCCGTGCTTCTTCATCGATCTGGATTTCAAACCCAGTATGAACCGCAACGAAGGCCGCATTGTCTGCGGGATCGACCGGATCGGGAGCGGGATCAGGCAGGCGCGAATCACGGAACCGAACGAAGACACCCGAGTTATCGTTGCCATTGCCTCGCGGGTGAGGAAGAAGAAAATCGAGGCGTAGTGTGAAATCCTCAAAGGGTTTTGGCTTGTAGAAGAGCAAGCCCATGCCTTTTTCATTCTGCTGGGCAATTATCGTGCGGCCAAACCGGGAGAACGAGCCTCCTCCAGCCATCTCCCAATTCGCGAACTGCGCATCGCTTCCGTCAAATAGGTACGTGAAACCTGGTTCCGATACCAAGAGTGGCGGCTCCGGCATCAGGTGATCTCCTAGTCGGCGGACCAGGGCAATGCCTGTGAGCATCGGGTTTGGTGAACCCATGGTAGGAAAGAGTGCGGGTCCAGCGACATAAGTATTTGTCACATTATGGAAACGGCAATCGGGATCGGTCACCGATTTGTTCGGATCCTCTCCCATTCGCAACGTTCCGGCTTCATGATGTGTCGTGCCCAGACCATCGCGGCGACCCCGACCGGCCTGATCAGAGAATTTATATGGCAGAACCGTTGCAAGTGAACTCGGATCAATATTCGTCACAATCACATTTCCGTTCTTGATGACATCGATTTTCTGACCGTTGGCAAAGACTTTCGCGACCTCATCCGACGCCTTATCCATCGCATCCCACAGTTCGTAGTCGCGAGAACTGGGCTGGAGGTTCACAAATGCTCGCCGTGCCTGGAATTCGTCTTTTTGTTGCGGATCAAGATCGAGCGTAACCGAGCTACCGAAGTCACTGTCGTTCTTGGGCTCCATCTCACCGATGCCGCGAATCGTAATGACGACGTGTGTGTCAGTCGCATTCTTGTGTGCATCGAACAGGTCAATGTCCGGGATTTTCTTGAAGAGCTCAGCTTCAGAATTGGTCCCGTTGGTGCCCAGACCTGACGCAGTAATCTGGAAATGGAAGTGGGCAAAACCATCTGCGGAACCATCGGCCTTCTTGAACTCATGTCGGCCTTTTACAAAAAGCGCCGACGCTTCGAGGGCTTTGACTGCCGGCGGCAGCGCTGCCAGTGCCGCGCGGGGAACTCGAAAATCGACATTCGAGCGTAAATGGGCTATCAGGTTCCTGCCAATTTTTCCATCCGTCCCAAAGGAAGTTAGCGCCAGACGAGCGCTCTCGATCGTGCCGAGAGCAATGATGACTTTGCTGTCCGGGGAAACAGGCAGCACTCCCCGCTCGGTAACGATCTCGCTCACGCGTCGCCCCCCTTCGGTATTGACAGTGTTGAGTTGCGTGACGTGGCAGCGTTCCACGACCATTAGCCGTTTTTTTACGTCATCAAGCCGATTTATTACTCCATCGAACGGGGTTTGGGTTGACGCCTCGCGGGCTGCCTTCATGAGTAACGGAACCGCGCTGAATTTGTTAAACGGAAAAAACCCGGCGTGCCCCACTTGTCCCTGCACGGCCAATGGTGCTTCAAGTTTTGCTTCATCGCGGAGCTTCTGGATAGAAGGCGGCGGACTCGGCAATTTATCGATGCCAAGCAGCTTGGCCAAATCGTTGATTGTTACTGGAGTGTTGCCATAATAGACTGCGGGATGATCGGGCAGCAACGCAAGATCATATACATCAGGGATCGAGGAGAGGGCTCCGAACAGCTGTTGCCGCATCGCCCGGTGTAAATCGCCAAAAATGAAATCATTCGTCTCTGTGACCCCGATCTGATCGCTTGATTGCCGGAAATAACCCTTTCGACCATCTGGCAGAACCTTTGCCGTTAAATCGTCGAGCACCCCTTTTGGCCAAACGTCTTTTGGCATTTCTGCGTCAAGCAATCGGGGCAACCACCCACCCCAGTAAATCGAGCGTCCGCCCAGGCAGTAAGCAAGCCCAGGAAAACCGAAAGGATCACTTGAATTCCAGGCAAGGCCCCAGACTTCGCCTTGCAGCGAATGATCCTTGCGGGCGCCAGCGGTATCGAGGCCGAGCATTGGTAGATTCTGCACGTGTTCCGGTAGGAGGAAGGGACCAGCCTCAAGCACGAGAATACGCTCACTGCGCTGAGTGCTTCGGAACCACAGATGTTCAGCAATAGCCGCACCAAATGTGCCCCCGCCAATTATGATGAAATCAAACGGCCGAAGATCGCCTCGGCCAGGCAATCCGGCAGCGGCACGGGCGTTTGGATCTATGGTAACGAGCGCTTCGTCAAAGGTATTGCAGTCGTAACGTCCGAGAACATCGCGGGTAAAGGCGGTGTTGTAGTCGGGGGCGATAAGTGGCATGGCGGTTTGCTCCTATATTTAATATCCGAGGATTTTGAATATTCGTAGAATTTTTCTGGTTCTATCGAACAGGACGCCATACAGTTACAGTTCTAGTTCTGATCTCCGCTCAACGATACCCTGACGCTCCCTGTTTTTATCCTCCGATACATAGCTGTGTTCGACACCATCATTTTATTTCTGTTATTAAACCTAGTTCATGAGCGGCGAATGTCAAGGAAAGGTATGAGCACAACGAGAAGGAGGATTAGCAGTTCTTGAGGTAGAAGTTCAAGTGTTATTGCACAACGGTTTTTGTCTACTGGCGCCGAACTCTGGGAGTAGAAAACAAACATTGGCACCACCGGCTTCAAGGGTATAGAATTCCTTTTCCCGTTTTTCTTATGCCATGAACAAAATCATGCCCAGGCGCCATATCCATTTCGTCATGCTCATGCTGTTCGTCAGCATGATGACAAATGCCTTGAGCTGGGCATTTAACGGGGAGGTCTTTGCGCATGAGCTTGATCACGCGCATCACGTTCTGTCCCTGGATCCGACGGCTCACCTCGAAGCCCATCAGCATGCTCTGCGTGACGACAAAGGTCACCTCGATGCAGCGACTCATCTGTGCCTGCACGCAGCCGGGCAATATCAGCCCTTTTTCCTGACAGCACCCCTCATGGTGGCAGCTTCCACTGCTGAGGAAGTCATAACAGGATTCGTCATTGTCACTATCCCCGAATCCATCCCCGATTCACCTCTTCATCCTCCCCGCAGAGTCTCTTAAGCCACGTCCCCGGACAGCTGAGCGTGATCGGGTCCAAATTCGAAACCTGTCAGCCTGAATCAACACCGGGCGCCTTCCGGTTTATCCGTCGGGCTTTTCGCAGGGTAATGGTTTCCATGTTGCACTCCTGAACCCTGGGGCAAGACTGTTCCGGGTATTCGTTTATCCCGAGAATGTCGATTCCCCCGATAAGGTTGTCTTGAGCATCCGTTGCATCCGTTTGGCCTCTGTTCAGTCCCTGCTCGACTCTGGAAGCGCGGAGCGAACAGCTTCGATCCTTCGATCCTGGCCAGTGAGGTCCTGAACCTGTCGAAGGGTTCAGGGTGAACAGGAGGCTAAGGACTTGAGGCGAAACTGCTATTTTATGTAATTAACCATAGGTTATGCGTTTCCCTTGATTACTCGTGAAGAAATTTCCATGAACTTTCATGCGTTGTTCATCATCAGCCGGTGTGTGCGTGTGGGAGCCATGCTTGTCCTTGCGATGACTTGCTTGCCCTCAGCAGGTGCTGACAGTTCCTTTACGGGCATCCGCACGCTTGAGGACGCGCACTCTCCCAGTGCTGCCGGCCCTGAGGTCAAGAGCAATCTCACCCTGCGGGATGCGGTGCGGCTTACGCTTCAGCACAACCCCGAACTGTCCTCCTTCGATAAGGAGATGCGCGCTCTGGAGGGTGTTACGTTGCAGGCCGGGTTGTTGCGCAACCCTCAGTTGTCGGTGGACGTCGACAATGCCGGAAACATGGGAGGCGTAAGTGGACAAGGAGCCATCAAGCAAAATGTCGAGCAGCAGGATTTGATCATTCGCATCAGCCAATTGGTCGAGTTGGGAGGAAAACGTGCAGCGCGGGTAAATGCTGCGTCGCTCGGGCAGGCACTGGCGGGCAAGGACTTCGAAACCAAACGGCTCGAACTCGTGGCACGGGTAGCGAACGTATTTACAGAGGTGCTGGCGGGGCAGGAGCAGTTGCGGCTGGCCGAGGAGAGTCAGCAGCTGGCTCAGCGCGTGGTGGATACTGTCAAGCGCCGGGTGCAGGCGGGAAAAGTGCCGCCCATAGAAGAGACTAAAGTGGGAGTAGCATTTTCCACGACGCGAATTGCCCTGGGCCAGGCGCAACGCGAGCTGGCCGCCGCGCGCAAACGCCTTGCGCTGCTATGGGGTGACAATTCGCCCCAGTTTGGGGAAGCGCTAGGAGCTCTGGAATCGAGGATCGTCCTGCCCGATTTGGCCGCATTGACCGAGCGAGTCTTGTCGAGTCCCATGGCGGATCGCGCCAGAAAAGGCATAGAACATCGCCAGGCGCTGCTCGAAGTGGAGCAATCCCGCCGCATTCCCGATATCACCCTTGCGGGCGGCATGATCAAGCATTGGGAATCAGGGGGAACGACTGCGATCGTAGGCGTCTCCATGCCGCTGCAATTCTTCGACCGGAACCAGGGAAACCTGCGGGAAGCCTATCAACGCCTGGATAAGGCACAGGATGAGCAAGCCGCGACCGACCTGCGCCTCAAGGCGGAACTGGTACAGGCCTACGAATCGTTGACCGCAGCCGAGAACGAGATATCGATATTGCGCGGGGAGATATTGCCTGCGGCCCGAAGTGCTTTCGATGTGACGAACAAGGGTTATGAGCTCGGCAAATTCGGCTTTCTTGAAGTGCTCGACGCACAGCGCACCTTGTTTCAGAACCAGGTTTTATATGTGCGTGCGCTCGCCAATTACCACCGCCTTGTCAATGAAATCGAACGTTTGATTGCAGCCCCCCTCGATGGGAGGGCGAGACAGGACACCGATGAACCGGCCTATACCGATTTTACGGATGATAAGGAGTAGAAGTGAATAACAGGAAGAAACTGATTTCAATCCTTTCCGTAATCGCCGCAGGAATTGCACTCGGCGGGTTGATACTCAGATCCGATAAGACTTCGCAATCCGTCTCCGGGGATTCCGCAGCCCATCCCGCTCATGAAGCACCGGCGGTCGAAGGCAAGGCATCATCGAACTATCAGGAGGGGCCCAAAGGCGGAAAGCTTTTTACCGAAGGTGGAACAGACGGCTTTGGCCTGGAGGTCACTATTTTCGAGGCCAACGTGCCGCCACGCTTCAGGCTCTACCTGTATGAAAAGAGCAAGCCCCTGCCGCCCGCTGCCGCCAGGGTCATCATGACGCTGTCACGCCTTGGGGCACCCGCCCAGGTATTCGAATTCAGGCCTGAGGCCGATTATCTGGTAAGCGATCAGATAGTAGAGGAGCCGCATTCGTTTGATGCCGTGATTACCGCTCAATGGAAAGGCAAGACAATCCGTTGGGAATACAGCCAGGTCGAGGCCAGGGTGGAAATGCCGGACGAAATGCTGAAAGGTGCCGGCATTGAAATACGCACGGCCGGCCCGGCAATCATCAAACCCTTGCTCAAGCTGCCTGGCGAGATCATCTTTAACGAGCATACGATCGTCCAGGTGGTACCCCGCCTGCCGGGAATAGTCACGGCCGTGAAGCGTCACCACGGCCAGCAGGTGCAGAAAGGAGAGATTCTTGTGGTGATAGAGAGCCAGATGCTGGCAGAGCTGCGCAGTCAGTACCGCGTAGCCAAGAAACGGCTGGCGCTGGCGGAGACCACCTACAAGCGCGAACGGCAGCTCTGGGAAGAAAAAATCTCCGCCAAGCAGGACTATCTCGTCGCCCAGGAGTTGCTGAATGAAGCGGAGATTGCAGTGGATCTGGCTGCGGTCAAGCTGCAATCGCTCGGGGTGGAGCCGGAAGCGGCAGCTTCTTCCGGCAATCTGGCTCGCTACGAAGTCCAGGCCCCGATATCCGGCCTGATCATCGACAAGACTGTCGCCCTCGGTCAAACGCTGAAGGAAGATGAACATATTTTTGTTATTGCCGATGTCTCGACAGTATGGGCCGGCATCACGGTTTATCCAAAAGATCTGGATGTAGTCAAGGTTGGACAAAAAGCAATCGTCAAGGCAACAGCGTCGGATATAGAGGGGGAAGGCGTTGTTATCTACATCACCACTCTGATCGGCGGCCAGACCCGTACCGCCACGGCGCGGCTCGCCCTGCAAAACAAGGAGGGAAAATGGCGTCCCGGGATGTTTGTAACTGCCGAAATGGTGGCCGAAGAAATTCACGTACCTGTTGCCGTATCTGCCGACGCGCTCCAGACACTCCATGGCTCGACTGTAGTATTCGGGCGTTATGGTGAATATTTCGAAGCGCGGCCGCTGGAGCTGGGGCGTAGCGATGGCAAGATGATCGAGGTTCTCGACGGCTTGCAGGCAGGAGAACAATACGCGGCAGGCAACAGCTTTGCGATCAAAGCCGAACTGGGTAAATCGGGCGCCACTCATGAACACTAGATCCGGGTCAGGCAATGGCTCTAACCATCGCGATCAAATAGATCAGCTCCACCGACATCATGATTGAGCGCATCCTCGAACTCTCCATTCAGCGGCGCGTGCTGGTTCTGATGGCGGTGCTGACAATGGGCGGCGTGGGAATCCATAGCTACCTGAAGCTCCCCATCGACGCCGTGCCCGACATTACTAACGTTCAGGTACAGATCAATACGCGGGCAACCGGGTATACCCCGATCGAGGTAGAACAACGCGTAACTTTCCCGATCGAGATGATCATGGCGGGGCTCCCCAATCTCGCGTACACCCGCTCGCTTTCCCGCTACGGCCTCTCGCAGGTTACGGTTATTTTTGAGGACGGCACGGATATCTACCTCGCCCGTCAGTTGATCGACCAGAGGCTGCAGGAAGCCAAAGAGCGTTTACCGGTCGATGTGGAAACGACTATGGGGCCGATCTCCACCGGTCTGGGCGAGATTTTCATGTGGTCTGTCAACGCAAAAGAGGGGGCGCGAAAGCCTGATGGGTCGCCTTACAGCATCACCGACCTGCGGGAAATCCAGGATTGGGTCATCCGGCCGCAGTTGCGCATGGTACCTGGCGTCACGGAAATAAATGCTCTCGGAGGTTTCGTCAAGCAATTCCATGTCGCGCCCTACCCCGAAAAGCTGATCTCTTTCGGATTGACACTGGATGACGTCATCATCGCATTGCGCCTCAACAACCTTAATGTCGGCGCTGGATACATCGAGAAAAGCGGCGAGCAGTACCTGGTGCGAGTGCCGGGACAGGTGGCAAACCTGGAAGAGATTGGGAACATCACCCTGGGATCCCGGCTGGGGATACCCATACGTATCAAGGATGTGGCCGATGTGCTGATAGGACGGGAATTGCGCACCGGTGCCGCGACCCAGAATGGGCAGGAGACCGTGATCGGCACCGCCCACATGCTGATCGGGGAAAACAGTCGTGTCGTTTCGCAGGCGGTCGCAAAAAAACTTGCCGAAATCAACCGGAATCTGCCGAGAGGTGTCGAAGCAATCGCTGTCTATGATCGGACGACGCTCGTGGACAAGACGATCAGGACTGTTGCCACCAACCTGCTCGAAGGCGCGATACTGGTCATCGTCGTGCTGCTCCTTTTCCTTGGCAATCTGCGGGCGGCCGTCATCACTTCGCTCGTGATTCCCCTCTCGATGCTGTTCACCTTTACCGGAATGGTAACCAATGAGGTCAGCGCCAATCTGATGAGCCTGGGGGCACTCGATTTCGGCCTCATTGTGGACGGCGCGATCGTCATCGTGGAAAACAGCATGCGGCGGCTGGCTCATGAGCAGGCTCGACTGGGGCGGCAACTCTCGTTGAACGAGCGTCTCGCAGCGGTATTCGACGCGACCAGGGAAGCGCGGCGTGTGCTCATTTATGGCGAGCTCATCATCATGGTGGTTTATCTTCCCGTCTTCACGCTTTCAGGGGTGGAAGGAAAGATGTTCCACCCAATGGCCTACACGGTATTAACCGCCCTGCTAGGGGCAATGATTCTTTCCATAACGTTTATCCCGGCGGCGATTGCACTCTTCCTGACGGGAAAAGTGACAGAAAAGGAAAGTGCGGTGGTTGCGTGGGCAAAGAAAGCCTACCTGCCGGCTCTCGACGCCGCAATGGGGAACCAGGGCCTCACCGTCGCCATCGTGGTTGTAATTGTTGTGTTGAGTGGCCTGCTAGTCACAAAAATGGGGACGGAGTTCGTGCCCAGTCTCAATGAGGGAGATATCGCGCTGCACGCGATCCGCATTCCCGGCACCAGCCTGACCACAGCCATCGAGATGCAGCATGAGGTGGAGGGGACGATCAAGACATTTCCCGAGGTGGAGCGTGTTTTCACCAAGATCGGGACTGCCGAGATTGCAACCGACCCCATGCCGCCGAACGTGGCGGACATCTTCGTCATGCTAAAACCCCAGTCGCAATGGCGGAAACAATATTCCACGAAAGCGGATCTTATTGCCGCGCTGGAACAGGCGGTAGGCCAGGTACCGGGCAACAATTATGAATTTACTCAGCCCATCCAGATGCGGTTCAACGAGTTGCTGTCCGGTGTGCGAGCGGACGTGGCGGTAAAGGTATTCGGTGACGACATGGACACGCTGTTCAGGGTAGCAGACCAGGTCGAGCATCTGCTCAAGACTGTTCCAGGCGCGGCGGATGTAAAAACCGAACAACTTACCGGGCTGCCGGTGCTGACCGTTCAGCCTGACCGTGTAAAGCTTGCGCGTTACGGATTGAATATTGCGGATATACAGGATGCAGTAGCGGTTGCCATTGGTGGAAAAAATGCCGGAACCATTTTCGAGGGCGACCGCCGCTTCGAGTTGCAGGTGCGGCTCCCGGAACAGTTGCGGGCCGATCCGGATGCACTCCGGCGATTGCCCATCGGTATTCTCATACAAGGACCGTCAACGCGAAATCCGCAAAGCCAGTCACCCCTCGGCATGACCTACGTTACCCTCGGCGAAGTCGCCGTCATCGAAGTCCTCCAGGGACCCAATCAGGTGAGCCGGGAAAACGGCAAGCGCCGGGCTGTCGTTACAGCAAATGTACGAGGCAGGGATATTGGTTCCTTTGTCGAAGAAGCGGAAGCACTGGTGGTAAAGCAAGTGTCAGTTCCTTCGGGATATTGGCTCACGTGGGGGGGACAGTTCGAGCAACTGGTTTCTGCGGCGAAGCGGTTGCAAATAGCAATTCCCCTGGCGCTTGGACTGATCCTGATGCTGCTTTATACCATGTTCGGCAATTTTCGGGACGGGCTGTTGATGTTCACCGGCGTTCCCTTTGCCCTCAGTGGCGGTATAGTGGCCTTGTGGTTGCGGGACATTCCCTTGTCCATTTCCGCTGCGGTCGGGTTCATTGCTCTGTCTGGTGTCGCCGTGCTGAACGGTCTCGTGATGCTGTCGTTCATACGGGACTTGCGTGCGCAAGGCCGGTCGCTGGAAAATGCCATCAAGGAAGGAGCGCTCGCGAGATTGCGGCCGGTATTGATGACAGCCCTGGTGGCTGCCCTCGGGTTCGTTCCCATGGCCCTGGCTACAAGTATCGGGGCGGAAGTGCAGCGGCCGCTGGCAACGGTAGTCATTGGAGGAATTCTCTCATCCACCGCGCTGACACTGCTGGTACTACCGGTGCTGTACCATCTCGTCCATGGAAGAGATGCGCTCTCCCATCGGGACAAGTTGAAATGACGTCCATTTCCCTATTTTTGGTCCGACTGCTGCGACTCCATTCCTGACAATGATCTACCACGCGTTTCGGGATTTCAAACCGATTCAATCATGGGAGTGAGCGTCGACCCGGATATTTCGCCAAACCGATCTGAGAATTGCAGAAAGCCGCATGAACATGAGCATTTGATCAACCAAGGCGGAGTCCAGTTCACCGTCGGCTTTCATGGGGGCCAGGGGTATCTTGCAGCAAACCTACTCCCAAAATACTTCGCATTATCCGGTGATCTGGTGAAATATCCGGGTTAACGGCGAGGATCACTGGCTCTACACTCGCTCCTTTCTTCCCCTTCAATTCCCTTACCTATTTTGGCATGGGTCAAATTGTATCCGCTGCCCGTAGCATCCACCTACCTGTCACCTGCCGGGGTTGTCGGGCTGCCGCTATTTTTTTGGGTGACAGCCTCCTTCCCGCTTCCATTTCCGGATAAAAATTTCCCTACTCCCTGTTCCCGCCCAACCTGCCCGTAAAGGATTTGGTTGAGCTTGCTTGCGGCATGGGGTGCGCTAAACATAAAACAAACAGGCGAGAGTTGGGTGCCTCTTCCCTGGCTCAAGCTGCTCCGCTGCATGGAAGGTTATAACTTTGGATTCAGGAGAAAGTGTTGCGCCCTACCGAACCCGTCAAGCTCACCAGATTGATGGAGCGTACCCCGGCAATCCCGATATCAGGATCGGGCTCATCGACGGACCTGTCGCCATCCGTTAATTTCTTAAAGAAGGAGGTGTGAAAATGAGTATGCCAGGATTTACTGCGGCGGATTCGCTCCCCCGAACTACCGTGCAATAACTTCGATTACAAACCCCGATGGGGAATGCAAACCGACAGGCAATATCCCTACGGCAGCGGGCAACTTCTGTCTCTCGACTTTTTTCGTTGCAGTCATGCGTACGTGGTCAGTCATTCGGCTGTCCGCCGCCCGGCGTGGGCGCACCCTGTTATCTCCGGCGACGCACGAGTCGATATCACCCTTGTCAGGGGGATGAGAAAACTGAAAATCAGGTGGGGTCAAGCGGGGTTTGGGCGAGGTTTTGCTGGTCTTTCAATTTTGAATTGGACGGAGTTGATTGCGGAGGACCTGCAGAAGCCCCCTGCCTCCAGCTATGTCCCACAGTCTGCTGCCTGCCCTGCCTTGCTGCCTGCCGGCCACCCGATTGCTTGGGCTGAGAGAATTTCTTCCCCACCATGCCATAACGGATGAAATGTTTTCATCCTAAGTGCTTCAAAATATCAGGGAATTCAGGATTTAGGTTAAAATAATCCTTTAACCATCCAGGACGCCAATTTGATGAAAAAACTTCGCGTCCCTCATCGCACCAAGTCTGCGCGCGTGGTTCAGGAGCTGGTCCGCCTGGCTGCGGGACTTGCCGCCTCTGGCAGCCGCGTAGAAGACGCCTTCTGGGAGAATTGCCTTACCGCAAAAATACATGCCCAATTGCGAACGGGAGACGATCAGAATCTCGAATCTGCACTGGATCAGCTTTATGACACTGATCCTGGAGGCTACAGTGAATTCATGTATGCCATCGAAGCCGCAATAGAATGCAGTATATTCACGCGAGGGAATCACACTTACGACGTTTTGATGCTTGCTGTACCGATGCTCACCTGGTCGCGTTTTTCGATTCCCTCGGGACTAATAGCAGAATCCGTGCTTTCTGAACTTCGGGGGCAGTTGCAGGTGCAGGTGTTGGCGGACGATGCCCAGCTTGCGCTTGCAGATTGTCTTTTCAGCCCCGATCAATTGCCAAGAGGCTATCATCTTACACATGAACTGGCTCGCAAACTCTGGTCGACGGCGGTGACCGGACAACGCGACTTGCATATGAACCCACGGCAGCTCCCTGAAACGGGACGATTTCTTTCTGATACCCGTTATCTCCTCGGCGGGATCGCGGTACCTCAGGGAAAACCCATGTTCCGCTGGCAGCAAGGCACTGCGGGCGAACACAAGGGCAGCAACGTTTCCGCTCTCCAGTTCTCCAAAGAGCAGATACTGCATGCATGGCAAACTCACGGTACTGCGGTGCTGCTGCCGCTATTCCAGGGCTGTGCGTTTGAGCTGCTGATGCCGGATGGCTTTTTTTCAGCATGGCGCGCCGCGGATCGTCTGGCGCGCCCCTATTCGGTGCGCGCCACGGTTGATTTTCTGGAAACCACTTTGGGTATTTCCCCCGACAGATTGCGTGCAGTGATCGCGCCTTTCTATGATCAGTGGCTGGAGGAATACCGCATTGGATTCACCCTCAAGGATCGGGACAGCGTGCTCTACGGCATCATCTGGGGACTGGTAGGGGATGAGGATGAAAATACGGATAGTGTCGCTCAGATCGAGGCAGCGCTGCGGGAATGCGGAGTGACACAAACCATACTACTGCAGGAGCATTTTCTTTTGGAGTACTGCGAAGAATGCGGGGGACCCCTGTTTCCCAACGTGAATGGTGAAATCGTGCATGCAGAATTCCCGGAAGAAGGTGAAGTGGCCCCCATACACCTGCATTGAGAGTGTTCATCATCTTATTCAGGAGCATCAATTTTTTCCGGAAGAGGAATTATGAACGACAAGCTTGTTAAATCCGACCAGGAATGGAAAAACCAGCTGACCCCGCAGCAGTATCATGTATGCCGCGAAAAAGGGACGGAGCGGGCATTCACAGGGGAATACTGGAACTGCCACGATCAGGGGGTGTATCGTTGCGCTTGCTGCGGCGCCGCCTTGTTTGACTCGGATACCAAATTCGATTCCGGTACGGGATGGCCTTCTTTCTGGCAGCCTACACGATCGGAAAATGTCGTCAATCAGGAAGATAACAGTCATTTCATGCGCCGGGTAGAAGTGTTGTGCGCCCGCTGCGACGCGCACCTCGGTCACGTATTCGAGGACGGTCCTGCTCCGACGGGGCTGCGCTACTGCATCAATTCTGCTTCCCTCAAGCTCGATCGAGATTCTTCGAAGACTGAATAAACGGGCAGCAAGGGAAGTTGAATGGGACGCAATGCGCTTTGCCAATTGTGCCTTGCACTCCTAAATAGCTGGGCCCGCTCAAGCTCCTGGAAATTCATCAAATTTTTTCGGGGCAGACGCGATGATTAGTCCCTCAACTCCAGCAACTGGCAATATACTGCACAGATGAAATTTCTTTTTGATCTCTTTCCAGTAATCCTGTTTTTCATAACTTTCAAGATTTATGGCATCTATGCCGCCACTGCTGTAGCGATTGGCGCCACTTTTGCGCAGATCGGCTGGGTATGGTTCCGCCATGGCAAAGTCGACACCATGCTGTGGGTCAGCCTGGTTCTCATAGTCGTCTTCGGCAGCGCAACACTCATTCTGCAGGATGAAACATTCATCAAATGGAAGCCCTCGGTCCTCTACTGGCTGTTCGCAGCCGCGCTGCTGATAGCCCAGGCGATTTTCAAGAAAAATTTTATCCGGACGATGATGAAAGAACAGCTCACCCTGCCGGAACCGGTTTGGGCCCGGGTGAACGCGAGCTGGGCAGCTTTTTTTGCGTTTATGGGCGCCGCCAACCTCTATGTAGCCTTCAATTACTCTACTGAAACCTGGGTTAACTTCAAGCTGTTCGGCTTTATGGGCTTGATGCTGGTTTTTGTCGTATTACAGGGATTGATGCTGAGCAAATACATGGCAACCGACGAGGATAAAGAAGCATGATGCTATATGCTATAAGTGGCGAGGATGTGCCTGACAGTCTTGACAAAAGAATGGCGGTACGTCCTGCACACCTGGAACGCATCAAAGCGTTGCAGGAAGACGGCCGCCTTGTTTTAGCCGGTCCCTATCCCGCGATTGACAGTCCAGATCCCGGACCGGCGGGATTTTCCGGAAGTCTGATCGTAGCCGAGTTCGAGTCGCTTGAAGCAGCCCAGGCCTGGGCGGAAGCGGATCCCTACGCCACTTCGGGTGTCTATGCGAAAGTGACGGTGAAGCCGTTCAAAAAGGTTTTACCGGCATAACCTGACCGGAGGCCGGATGAACACTATAGAATTGATGAAGGAAAAGCTCGCTGCGCTGGAGCCTGTCGTAATCCGGATTGTGGACGAAAGCGCGCGTCATGCGGGACATGAAGGCGCCAAGGCAGGGGGTGGCCACTATTTACTTACCATCGTCTCACATCAATTCACCTGTAAGTCGGCGCTGGCGCGGCACCGGCTGGTTTACGATACCCTGCGCGAGATGATGCACAAGAATATTCACGCCTTGGGTGTAAAAGCGTATACTCCCGAGGAATTTGATTCGATCCACTGAGAAGGAAACTTCATGCATTTTATGAAATTTACTCGACTTGCGGCACTGGGTATCTCCGGGCTGATCGCCGCGACGACCGTTCAGGCCCAAACCGGCTCAACTATGGCAAAAGTGAATGGTACGCCGATTCCCCAATCGCGCCTCGAATTCATAATGAAGGCGCGTGCCAGCCAGGGCCAGCCGGATACGCCGGAGGCGAGGAAAGCCTTGCGCGAGGATCTCATCACTGAAGAGGTAATCGCCCAGGAAGCGAAGAAGAAGGGGCTGGACAGGGATCCGGACTTTATCACCCAGCTCGACATGGCGCGCCAGACAGCGATGGTCAGGGCATACCAGATCGATTACATAAAGAACCACCCGGTAAGCGACGAAGAGCTGCATAAGGAATATGAAACGGTAAAGACGCAGATGGGGGATAAGGAATACAAGGCTCACCATATTCTGGTGGCTACAGAAGAGGAAGCCAAAGACATTATCGCCAAGTTAAAAAAAGGCGCAAAGTTTGACAAACTTGCCGGGGAAAAATCCCTGGACACGGGCAGCAAGAGCAAGGGGGGCGAACTGGACTGGAGCCCGGCCGCAAGCTATGTTCAACCTTTTGCCGAGGCCTTGACCAAGCTGCACAAGGGCCAGCTCACCGACCAGCCGGTAAAAACCCCCTTCGGCTGGCATGTGATCCGCCTGGATGATGTGCGACCCCTGAAAATTCCCCCGTTCGAGGAAATAAAACAAAACCTGGCCCAGCGCGTGTTGCAACGTCAATTTGCGGCCTCGATCAACGATCTCCGCTCGAAAGCGAAAGTCGAGTAAATTTTCCTCCTAAGCTTTATTTCCTTATTCCTTCTACCAGGAAGCGCAATTCCGAGACAAAAAGGCAGCCCAGGCTGCCTTTTTTGTTCTGTCCTACAGTAAAAGAGAAGAATTTTACGTTACCCTTTGCATTCTCGGCGCAATCGCGCACAACAGTTCATAACCCAGTGTGCCAGCGGCCCGCGCAACCTCATCAACCGGCATACCCCTTCCCCATAGCGTTACCGGACTGCCTACACCTGCATCCTCGATCTCGCTCAGGTCCACATGCAACATGTCCATGGAGATGCGTCCCACGATCCGCGTTCGTCTTCCCTTTACAAGCACCGGGGTACCAGTAGGGGCATGGCGGGGATAGCCATCCGCATAGCCGCCTGCAACAATGCCCACTCGCATCGAGCTACCAGCCCGAAAAGCGTGCCCGTAACCCACTCCGTCGTTTGGCCTGAGCGTTTGCACGGAGATAATCCTGCTCGATACAGTCATGGCAGGTTGCAAACCCAATTGCTCTGCGGTCGTGTGCGCAAGCGGCGAGGAGCCATAAAGCATGATGCCGGGGCGCACCCAGTCAGCATGTGCTTCGGGAAAACGAAGAATGGCGGCAGAATTCGCGAGCGAACGGGGCATATATCTCCCTCCCGCTGCCAGATTGAAACATTGCAGTTGCGCCGCAATACTGTCGTTTCTGTCCGGTTCGTCGGCACATGCAAAATGAGTCATAAGGGTTATCTGCCGCACTGCCGGATTCGCTTTGAGGTGCTCCAGCGCAGCGGGAAATTCCGTGGGCGTAAATCCGAGCCGGTTCATGCCGCTATTGAGCTTCAGAAATACATCCAGCGTTGCCCGCCTTCGAACCGCCTCCAGCATGGCAAGCTGCTCAGGGTGATGCACCACGGTACTTAAACGGTATTGCTCGATCCAGCTCAGTTCGTCTATGTCGAAAAAACCTTCAAGCAACAGGATCGTCTGGCGATAGCCCGCTTCTCTTAAACGCACGGCAGCATCTAGTTCGAGCAGGGCAAATCCCTCTGCCTCCGCCAGGGCCTCGGCAGCACACAGCAATCCATGACCGTATGCATCCGCCTTGATGACGGCCATCACGCGTGAACGTGGCGCATGGCGACGAACGATAGCGAGGTTGCGCTCGAGCGCGGCGGGATCAATCAACGCCTGGATGGGACGCGACATGGTAATTCAGGATATCCGAAAGTTTTTGAAGATTTTCTTTGAAGGGATTTTGCGGGAACCGGGAATTCTTATGAATGCTCCGGATCAAGCCGTTTTGCGGGCAGCCTCAAAGGCCTGAAATTTTCCATCGGGAGAGGTGTCGACGACCGTTGTATAATGCCACGCCTCATTGTTAAAAAAGAAGGTCAAGTTCTAGGAGAAAACGCTTGAAACGCGGATTTTATACCATTATGGCGGCCCAGTTTTTTTCTTCGCTGGCCGACAATGCGCTATTGGTCGTTGCCATTGCCCTTTTGGTGGAGTTGCACGCGCCCGCTTATCTCACGCCGATGCTCAAGTTTGTGTTTGTTCTCTTTTACGTGATCCTCGCGCCTTTCGTCGGAGCCTTCGCGGATTCCATGGCCAAGGGCCGGGTCATGTTCATCAGCAATGCGATCAAGATTTTGGGCTGCAGCCTGCTTTTCCTGGCAACGCACCAGTACTTCGCACTCGCTGCCTACGCGGTAGTGGGGCTTGGCGCAGCTGCCTATTCCCCAGCAAAATACGGGATACTGACTGAGCTGCTGCCACCCGAAAAACTCGTCATCGCCAATGGCTGGATCGAAGGCTTGACTGTGGCCTCCATCATACTAGGCACGGTGCTGGGAGGCTTGCTGATCTCACCGGCCATCTCCGCCGCCCTGCTGTCGTTCGATTTCCCCCTGATCAATACCGGGGTGGACACTGTACCGGAGGCAAGCATACTGCTCATCGCGATATTTTATACTGCTGCTGCCATCTTCAATCTTTACATCCCCAACACCGGGGTCGATCATCGCATTCTCAGGAAAAATCCAATGTTTCTCGTGCATGAGTTCAGCCATTGCATGAGGCTGCTGTGGGCAGACAAGCTGGGGCAGATTTCACTGGCAGTGACGACCCTTTTCTGGGGCGCGGGGGCAACGCTGCAATTCATCGTGCTGAAGTGGGCAGATGCCGCCCTCGGCTATCCCTTGAGCAAGGCCGCGCAACTCCAGGGGGTAGTCGCCGTCGGTATTGCCTTAGGGGCAGTCACTGCAGCACGAATAGTGTCACTCCGGCAATCGGTGAAGGTGATTCCGCTGGGCATTGCCATGGGCATTGTGGTAATGGCAATGATTTTTGCCCGCGAGTTGTGGATTGCGATTCCGCTTCTCATGCTGATTGGCGGGCTTGCCGGATTTTTTGTCGTGCCGATGAATGCCCTGCTGCAACACCGGGGCCACATCCTGATGGGTGCCGGCCACTCTATTGCTGTACAGAATTTCAACGAGAATCTGAGTATTCTCACCATGCTGGGGCTGTATGCGTTACTGGTGAGCTTTGACGTGCACGTGTATACGGTAATTATTCTCTTCGGCCTGTTCGTAGCCGTGATCATGGCGGTGATACGCCAGTGGCATCTGCACAACCAGAGCATCGAGGATTCTCTTCATCTCATTGGAGCGCATAAGGGGCACTGAGGAAATTGGGGAGGGTTTAGGGGCATCGAGGATTATTATGGATTGCCGATCGTAATCATATGATAACCGGCCAGTCCGGCAATTCATTTTTCCCACCTTCCCGACCGGCTGGGAAATGTGTCTGCAAATGACCCCCTACTGACCGGATTCCACTGATGACCCCGGATTCAAACTGCCCCTGACTGAAATGGGTTTCCATTTCGCGGCAGATGGTTTCCCATTTTTCATGACCGACTTTCGCGTCGATCCCCCGGTCAGCAACGATCTCGACATTGTGATCGGCCAGAAGCAGGTAAATCAGGACGCCGTTGTTATGCTCGGTATCCCACACGCGCAGTTGCGAAAATACTTCGACAGCCCGCTCGCGTGCCGATGTTGCTCTCACCAGAGGCAGCATATCCAGTGCTGCCTCCACTGCAAAGCGGATTTCTCCCCGGTGACTGAATTCCGACTGCGCGATCGCATATTCGATAGCGGTAAGGGCCGTAGCGGGAAATGCCTTGCGCACCGCCAGGGGCCCCGTAAAAAGATGCCGCAGTATTCGCGTGAAATCCATCTACCATCTCCCTGAGGCACCGCCGCCACCGAAGCCACCCCCGCCTCCACCGAAACCCCCACCGCCACCGAAGCCGCCGGGACCGCCCCTGCCACCCCATCCTCCATAACCACCGAAGCCACCCGGCCAGCCGCGCCCCCCTCTGTAAATTCCACTACCGGCGTGACCGAACAGGCTGATGAAAAACGCAAAGGCAGCAGCGATCAGGGCCAGGAATATCGAAGCGAATACCAGCCAGACGATAATGGCTGCAGCTGTGCTCAACAGGGTCGCACCGAGAAAGCGACCGAAAATGGACTGAAATACCTTGGCGGCAATGAAGAGCAGGATAAAGACAAAAATAATATTATTCACCAGGATATCGGCGGCAGCGGAAGAATCGCCGCCACGTGCGGAACGAGCGGGAGGGGGCGGCAAGGGCTCTCCTTCGATTACCCCTATTATTCGGTCGACACCGGCATTTATGCCTGCCGCAAATCGTCCCTGTCTGAATTCCGGCACGATGATCTCGTCGGTTATACGCTTCGCCACGGCGTCCGGAAGCACGCCCTCCAGACCATATCCCACTTCCACACGCACGGTTCTATCCTGCTTTGCAACCAGCAGCAGAACGCCGTCATCGATACCCTTGCGTCCCAGCTTCCAGGCGTCCACTACCCGAATTGAATACTGCTCGATGGTTTCAGGCTGGGTGGTGGAGACAATCAGTACCGCAATCTGACTGCCTTTCCTGGCTTCAAATGCGGCGAGCTTCTGCTCCAGCTGAGTAGCTTCGTTTGCAGAAAGTGTCCCGGTGAGATCGGTAACGCGCGCTTTGAGGGGTGGAATCGCGACATCCGCCATCGCCAGGGAGGCGGAAACAAGCAGAGCGATGAATACGAGAACCTTTCTCCCGGCATGAATCATATGTAAAGCCTTTGCCATTCCTGCCTTGACGCCATGGGCAGGATGAGTGGTAAACAGCATGACCTGTTGAACAATGAGAGGGTACGGCTTGCTGTCTCCATTCATCCTACTCAAGGATAAAGAATAAGGTGGAGGTCAATCTCAAGTTTCCAGAATCGAGAGGCATCTTCCAAAGTTCTCTTCCGGCTACGGCTTGCCGAAATCCACCTTGGGCGCGGTCGAAATCGCTTTCTCGTCATCCACCGTGAGGCTGGGCTTCACCTTGTAGCCAAATAACATCGCGGTAAGATTGGTGGGAAAGGAACGTACTACGAGGTTGTATTCCTGAACCGCCTTGATGTAACGGTTGCGGGCAACGGCAATACGGTTCTCGGTGCCTTCCAGTTGCGCCTGCAATTCCCGGAAATTGGCATTTGATTTCAGTTCCGGATACTTCTCCACCACGACCAGCAAACGTGACAGAGCGTTCGACAGTTCCCCCTGGGCACTTTGAAACTTTGCAAATGCCTCCGGGTCATTGAAAAGCTCCGGTGTAGCCTGGATGCTGCCCACCCTGGAACGCGCATTGGTTACCCCCAGCAGTACCTCTTTTTCCTGGGCAGCAAAACCTTTTACAACGTTTACCAGATTGGGGATGAGATCAGCGCGGCGTTGATACTGGTTCAGCACTTCACCCCAGCTTGCCTTGATCTGCTCATCCGTAGACTGCAAGGTATTGTATCCACAGCCACCCAAACTCATTGCTAGAAGCAATATCAGAGAACGCAGCAGGTTGTTCATGAAAATCTTCCTGGAAAAAATTGCAGATATATGGATAAGTATAGGCGAACTCATGAATAATATAGTGGTTTAATTTGCACAGGAGTCTGATATACCCACGCGGATCTGCCCGCCACAGGTGGGGAAGCAACGCTCGCAGCAGTCACCGTGCCAGCCAACTGCTTACCAACGACGAAGGGTTCCAGAACCCCCGGCCAGTGCTGCAATTAATCGATGCTCATCTGATAGCTACATTAGCCAGCATAATTAAAATTATAAGTTGCTGTGGAGCGATAGGGGCAATGATAAATCCTGGAACAACAGTACTTTTATTCAAGATACTTCTTGTCTGTTACCTGCTGTTCTCGGTCATGCTGGTACGGGCCGGGGTGACGGAACCAAACCCGCGCCTGGAGGACGCTTTCGACTTCATGAATGTGTTGGCGAAAAAGGGGCTCCACGACCTGAAGGAAGAGCGCTGGAATGCTTATGGCCAGTTCACCTACATTTCGAGCTGGAAAAGTGGATTTCCGGCTTCGTATACCAACCTGAACGGAAGTATCAACTCATTGTTGCCGGGAAGCGAAAGAAGCTTTACCGGAACGGCGACGCTGTACCTGGGGCTCAAGACATGGCATGGCGGCGAGATTTATTATGTGCCGGAAATGATATCCATGCGGCCCTTATCGGACTTGAAAGGGCTGGGTGGCGCCATACAAAACTTCGAACTGCAAAAAGGCGGTACGGAAACTCCGATCTTTTACCAGTCGCGTTTGTTTTTCAAACAGACTTTTGGATTTGGCGGAGAGCGCATACAACTCACTTCCGATCCGATGCAGCTCGGAACAACGGTGGATAGCAGGCGCCTCGTTGTCAGGTTTGGCAATTTCAGCGTGATTGATTTTTTCGATAAGAATTCATACTCCGGCGACCTGCGCAGGCAATTCTTAAATATGGCCTTCATGACCTACGCAGCCTTCGATTTCGCCGCGGATGCGAGAGGATATACCTGGGGCGGGGTAGCCGAATATTTTCATGATGACTGGACGTTCCGCTTCGGCCATGTAGCCACCGCCATCGACCCCAACCAGATCCCTCTCGATATGAGGGTATTCAAATATTACGGACAGCAGGTTGAAGTTGAACGCCGCCATTTGTTGAACGGCTATCCTGGTGCTGTCAGGATACTGGCTTACCGTAATCATGAAAACATGGGTAAATTCAGCGATGCCATTGCTGCTTTCCGGTTCGATCCCAATAAGAATGCCACCACCTGTACGGGCTTCAATTACGGCTCGGGTAATGCAGGAGCGCCGGATTTATGCTGGGCGCGCAACCCGAACGACAAGATGGGCATAGGGATCAATATTGAGCAGCAAGTGCTGGATGGCGTCGGCTTATTTTTTCGCGGAATGTACAGCGACGGCAAAACTGAAGTGTATTCCTATACCTCTACCGACAGATCGATTTCACTTGGCGCTCTGGTTAACGGCTTCCGTTGGGGGCGGGACGGAGATTTGCTTGGCATCGGATTTGCTGCGGGCTGGATTTCGGGCCAGCATGCCAAATACTTGAATATGGGGGGCGTCGACGGATTTATCGGGGATGGCCGGATCAAGGCGCGCGCGGAGGATGTAGTGGACATTTTCTATAGCGTCAATGTGCTAAGTTCCCTTTGGGTGACCGCCGACTATCAGCATATTACCAACCCTGGTTTCAATGCCGATCGCGGTCCTGTGAATATCTATGGGCTTAGAGTCCATGCGGAATTCTAAAAAATTGTCATCCCGATTATCCCGGTGTCCGAAATTACTTGATCACTCCATAAGGACAGAAATACGGACGGGTGGTGCGCGCCGATTCTGCGATTTATTCCGGAGCCTTCAGAGCCTGCATGGTGCGTTGGGCGAAACACAGGTCCTCCCATGCCTTCGCTTTGGCAACCAGCGTGCGTAACAGATAAGCCGGGTGATAGGTGACAATCACGGGAATACCTTCGTGCTGGTGGAGTTTGCCCCGAAGGCTGCCTATGCTTGCATCAGTATTGAGCAGATTCCTGGCGGCGGTTTTTCCGAGCGCGACAATCAGCCTTGGCTTGATCAGCTCGATTTGCCGCGCGAGGTACGGTTCGCAACATTGCGCTTCATCATCGGAAGGTTCGCGATTTCCAGGCGGGCGGCATTTTACGATGTTGGCTATAAAAACATCGCGCCCGCGCTTCAACCCAATGGCCATCAGCATGTTATCCAGCAGCTTGCCTGCCTGCCCCACGAAGGGTTCACCCAGGGCATCCTCCTGAGCGCCCGGTCCTTCGCCCACGTAAAGCCAGTCCGCATTCGGGTCACCCACGCCAAACACGGTGCGCGTACGCGAGCTGCACAGTCGGCACGCCACGCAGCCTTCCACACTCTCTTTAAGCTGATCCCACTCCATCCGCAGAATCATCGCCCGGCGCTTCTCTGCTACGTCCTCCGTCGCGTTAGCAGAAGGCACGCAAACCTGTTCTACCTGTTCTTCGAACTCGGAAGGCGCAACCACCGGCGCTACCATCACCTGGGCCGATTCCGGCGTCCTGGACGGGTTTCCGTCTTCGGTACACTCCCTGACGCGCCATACCGGCGTCAATCCCAGCTCTTTGAGTATCTCGCCTCGCCTGACCCGTCTTCTATCGTTGTTGCTGATCACAGCACCAATTCCATTACCAACGAGTCTTCACGCCCGCCCATCGCGGGATAATAATCCTTGCGTTTCCCGATCTGCCTGAATCCAAGCCGTTCATACAGTCGGGCGGCAACATGATTGGATACGCGCACATCCAGAAACATGGTGAGCGCCAGCTGCTCCCTTGCAATTTCGATGAAGTGGCGCAGCAATTTTTCACCCCAGCCCTTCCCTTGCGATTCCGGCGCAATACTGAGCGTCAACAGATGGGCTTCTTCTGCCCCGATTGTCATTACGCCATATCCAAAGATATATCCATCCTGCTCCAATACCAGACAATGATAGCCTGCGTCGAGCGAATCGCTGAAATTGCCCGGAGTCCATGGAAAAAGAAAAACTTCCCTTTCAATCGTCACCACCGCGTCGAGGTCTGACGGGACCATTCGCCTTATTCGGGGGGATTCCTGCAATTGGGCGCTCATCGCTCCTTTTCCTTCAGGGCCACCTTGTTCCGAATATAGAGCGGAGCGGCATCCGCAGGATCGACACCCTGTCCTCTCGCGAATCTGGGAGCAGCCAGTTGCGCCATTGCGCGCGCGTCCGGCCGAACACCGCTGATGATGTGATTGAGGTAGCCTTCGTAACGTGTGCGCAACACTTCGGAATATATATCGAACCCGCTCCCACACCCTGTCCAGTCCTGCTCCGGCACCAGAGGCGCATTTTGCGGCAGGCAGAGTGCAGGCTCGCTCACGACCTGCCATTCGTCCAGCACTTTCCTGTACGCGGCATGATAGATCTCATGCATGCGGGCATCCAGCGCTGCAACGACTTGTGTTCCGCCGGCTTGCTGTGCCAATGCTTCCAATGTACTTATTCCGATCACTGGTAGCCCCGCCCCAAAAGCCAGTCCCTGCGCTATTCCGCATGCGATACGCAAGCCGGTGAAGGATCCAGGACCCGCGCCGAAAGCGATGCCATCCAGTTGCGCCAGCGTCAGCCCGGCTTCATCCAGCATCCGGCTCACCATCGGCAAAACCAGCTCGGAGTGGCGCTGCCCCGCAAGAACCTCCTCACTGCGGATGTCACGCTCCAGCAGCAGTGCAATGGAACAGTATTCGCTGGATGTATCGAAAGCAAGAATTTTCAAGGCAAAGCGGAATAAATACCGAACATAATGTCAGTACAATGACAACTGCCGTACGGAAACTTCGGCAGGAAAATCATTGTCTATTGTTGAGCAACACTCCAGTTCGTTTAACTTTATCACTAATCGCACGGAGGAGTCATGAGCATCACGTGGATTCTGGTTGCAAATGCAAGCGCAGCATATCTTTACGCAAACTACGGACCGAGAAAAGGATTACAGAAGCTCAGGGAATTCCGGCATGACGCCAGCAGGGGAAAACGGGTGGACCTGGTTACCGATCGCCCGGGACATAACAGAAGTAACGGGAATGGCCGTGGCTCCTACATACCTGCCACCGATCCAAAACAGCATGAGGCATGGACTTTCGCCTCGCAGCTAGCCCGGGAACTGGAGAACGGGCGCAAAACCAACAGCTATCAACGCCTGATCCTGGTTGTATCGGCCCCCTTCATCGGTCTCATCAACAGCAATCTGGGAAGCCAGGTGCGCAACCTCGTAAGCGATACTTTTGAAAAGGATTACACCAGGGCCAATGAAAGAAACCTGGTAAAGCAACTGGAGAGCTGCATTTATCTTTGATGATTTAAAGAGTTGATCATCCTTTGATCACCTTTCAGGAACCAGCGGCCAATCGGTGTATAAACCGGACCGTCGCTGGTCTGGTCCGATTTAACCAGTACCCATTCCCGCGCCCGCCACACCATTGGTTCCGCCCGCTCGGGCAGCGTTTTACAGGATGCATTCCTCATGAGCGTGATATGGGGCTTATAAGACCGCTCCTCCAATGAAAACCCTACCAATGAAAGGCTGCTCTGCAAAGCCTCGACCAGATCCATGAGTGGCCGGGGAACCTCGTTGATTTCCGCATAAACGATATTCTTGCGTTTCCACACGCAGATTCTTTCGATAACGAGGTCGAAGGCTCTCACGCCATGACCTTCAATTTCATCCGCCGCCCGGCACAGGGCCTCCACCTGGCTTGCATTCACCTCTCCTACAAACACCAATGTAAGATGAATGTTCTCCGCTTTTGTTTTCCGTCCCTCGCAAACCGATGCCAATCGCCCGGTCAGCCGATCCAGCTGCATGCAGGTTTCCTTGTCGGGCCATATCGCAAAAAACAGGCGTACTGCTTTTTGCCGGGTCTCTTCAGCCATCCGGGTTTCCGCTCATCCCCCAGTCATCTACCGTCCCTTCGCCGCTTGCTTTCCGCTCCGTTTCCATCCTCAGTCTGTCGTTTGATTCATGTGGGTAATCAGGCATACCGCTTCCGCCTCTATTCCCTCACCCCGCCCCACCGGCCCAAGACGTTCGGCCGTCTTGGCCTTGACGTTGACATCTCCGGGCTGCATGCGCAGGTCCTGCGCAATATTTGCGACCATTGCGGGAATATGGGAGGCCATCCTGGGTGCCTGCGCAATGATAGTGGCATCAACATTCACTACCCTATAGCCACGCTCCGCAAGGAGGTTACCTACATTCTGCAGTAGCACGCGGCTGTCGATATTCCTGTAACGCGGATCAGTGTCAGAAAAATGCCGGCCGATATCCCCCAGTGCCGCGGCTCCCAGCACCGCGTCGCATATGGCATGCAGCAGCACATCCGCATCGGAATGCCCCAGCAAACCTTTCTCGTAGGGAATAGTCACTCCGCCGATAACAAGCTTGCGCCCCTCGACCAACTGGTGCACATCAAAACCCTGCCCGATTCTGAATCCGCCCACTATCACCTCTTCTTGTTTAATTTCCGCGAAAAACATGAGAAAACAGTAGCCTCCAGTAATCGGTGCTTTGCGCGACTCTCGGGCTTTGCCCGACATCTTTCACCTGACGCCTGGATCTACAACTGCTTTCAGCGGGCTAATAAGCCGCCCACCCTCATTACACTACTTACAGTTTTTCAGTATCAACTCCGCCAACGCGAGATCCTGAGGATAAGTAACTTTCAGGTTGCGCGCATCGCTCACAACCAGTTTCGGGCGCAGACCGAGTGCTTCGATAGCGCCTGCATCGTCCGTCATGGTTACACCTCCAGCCCCGCTCAGGGCGTTCACCAGGGTTCGGTACCGGAACATCTGCGGTGTCTGGGCCTGCCAAAGACCTTCTCTCGGTTCTGTACGTTCAGCCCGGCAAGTGGGATCGCTTCGCTTCAAGGTGTCCGCAACCGGAACCGCGAGCAATCCGCCCACTTCGTCCTCTTCCAGTTCATCCATCAGCTTATCCAGAAGCTTCCCTCCCAAGCAGGGCCGTGCAGCATCATGGACCAGCACCCAGTCATCATCTTCGATCGCCGTCCCTTCCTGCGCTGCTTTTAAACCATTCAGCACGGTCTCGGCGCGGGTAGCTCCGCCGCATTCAAGCATCGATAGCTTGCTGGAGAATTCTGACCAGTCATGCCGCGCCCACTCTACATCTCCCGGGGACAGCACAACAAAGACTCGGGAAAGCCGCGGCGAGTTGCATAACGTTGCCAGCGCATGATGAATCATGGGTTTTCCTGCGAGGGTCAAGTATTGCTTGGGCATCCGGTCGCCCATGCGCGAGCCTGAACCTGCCGCCGGAATGAGTGCGAAGAAATTTTGCATGGATATTACAGGAAGTAGCTGAATTGGTGCGTCAAACGAGGACCGGCACGTGAATATGTGTTAGACCGCGAAAATGGGCAATGGAAATACGGTAAAAACACTGCGAGGAAACACCGGGCTGACCGGATGCCCTTAACCTGTAAGATTTTACAGCTACCGGCGTATTTAATCTTGTCCTTTAATAGTTATACCACGGGGCCATGCAGAAAGATGAGTTCCACAGGCTTTTTTGAATCCCTTACGTAAGAATCGATCTTCCCGCTTCCAGGTGCAGAGAACATGATTGGACAATCCCCTGCCTTCGCAAAGGTTACCCAGTTCATTGAGAAAATTGCAGGCTGCGACGCACCTGTTCTTATCGAAGGTGAAACAGGCACAGGAAAAGAACTGGCCGCACGGGCAATCCACGACAGCGGCGCGAGGCGAAACGGGGCGTTTGTGCCGATAAATTGCCGCGCCATCCCGGATACCCTGATTGAAAACGAACTGTTCGGACACGAACGGGATTCCTGTATCGGAGGCTCGCCGGAACACCCGAATCCGAGTGCCCCCGCGCAGTCCGGCACACTCTTCCTGGATGAAGCAGATGCGTTATCTCCCAAGGCGCAGGTTACTCTGCTGCGATTCTTCCAGGATCAGGAATACCTTCCGCTGGGACGCCGCATAGCGCGCTCTGCAAACAGAAGAATAATTATTGCCAGTAACAGAAACTTAGGGCACTTGGCCGAGAAAGGCGAATTCCGCCTTGATCTTCTGTTTCGCCTTAAAATCATGTATCTCACCCTGCCGCCACTCCGTGAGCGCCAAGGCGACGCGGCTCTGTTAGCAGATTACTTCCTGCGCGAATGCTCCGCGCGTTTTAACCGCGGCAACAAAACCTTACATCCGAACACTGTCGCATGGTTCGACAAATACAATTGGCCCGGAAATATACGGGAACTGGAAAATCTGATCTATCGCGAGTATCTTCTCGCCGACGAAGATGTCATAAATATCGCATCGCTCGCGCCCACAGTGGCCGAACGGCGCTCCGGGTTTGACCGCCGCCTCCCCGAGCTGAACGGCTTGAGCTTCGCCGAGGCCAAAAACCGCGCCATAGCAGCTTTCGAACAATATTACCTTGCCGAGGCCATGGTCAGAGCGCAGGGTAACGTGACAAGAGCTGCGAGCCTTGTCGGAAAAGATCGACGCGCGTTCGGGAAATTGCTGAAAAAGCATAGTATGAGCAAGAACAAGCTCTTTCTGGAACACTGATTCTTCCCTCTTCAGGTTTCCTCTCCAAATTTTCGCGCCGGCACTCGATTCCCTGTCTGCCGTCGACGAGGCACGTATTCGACAGAACCTGCAGGGCGTTCGCGATATTGTCGCGGCGGGATCGAAAAGGCAGGAACATACGGGGGTCTCACAAACTGCCGGAGGATATTTGGTACGAGCGGTGTTCGGTTTATCCGATTGCCAAACGCTGTATTGATTGCCAGCCCGGGCACGAACACCGGAAGACTCGCCTAGAAGGACGCGTCCCCTGACAGGAAAGCGGCGCGAACAATAACCCGCCTGCAAAATGAAGAAACGGATAGGGAGTCCATTTCTCCTAAAAAGTGCAGGAAGTCAGTTCGAACTCCACGTCTTCTTCGTATAGCCGGGTTTTCTGTGTGGAACTGGAAACAACGAAGCGAATGGTCAGAGCAAATTTGTGCGCACTGATCTCGGGAACGCAGGCCATGCTTTCATCCAGCTTGAGGGATAGCAGGTGCGCCATCCTCCCCGCTCCCATCTGCTGGAACATGCCCTTGTTAGCGGTGTAGTTGTCGGTTTTTCCGCTGTCCCGCAGCAGACGCAAAAGGATACGGAAACTTTTCTCGATTGGGAGCAGCGTCGCGATCCATTCATCGAGGTCGCTTCGCCGCACTTCGGGGTCGAGATGCAGCCAGTAGCGATATGAAGGCAGATCGAATTCGCATGCCCCTCCGGGTATGCCGACGCGCTGCTTGATGCCCATCAGCCACTCGTTGTCGCGCATGGGTTCTCCGATTTTTCCGGCAACGGTCCGCAAATCCTGGGAGGAGATCTGAATGTCATTCAGCATCTCGTCCAGTCCGCCTTCCGGGTTCTCCGGGCTTTTACGCAACAATTCCAGCGCCTGCTTCTGCCGATCCAATTCCTGCAGCAGTTCCGACTTCATGTCGGCGCGGCCTGTCACGTCGAGAATCTCGAACAGGGTGACAAGCGCAGCGTGGTGATCATAGGGCTCTTCCTGCGCAGAAAAGAACGCTACCTTGTCAAACAAGTCCTCAAGGCGCAGAAGCGTGCGGACGCGTTCGTTGAGAGGATGTTCGTAACGGATCACGATAGAGGCCCACAGCAAAGAACGGCGACTGCGGATGGGCATTGTTTCAAATTCTTATTTTAGCAGCCAAATCCGCAGGCAACAAATGTGAAGCTCCTGCAGGAAACCCGCCTGGTGCGTTGAAATCAACTTCCCTGGGCCAGCGTCATATATTTCTTGTGCAATGCCCGTACCTGCCGCTCGAGGTTGGGAAGGTCGGCATTGTTGACAATCACGTCATCCGCCTGCCCCAACCGTTCGTCACGCGAAACCTGGGCAACCATGATGGCCCGCACTGCCTGTTCATTCATTCCACTGCGCGCAGTGGCGCGGCTAATCTGCGCCCCTTCGCTGCAATCCACCACCAGAACGCGCTGGACTATTCCCCGGTAGTGGCCGGTCTCAAGCAGCAGCGGAACCACGATTATCAGGTAAGGCCCCTGAGCAAGCCCTACTCTCCGCGACACTTCGTCCCGGATGAGCGGGTGAAGAATAGCCTCCAGTTTGCGACGCGCATCCGTATCGTTAAACACGAGGTTACGCATTTCCTTGCGGTTCAGGGCCCCCTCGGGCGTGATGTATTTCTCCCCGAAGGCGCGCCGGATGGCAGGCAGGCTGCGCCCTCCCGACTGGGTAAGTTCATGCGCAATCTCATCGGTATCGACCACGCCGGCGCCGAGCGCGGAAAAAATATTGGCGGCGCTGGTTTTACCGCTGCCGATGCCCCCAGTCAGGCCGATTACCAGCATGGGGCTAAAATGACCCCAGGTAAGCTCTATTGATCTCGTTTCCCCAAAACAGAGCCACGATTCCCCCACACACCAGATAAGGCCCGAACGGAATAGGGACATGACGCCCGTGCTTTGCTGCCAGCATCAGGCCAAGCCCTGCCATGCTTCCCACGAGGGATGAAGACAGAATCACCAGGGGCAGCATTTGCCACCCCAGCCAGGCGCCAATGGCGGCCAGCAACTTGAAGTCCCCATAACCCATTCCCTCCCGGCCGGTCAGGAGTTTATAACCCCAATACACCGACCACAGGGCAAGATATCCCACTACGGCGCCAATCACGGCAGAATGGATATCCGCAAAACCACCGCTCAGGTTAATCAATAACCCTCCCCATAACAGGGGGATGGTAATGTCATTGGGCAGCAACTGAGTATCCAGGTCGATGAAAGCAAGCGCAACCATGGCCCATACAAGCGCAAGCGCCGCAAAAGCGATAACCCCATAACCAAAATGCCACGCGACAAGGCCGCTCAGCGCTGCGGTTAACCCTTCCACAACGGGATAGCGCATGGAAATCGCGGTGCGGCACTGCGAGCAGCGTCCCCTCAATGCGATGTAGCTGATGAGCGGAATATTTTCGAGCGCCGTAATCCTGTGCCCGCAATGGGGACAAGTGGAAGACGGCGTAATGAGATTGAAAGCCGGCTCCGCTGCAAGGGCTTCATGCGGTTCGTGTGCTGGCGCTATCCCGTTTGTTCCGGAAGACAGTTCTGCCTGCAGTTCGGCGCACTGTTGTCGCCATTCCCGCTCCAGCATTCTCGGCAGGCGGTAGATAACCACATTCAAAAAACTGCCGGCGACCAGACCAATGAGCGCGCAGAACGAGGCAAAGAACACCGGAGAGTATTGCAGCACGGAGATAAAAGACATTTAAAAGACATCCCCGGGGATCAGGATTCCGCATAGGAGTCTGGGAGTTTCTCCTCGATTGGCGCTAACGGAGGAAAGATCCGCACCACTTTTACCACACGGTCCTGGGTCTGGATGATTTCCATGGGATAACCTGCAATCTTCACGCTGGTCCCGGCCTCAGGAATGTCCTGGAAGTATTCGAGAATGAGCCCATTCAATGTCTTGGGTCCGCCCAGAGGCAGATTCCAGCCAAGCTTGCGGTTGAGATCGCGCAACAGATTGCTGCCTTCCACGATTACACTCCCGTCTTCCTGCTTCAGGAAATTACCGGCCTGCGAAGGCGCATGAGTGGTGAATTCTCCGATGATTTCTTCGACAATATCCTCCAGTGTCACCAGACCCATCCATTCTCCATACTCGTCCACGATCAGGCCGACGCGCTCGCGGTTTTCCTGGAATAATTGCAGTTGCGAAAACAGGGGTGTTCCGGAGGGAATGAAGTAAGGCTCGCGCATGATTTTCTCCAGCGTTACAGCCGTGATGTTCTCGCTTCTCATCTGGTTGAGCACCTTGCGCACATGAATTATTCCGGTAACGTTATCCATCGCACCACGGTATACCGGCAGGCGCGTGTGATAACAAGTCAGCAGTTGATCCCGGATGCTCTCATCGTCGTCTTCTAGGTCTATTGCCTCGATCTGGCCGCGCGGCACCATGACGTCGTCGACCGTGACATTCTCGAGATCGAACAGGTTGAGCAGCATGCTCTGGTGTTTTTGCCGGATGAAGTGGCCTGCTTCCAGCACGAGTGTTTTGAGTTCCTCAAGGCTGATTTTCTGAGTCAGATCCTCGTTCTGCGGTTTCAGGCGCAGAAGGATAAGCAGCGCCTTCACAAACAGGTTGATGAACCATACCACAGGCGAGAAGACTTTCAGTAGTGGCGTCAACACATAGCTTGACGCCAGGGCGATACGCTCGGGATAGGCCGCGGCGACAACTTTCGGAGTGATTTCACTGAATACCAGGATAGCGAAGGTCACCCCTACCGTTCCAATAAAAAGAGCCGCATCGCTGTGCCCGAAGAAAATGGACACAATCACTGCAACCAGTGTGGCTGCGGCCGCATTCAGCAAGTTGTTGCCAAGGAGAATCACCCCTAGAAGACGGTCGGTATTCAGCAGCAACTGACTGGTGAGGCGGGCGCCGCGATGGCCTTCTTTTGCAAGATGCTTCAACCGGTAACGGTTGATTGCCATCATGCTGGTTTCGGAAAGGGAAAAAAAAGCGGATAAAATCAACAGAACAGCCAGTGCTGCGAGCAGCACATACCACGGCATGTCTTCCAAGAGAAGGCCTTTCTGCAAGTAGACAAAAATTCAGGGCGGAAAGAAGGCAGAATAACTGGAGATTCCATCCCCGGATTTCCTTGCACTTTTTCCACCCCAACTGTTTTCTGACACATAGATACTGCTAGCGATGCAGGATCACTTCCAGTACAAACTTGCTGCCGAGATAAGCCAGCAGGAGGATGGTGAATCCGCTCAGCGTCCAGCGAATGGCGATGCGCCCGCGCCAGCCGTAAAACTGCCTGCCCGCCAGCAGTGCTGCGAACACGCACCATGAAATGATACCGAACAGGGTTTTATGCGTGAATTTGAGAGGTTGCCCGAAGACCTCTTCTGAAAAGACGATACCGCTGATGAGTGTGAGCGTGAGTAGTATGAACCCCACCCAGATGACGCGAAACAGCAGGTTTTCCATGGTCAGCAGCGGCGGCATATTGGTCAGTACCGAGGGCAAGGTCGGGTGATGCAACCGCCGCTCCACCACTGCCATGAGCAACGCATGCAGTGCGGCAATGGTCAACAGGCTGTAAGCCAGCATGGCAATCGAGATATGCGCCTTAAAAGCGGGAAATTCGGTATTGGCCAGGGGGCGCAGGGAGGGAAATGCCAGCGGCAGCAGTACGGCCACGGCTGCAACTGGCGCGACCAGTGTTTGCAGCCCCTCCAGCCGATAAAAAAATCCGGATAACCAGTAAATCATGGCCGTGAGCCATACAATGGAAGAAACCGCGCTGCCCACGCCGAAATTCAATCCTACCCCTGCAAACACCGCTTCATACAGCGTATAGCCATGCAATACCAGGGGCGCGACAATGGCATACCGTTCCCATCCCGCACCGGCAGCCTCGCCTCCTCCTGACCTCGCAGGAACATTCCACCGGGTGCGCCAGAAGTGCCAGCCGATCAGTGCATAGAGCAGGAAGGCAGCGAGATAGGCTAAAATATCGGACATTGATATTGCAGATTAAATGAAACTAAATGAAACCTTCATTTAGTCTACACCAATTTTTCCGGAGAGGCATTTTGCATGTTTGACAATCTTACCAACCGGCTTTCAGGCGTCATCAAGACTTTGCGGGGTGAAGCACGGCTGACTGAAACCAATATACAGGAAGCGCTGCGGGAAGTGCGCATGGCGCTGCTGGAAGCGGATGTCGCGCTGCCGGTAATCAAGGAATTCATTGCGCGGGTGAAGGAAAAAGCAGTTGGCCAGGAAGTAATCGGCAGCCTTACGCCAGGACAGGCATTGGTGGGCGTAGTCCACCAGGAACTGATCGCCCTCATGGGAGGCCAGAAAGCAGATATCAACCTTGCCACTGTCCCCCCTGCGGTGATTCTCATGGCGGGGTTGCAGGGCGCCGGAAAAACCACGAGCAGCGGAAAGCTGGCGAAGTGGCTGATGGAACAAAAAAAGAAAAAAGTATTGCTTGTCTCCTGCGATATCTATCGGCCAGCCGCAATTCAGCAACTGGAACTCCTGGCGCGACAAACGGGCGCCGAGTTCTTTCCGGTTCAAGCCGGACAGCAGCCGAAAGAAATTGCAGCGGCTGCCCTCAACTTCGCACGTCGGCACTTTCATGATGTGATGATCGTGGATACGGCCGGACGCCTCGCCATCGACGAAGCAATGATGGCGGAAATCAGCGAGCTGGAAGCCTTGCTGAAACCCATCGAAACCTTGTTCGTGGTGGATGCCATGCAGGGGCAGGATGCCGTCAACACCGCCAAGGCATTTTCCGAAGCGCTGCCCCTGACCGGCGTAGTACTGACAAAGCTGGATGGAGATGCGCGAGGCGGGGCAGCCCTTTCCGTGCTTCACGTAACGGGGAAACCCATCAAATTCGCCGGTGTCGCCGAAAAACTGACCGGGTTGGAACCGTTTCATCCTGACCGTATGGCCTCACGGATTCTGGGAATGGGCGATGTACTGGGACTGATCGAGGAAGCCCAGCGCGGCGTGGATCAGCAGGAGGCCGAGAAACTTGCCAAAAAGATGAAATCGGGCAAAAGCTTTGACCTGAACGATTTCAAGATGCAGTTTGAACAGATGAGGAACATGGGGGGCATGGGCGCGCTGATGGATAAATTGCCTGCTCAGTTGAGCCAGGCTGCCCAGAATGTGAAAGTCGATGATAAGGTTATCGGCCGCACCGAAGGCATCATCAATTCCATGACGCCGCAGGAACGTCTCAAACCGGAAATCCTCAAAGCCTCGCGCAAGCGTCGTATTGCTGCAGGCGCAGGTGTCACGGTACAGGAAGTGAATCGACTGCTGGCGCAGTTCGAGCAGGCGCAAAAAATGATGAAAATGATGAACAAGGGAGGCATGACGAAAATGCTGCGAAGCATGAAGGGAATGCTGCCCGGCATGCGCTGAAGGAACTCCTCCTTAACAAGCGCGAGGGCTGCGAGAGATACTGGCGTCGCCTTAGATCATTCCGCCGCCGGCACTTTTTCGAGACCATTGATTCGCTGGCCCGGCTTGATATTTCTTGCCGCAAACCAGCCAAGATTCATTTCGAGCGCATATTTTGCCGCGCCGGCTGAGCTATGCGCTGTGGTCGTGCGAGGCATCATGTCGGCGATGTTAAGAATAACCCCTTTTTCATCCAGGAAAGCAATACTCAAGGGAATATCCGTGTTCATCATCCACATGCTGTAGTGTTCAGGGTGAGAAAACACGAACAGCATTCCGTCGTTTTCACCCAGGGATTGTCGAAACATCAATCCCTGGATCCGGGCGGGTTCCGTATGCGCCACTTCAACCGAAAAAGTGTGACGGGATATGCTGAGCTGACGTACCGGCATTTCTGCCCTGCCTGGCGCCGATAAAAGAAAAACGAGAATAAAGGCGAAGATGCGCATCAGTGCTTCCCGGTACTGCCAAACCCATTCGCGCCCCGCTCGCTTTGCTCGAAGTCATCCACCACTTTAAAACCAACCTGTACGACGGGTACCACTACGAGTTGCGCAATGCGCTCCAGCGGGTTCAACAGGAAAGGTGCTTGCCCCCGATTCCAGCACGATACGAATATCTGCCCCTGGTAATCCGAGTCGATCAACCCCACCAGATTTCCCATCACGATCCCGTGCTTGTGGCCGAGGCCGGAGCGGGGGAGCACCAGTGCGGCGAGCCCGGGGTCGGACAGATGGATTGCAATTCCGGTGGGGATAAGATGGGCTTCTCCAGGCTGAATCGTCATCACATGCTCGATGCACGCGCGCAAGTCGAGGCCGGCGGAGCCGGAGGTCGCATAGGCGGGCAACTGATCTTTCAGGCGCGAATCGAGAATTTTTATATCTATTTTTTTCATGAATTAAAATTCCGCCATTTTTCATAAAGCGATGCTGCATGAGCGATGAGGTGCCGCGCCTGTTCGATTTTCGACGATTTTGGCAAGGAATGCCTGCCGGAATCATCGAAGAGCGTCAACGCAACTTCCTCCGCACCTATCGCCTCCTGGGCGAGATTGGCAGCAAGAAGTGGAAGCTTTTTCCGACGGCGCTTGGCTTCGGCATTCTCTTCCAGATTTTGGGTCTCCGCAGCAAAACCGATGCAAAACGGCGGATCCGGCAGATTTGCCACGTATTCAAGAATATCAGGATTGGGAACAAGCTCCAGGATGATATTGCTGTCATTCTTTTTCGTTTTGTGTTCGCTGGCATTTTTGGGACGATAGTCAGCCACGGCAGCGACGCTTATAAAAAAATCGACTTGTTGAACCTGTTGAACTTCGCTTTTTACGGCTATCAGCATATCCTGCGCGCTTGTCACCTTGATGAGGCGAGCGCGCGGTGGCGCTTCCAGGCAAACCGGCCCGGATACGAGGATTACTTCCGCTCCTGCCTCGGCTGCGGCACGCGCCACTGCATACCCCATTTTGCCGGAACTTGAATTGGTTATCCCGCGAACCGCATCGATTGCTTCGAAGGTAGGTCCGGCAGTGATGAGTACGCGCTTGGTATGCAGCAGTTTGGGTTGAAAAAAAGCGTGTACCGCTTCCGCGAGTTCATGCGCTTCGAGCATGCGTCCCATGCCGGTTTCGCCACACGCCTGCACGCCGCTGGCAGGACCCAGCACTGTCACGCCATCCCCGCGCAACGTGTCGAGATTGCGACGGGTGGCGGAATTTTCCCACATCTGCCGATTCATTGCGGGAGCAATCAGCAAGGGGCATGCGCGCGCAAGGCATAATGTGGAGAGCAGGTCATCCGCGAGGCCGTGGGCAACCTTGGCAATAAAGTCGGCGCTGGCGGGGGAAATGACAATAGCATCGACGTTGCGCGAAAGGTCGATATGAGCCATGTTGTTGGCTACGCTGGCATCCCACAGCTCGGTAAATACGGGCTTGCCGGTCAAGGCCTGTAGCGTGGCCGTACCGACAAAACGGCAGGCTGACGCCGTCATGACTGCCTGCACCTCCATGCCCCCGCTTATCAAAAGGCGCACCAGTTCTGCCGCCTTGTATGCCGCAACTCCCCCCGTGAGTCCCAAAAGCACGCGTCTTGCCTCGGGCGTCCTGCCAGTCGTCTTCAACCGAATCACTCCCTAAAAAAGAGGAGTCTAACTCAATACTCCCAAAACCCGCACCGCTTTACGGGCGATATATTCTTCAGCTACAGTTTTTTCACAAACTGACGTTTAAGCGAGGGAATCCCTGAACAATTCCCCGCTACACTGCTACATTTACTATGTCGATTTCAGACTGGCCCGAAGCCGAGCGCCCACGGGAAAAACTCCTGAAGAACGGGCCCGCATACCTTTCCGATGCGGAATTGCTGGCGATATTCCTGCGTACGGGCATCGCCGGCAAGAGCGCGGTCGATCTGGCAAGAGAACTGCTCAAACGTTTCAGGGGTTTGACGGGGCTCTTTGCCGCAGATCAAGGCGCATTCTGCCAGGTGCCGGGAATGGGGCCGGCGAAGTTCGCGCAGTTACAGGCAGTGCTGGAAATGGCGCGGCGCGCGCTTGAAGAAGAATTGAAAAGCAGCGATGCGATGGATTCGCCGGGACCTGTCCGGGCCTTTTTGCGCCTGAGCCTCGAAGGGAAGGAGCACGAGGTCTTCGTAAGCATCTTTCTTGATGCACGGAATCGGGTCATTGCAACCGAAGAACTGTTCCAGGGCACCCTTACGCAAACCAGCGTTTACCCGCGTGAAGTGGTAAAACGGGCACTTCATCATAATGCCGCGGCTGTGATCTTTGCACATAATCATCCTTCGGGTGCGGCTGAGCCAAGCCACGCAGATGCGGTTCTCACGCAATCCCTGAAGCAGGCGCTTCTGCTCGTCGATGTGAGAGTACTGGATCATTTTATTGTTGGAAGGGGCGCGACCCTATCGTTTGCCGAACAGGGATTGATTTGATTTGAGGAAATCCCGAAAATCGGGATATAATATTCGTTTTTCCGCTTTCGGACAGGATCAATCATGGCACGAGTATGTGAAGTTACCGGGAAGAAGCCCATGACCGGCCACCACGTTTCCCACGCTAACAATAAAACAAAGCGGCGTTTTTTGCCCAATCTGCAACGCCGCCGCTTCTGGGTGGAGAGTGAGCGTCGCTGGATCAGTCTGCGCTTGTCCAATGAAGCGCTTCGTACAATTGACAAGAATGGCATTGATGCAGTACTGGCTGAAATGCGCGCACGCCGCGACAGCATCTAGGAATTTAAAGTGCATTCAGTCGGCAACTCGGCCTGTATCGATAAGGTAATCTAAGTAAGGATAAGGACATTACCATGAGAGAAAAAATAAAGCTCGAATCCTCGGCAGGAACGGGCCATTTCTACACCACAACAAAGAACAAGCGGACTACTCCGGAAAAAATCGAAATTACCAAATTCGATCCGGTGGCACGCAAGCACGTCAAATACAAGGAAACCAAGCTCAAATAGATTTCCTCGCTCCGGAATCAGGAAGCCTGAGAGTAAGTATTGTAAAAATAAAACTCAAGAAAATATGGGCTCAAAAACAGAAAACCCGCCAAATGGCGGGTTTTCTGTTTTTGAGCCCTATGTTTAGAAATCCCTAAGCGTAGCAGCGCAGCCTGCGGGAGAAATTCTGCAATACCTCGATGCCGCTTTCCTCGGCGCGGTGACACCAGTCTTCCAGCTGCTTGACCAGCTCATCCTTGGATGAAGTGGAGCGTTGCCATACCGTTATCAATTCCTCGCGCATTTTGTAAACTTTATCCAGCGTACTCGTCTTGCTCAGCACTAGATTGAGCTTTGCCCGCTCGTCTTCCTGCAGGGTCTTGGAGTCCGCAAGTACCCAACGCTTGAGTGTGGAACGATCGACGCCAAGATTTGTCGCCGCTTCTTTCAGATGATCAACTTCCTTTGCCAGCGTCTGCTTGAGAGACTGGGCATACTTTGCCAGTACTTCGTAGCGATGGGAAATGACAGCTTGCAGCGTATCTGCGTCGCATTCTGTCTTTGCGGCATCGAGGCGCAGTTTCGGCGCCACCTTCTTCACTTGCGCCAACCCCATCCACTGGAGAATGCAAATATACATCCAGCCGATGTCGAATTCATACCACTTGTTGGATAAGCGCGCGGAAGTGGCATAAGCGTGGTGGTTGTTGTGCAACTCCTCTCCGCCAATGAGAATTCCCCAGGGAACGATATTGGTGCTGGCGTCTTCGGCCTGGAAATTACGGTAGCCCCAGTAATGTCCTATCCCATTGATCACGCCCGCAGCCATGATGGGCGCCCATGCCATCTGGATGGCCCAGATGGTCAGGCCGATGGGTCCGAACAGAATGACGTCGATGATCAGCATGAGGGCCACCCCCTTGCGGCTGTGCTTGTCATAGACATTCCGCTCCAGCCAGTCATCCGGCGTACCATGGCCGTATCTTTCCATGGTTTCCATGTTTTTGGCTTCTGCGCGGTAGAGCTCCGATCCCTCCCGCAGCACTTTGGCGATCCCCACTATTTGCGGACTATGGGGATCATCGACCGTTTCACACTTGGCATGATGCTTCCGGTGTATGGCGGTCCACTCCTTGGTGACCATCCCGGTCGTGAGCCACAGCCAGAAGCGGAAAAAATGACTCGGCAAGGGATGAAGATCCAGCGAGCGATGAGCTTGATGACGATGCAGAAAGATTGTGATACTGGCTATGGTTATGTGGGTAAGGCCGAGGGTAACGGCGATATAACCCCACCATGGCAAGTCGATAAGACCGAGAGTCATTGTTTGCGACCTTTAGAGTAAGTACGGGAGAAGCGTAATTGCCGGAAAGAAGGGATACGGAAATTTATAGCTAAACGAACGGTTAGTCAAGAAATTATGTACCCTCCGGAAGCTCGAAAGAACCCGAAAAAACGCGGACGGAAAGCGTCGGACGGCAGCGACGCGGGAGAACGTGGACGGCAAGAAATGGGATTCTTCCCGGAGCCAGTACCGGCTTATTTATCGCTCAATAATTGTTCCAGATCGATGCAGACTGATTCCGCCGTGCTAGCCTTTAACGTTCGTCGCATCTGGCCCAGGGCGTCAGTATGTCTGCTTTTGTTTATCGCGGCACAACAGTCGGAAGGAATGTGGATCTCAAACCCACGCAAATATGCATCGTTGGCGGTAAACAGCACGCAGGAATCCGTGGTGAGGCCGCAAAGGATGAGCTTTTTCGCATGCAGGCTCTGGAGCAGAAGATCCAGGGGCGTCTGGAAAAAGCCGGAATGCCTTGGCTTGAGAACAAAATAATCATCCTGCTGGGGCACGAGCTCTCGGGCTAGCGGCGCGCCGCAGACACCGTCTTTTACACAACGCGACACGAGATGTTTGAAGTCGGACTGCCATTGTCCGAAGTTGTCGTTCACGTACAAACAGGGAATGCCGAGCTTCTTGGCTTCTGCTTTAAGGGATGAAATGTTTCGCGCCATTGGTATCGCATGTTCAACGAGTTGTCGTCCACTCTCGAACTCCAGATCATTGATGACATCGATTAAAAGAAGCGCAACGGAACATTCATGAAGCACGCAGGTATCGTTCATCGCTCAAACCGCCGTCATACCGGCTTGGCCACCATCAGATAAAACACAATAACCAGTGCAATAAACGCGGGAATACCCAATCCGATCCAGAACCGGAAGTACTGCCAGTACAAGGGCGGCAGCTCGTCCCTTCTGTTGCACGCATCGGCGGCGAGCTGGTGCATCCGTATCTGGAGCCACACCACGGGAAGCCAGCAAGCTCCGGCGATCAGGTATAAAACTGTCGACCACATTACCCACTTGCTGGTCACGGGAATTTCCGCCAGGTAGACGAGATAAAAACCTGTAAGCGGCTGGATGACGATGGTCGTCGCCGTGAATATCCAGTCAGCGGTAACGACATTTCTGGTAACCGCAGCAGCAACGGTGGAGTCACGCGTCAGGCTCGCCGAAAACATATAAAAAGCCGTTCCTATGCCCGTACCGAACAGCAATGTCGATGAAAGGATATGCAGCCACTTTACCACTAGGTAGTCGATCACCGTTTCTCCAACTCGTACAACAACAGGATGACTGCAAGGATGGGCAGATTTTTTATCAACGGACCGAAGGGATGCAGCCAGAACTCAGGAAGAAAAAGAGTGATGGCAACCATATAGACGCCAATCAGGGTAACCTGGGCTATCCAGAGTAGTCGCCGGTCGCGGAGAAAAAGGGTTCCGAATCCAAAAGCAATATCCATGGCTGCGGCGCCGTAAAGCGCTATGGGGGCAAGGCCGCCAGTAATTCCCACGCGGGCAAGCAAAACATAGCTTTCTTCTACCGGATAAATCCCCATCGAAACCGCACCTGCCACAAACCACACTGCAGCCAATGAAACACGCAGCACGACCGGCAACCAGCCGAGGAGCGCCGACAAGCGAAGGGCCTGCACCTCCCACTTTGAGGCAAATTCCCGTACAGGGCGGGGATTGCGCCCGAGCAGCGCGCGCGTCATGGCAGGATCGGCAATGTTCCCCCGCTGGAGCATCTGCCACGTTTCCAGGTCCAGCAAACCCTTCCCGAACCGCTGGCTTAACTGGCCCAAGCGGCGTGCGCTGAACTCGACAAATCCGACAGGGACCGGCAAAAACGTGGGAGTGCCCAATCCCATCAAATGCCGCAACTCGCCGAGATAGTCTCGAAAAGTGATGGGTTCCGGCCCTACCAGAGGGATACGCTGTCCAAGATATCGATCGGTTTGGAGGAGTTCAACCACGGCCTGCGTCAGGTCGTCAATATGAATCGGCTGTATACGTTGATTTCCAGCCCCGGGCAGCGGGATAACCGGGAGGCTCGCAATAAGGTTGAACAATTGCGCGCTTGTCCCACCTGGTCCGTATACGAGCGATGGCTGCACGACCATGCTCTTGCTCCTATTGTTTGGAGAAGCAAGCAATGCATCATCTGCGGCTTTCTTGCTGAGGTGATACCGGCTGCGCGCATTTTCGTCCGCACCGAGCGCGGATATCTGCACGACCTTCACATTTGCTGCTTCGCACGCCGCAAATAGCGCTCTTGGGGCACGATCGTGCAGTGCCTGGAAGGTTTGCCTTCCGTGCTCCCGCAATATTCCAACCGCATTTATCACCACATCGATGCCGGCAAGGCGTTTTTTCCAGACCTCCATATCGAAATCGCGCGTAAAATCTGCCGCGATATAAGTGGGCCCGGTTCCCTTCAAATCCTTTATACCCCTTATATCCTCCGGCTGGCCGCGCCGGGTGGCGCATACGATTCTGTGTCCCGCAGCAGCCAATGCCATAACCAGATGGCTGCCGATGAAACCAGAGGCGCCGGTAATCAAAATGGTGGACATATCATATACACTGGAATTTAAACCAAAACCCGCACGGACGGATCAAACGGATTTTTCGCGCGGAATACATCTCTTTAAATCTCTTTAAGATTGAAATAAAGTATAGTTTCAGCCATGATGCGTCCTGAAAAAACCTGGAGCAGCGCAATTCTTAGCGGCCTCGTTTCCGGCACTGTGGCGAGCATTGTGTCGACCATTGCGCTTTCGATCCTCGGCAAGGCTGAATTGGGCAAGTTTGCCGCCCCTGTCAATGGACCCAGTCAATGGATATGGGGAAGACATGCCCCCTATCAGGACCAGTTCAGCCTCCGATACACGCTTATCGGCTATGCGATCCATCACGCCGCATCGGTATTCTGGGCAATCTGGTATGAAAAGCTTCGCCAGCAACTCCCGCCTGCCGAAAGCGCCGCCACCGTTCTTGCTCCGGCGGTCGCAACAACCGCCGCGGCCTATGCCGTCGATTTTCACTTCACACCGCAACGGCTGACGCCGGGATTTGAACACCGGCTTTCCCAGCGTTCCCTGCTCATCGTCTATGGAACCTTCGCCCTCGGATTAGCCGTGACCGTGCTGCTCTCCCGGAAGCCTCCCTTGCGGAGGTGTACCACAAGCAGGGCCTCATCGCCTATAAATGCACCCCGCATAAAATCAGACGTCGCTGCCTTCAGGAAACAATAAGCCGGTTTTCCCGGTCCCCGGCAGCAGACTAGCAGTATTTCATGCCCGCCTGCTGCCACTCTACCTCAATGGCAGAGGCTCGGAATGTGCGTTATCGCACTGATGTGATCAAAGCAACCCCCTATATTCGTTGCAAGTTTCCTATCTGTCACCGTCGGAATGCGCAGTGAACTCATCGTGCTGCCACATTCGCTTCTGACTCCCACCCAAAGTTCCCCCGATCTGAGCAAAGGCATGGTTGATTGGTCCCGTCTTTTTGGTTTTTCCGTAAATCCCGCCGAAATCATTCTGCGAGGAACAGTTATCTATTGGTTCATCTTTTTGCTGTTCAGGCTGATACTTCACCGCGATGTAGGCGCCATTGCCATTGCCGATGTCATGCTGCTTGTCCTGATCGCGGATGCAGCCAGTAACGGCATGTCCGGGAATTATGACTCCATCACCGACGGTTGTCTTCTTATTGCCACCCTTGCAGGCTGGAATTATCTCCTGGACTCGCTGAGCTTTCATTTTCCGGCCATCCGGCGCATTGTTCAGCAGCCTCCACTGGCTCTCGTTCAAAATGGCAAAATCCAGCGTAAAGCCATGCGCCGGGAGTTGATCACTGTCGAAGAACTGGAATCCAAATTACGGGAACAGGGTATCGAGGATTTCAGGGAGGTAAAAATTGCGTATCTTGAGGAAGACGGCGAAATTAGCATATTGCGAAATGACGGCAAGGAACCGGAAAACCCGCCGGGCAAGCCTAAAAGTAAAAAGACTATTTAGGAAAGCCTGATGGATCAAGAGGAAGCGTTAGAATTCGCCCAACACCTGGCTGATGTGTCCCGGTCCATCGCGCTACGATATTTCCGTACTTCCATGGATATCTGCTGGAAGAAAGACACGAGTCCCGTGACGATTGCAGATTGCAAGATCGAAAGTACGCTCCGTAGCGTCATACGCAGTCGATATCCGGACCATGGCATTATCGGGGAAGAATATGACTGCATTCCCGGGGGGCGCTATAGCTGGATCCTGGACCCGATTGACGGGACGAAGAGCTTTACAATGGGGAATCCCCTGTTCGGCACCCTCATTGGACTACTGGATGACGGCCAGCCTATCGCCGGACTGGTCGATCTTCCTGCAATGGGAGAGCGATGGGGTGGGACGGGCAGAAGGACAACATTCACGGACGGGATCAGCAACGGCCAGGCGAATGTCAGCGGCTGCCGCTCCATTGACGCAGCCCGGCTTTATATCGCAGCCTCGTCGGGAGCCGATTCCGATGAGAAATATGCAGGGATCGAGACATTGTACCGCGTCGCTGCCATCACTCGTCCTGTCTGCGACTGCTATGCATACGGCTTGCTCGCCTCCGGCTATTGCGACCTGGTAATCGAGGACAACCTGGAGCCTTGCGATTACCTGCCGCTCATACCGATAATTAACGGTGCGGGCGGGCAGATTACAGACTGGACAGGAAAACCCCTTACCTTGAATTCGGATGGCCGGGTCATTGCCGCTTCCACTGAATCCCTGTTGAACGCGGCAATAGAGGTGCTACGCAGTTCGCTCTCGGCAGATTCAATCACCCGGTAGTTCACTCATGCTGTTAGTGCGATTCCGCACCGAGAATCCTATCTTCCCAAAATAGAATCCCGTTTTAGAATCCCGTTTCCGATCGGTCGTTTGTTTCCTGCAACCATTATGGGAGCAACCATGAAACCTTCAAAATTTGCGACTCAATCCTTGCTCCTGGCGGGCACGGTTTTCCTGGCACCAGTGGCAATCCAGGCGCAGACTACGCCGGGTCCGGGCGGTTCCATCGTCGGTCAACCCCCCGGGCAGGGAATGTCGCCCGGGGGCGGTTACATCATCGGGCAGCCACCCCCCTCCCCTCCCATGCCGCCGAAACCCTCGATGAGGCAAAACGATTCGCCGCCACCGCTTGCGCCCAACCAGATCGGTCCGGTGCAGTCCGGCCCTCCACCCAGCGGCTTGATGAACGGACGCGACCCGATGAAGGAAAGACTCAATCGTGCAAATCGGGAAGGGGCGGACGTGGATCGAAACGGAATAATAAGTCCGGAAGAAGCTACCACGATACCGCAAAGTTCCCCTTAGCTGAGATAGCGAGGTAAATCTGGCTCGAGGATCAGCATCCTCGAGCCAATATTGTCCCGCCTGTCTGTTAAACCGCCACTCGCCCTTCAGAGGAGAAACCAATGCGCGCACTCACTTATCATGGAAGTTACGACGTTCGCGTGGATACCGTACCCGACCCGATACTTCAGGAACCGGACGATATTGTTCTAAAAATAACTGCTACTGCGATCTGTGGCTCCGACTTGCATCTGTACCGGGGCAAAATGCCGGAACTCAAGAATGGCGACATACTCGGCCATGAGTTTATGGGAACAGTCGTCGACGCGGGCCCGGAGGTTACAGCGTTGCGAAAGGGCGACCGGGTGGTGGTCCCCTTCGTCATCGCCTGCGGACAATGCTTCTTCTGCGAGAGGCAATTGTACGCCGCTTGTGAAACGACCAACCCGGATCGTGGCGCAATCATGAACAAAAAAAACGTGCGTTCAGGCGCAGCGTTCTTTGGCTATACGCACCTGTATGGGGGAGTGCCGGGCGGCCAGGCTGAATATGTAAGAGTGCCGAAGGCGAATGTAGGCCCCATCAAGATCCCTGAAACGCTTCCGGATGAGAAAGTCCTGTTCCTGAGTGATATTCTGCCTACCGGTTACCAGGCTGTACTGAATGCAGAGATAGGCCCCGGTTCCAGCGTTGTGATTTTTGGCGCCGGTCCGGTGGGACTGATGTCGGCGGCTTGCGCGCGGCTTCTGGGAGCGGAAACGATTTTCATGGTCGACCATCATCCGTATCGACTCGAATTTGCCCGCCAAACATATGACGTTATCCCCCTCAATTTCGATGAGGTCGACCCTGCCGAGGTCATTGTCGAGAAAACTTCTTATAGAGGTGTCGATGCGGCCATCGATGCAATAGGATTTGAGGCCAAAGGCAGCGCGCTGGAAACCGTCATGACCAACCTGAAACTGGAAGGCAGCAGCGGCGTGGCCTTGCGCCAATGCATCGCAGCAGTAAGGCGGGGCGGCACAATCAGCGTGCCGGGAGTATATGCCGGTTTTATCCATGCCTTCCTTTTCGGTGATGCTTTCGAGAAAGGCGTGACCTTCAGAATGGGGCAAACTCATGTCCAGCGCTTCCTCCCCGAACTGCTGGAGCATGTCGAATCCGGAAAGCTACAACCGGATGTCATTATCAGTCACCGGATGCCGCTTGCTGAAGCAGCTAGCGCATATAAAATCTTCGAAAAAAAAGAAGACGACTGCCGCAAGGTTGTCCTGACCCCCTGACCCCCATACATCGAAGAGCCCCAAGTTCTCGTCCTGAGCTTTCGTCCAGCCTTACCTGACCGTTTGTCCCGGGTAGTCGCAAGGTGGAGATGAGCTCACAATAGAACTGAAGATGTTGTACGAGTAGTGAGTGGACTGTTCGTTATCGCACAGTAGCTTCCTCTAAAAACCCCGATCATAGCGGCAACCATCTGCGCTGGCCGAGTAACAAGAATGCGAAAAGCATCCTTATCGGTTCGCGCGCCTCCCGACAGTTTGCTCCAGGCCAGTGGTCGATGAACGCAATCAATAACAAAATATTCCTTTCTTTTTGGCAGGCAGGCTATGAAGGGGCGGACCACATCAATGGTGAGGGCTTGCCTTTATCCATGAATCACGCCACGCAGCATGCTGATCTGGCATATCACGATTATTCGCTACTGCAGGATTTTGGGATCGGAACGGTCCGCGAAAGCGTGGGTTGGCGGTCAGTGGAAAAAGAGGGGGGCTTCGATTTTTCGTCTGTCGAACTACGTGCCCACGCGGCTCGAGACTGTGGCCTACAGGTCATATGGACGTTATGTCATTACGGTTGGCCAGATGAGATCGATCCCTATTCGGCTGATTTCATTGACCGGTTTTCGCTGTTTTGTTCTCGAACGGTGGAATATCTTGAATCATTTTCGAACAACGACGTTGTTTCCATCTACACCCCGATTAACGAAATCTCCTTCACCAGCTGGGTATCTGTGAGAAATCGCTTCATGTGCGCCAATCCACATGACGACGACGGAGCGGAGTTAAAGCGGCAGCTGGTGCGAGCAACGATGAAAGGCTGCGAGGAAATCTGGAAAATCAATCCTTCCGCCCGCATTCTTCATTGCGAGCCGCTGATACACGTCGTTGCTCCTGATGACCGGCCTGACCTTGAGGATCACGCAGAGATGTACAGGCAATCCCAGTTCGAAGCCTGGGACATGCTCTGCGGACGCCTGGAGCCTGAGTTGGGGGGCGCGCCGCATTTTCTGGACCTGATCGGAGTGAACTACTATCACAGCAACCAATGGGAATCTAGCAGCGACAAATGGGAGGCAGGCCTTCCTCTCTTCTGGCACCTCGATCATCCCCGCCGTGTTCCATTCTATGACCTTCTAAACGAGGTTTATCGCCGTTATCACCGGCCTGTTTTAATTTCGGAAACCAGCCATGTCGGAAGTGGCAGGGGTGCGTGGATCAAGGAAGTGGCGCAGCACGCGGTAATAGCTCAACAGTCTGGGGTGGACCTGCACGGAATCTGTCTGTATCCCATCGTTGATCGACCAGATTGGGATAACCCGGAACATTGGCATAAAAGCGGTCTATGGGAAGTAAATATCGAGGGGGAAAAAGAAGAAACACGGTACCAGCGGGTTTTATCGCAGACATATGCCGCTGGTTTAAGAGATGCTCAACGACTGACTCATAATCTTTTTTCACATTGCCTTTCAATTCAAACCCCATCCAACACTCTAGGAATCCCAATGACGACAATTATTGTTTTTTCCCATCTGCGCTGGGACTTTGTATATCAACGCCCCCAACATCTTCTCTCCCGGCTTGCTGAAAACTACAAGATTGTTTTCATTGAAGAGCCGATTCTGCACCAGCACGACAGCTTCCTCGAATACTCCCAGCCGGTGCCGAACATTACCGTGGTGAAGCCTCGCACACCGGTCGCCGCAGCAGGTTTCCATGATGAACAACTGCCGCATCTGATCAGATTGATGCAGCAATTTGTCGTTCTGGAAGAAGAGCACATCGCCTGGTTTTATACGCCCATGGCGCTGCCGCTGCTGCAGGAGCTGCAACCCTCCCTGGTTATTTATGATTGCATGGACGAACTCGCCTCTTTCAAGAATTCACCCAAGCAAATGCTTCAACGGGAAAATGCGTTGCTGAGAATTGCGGACCTCGTTTTTACCGGCGGGCCAAGCCTCTACCGCGCAAAGCGGGCACGCCATCCGAACGTGCATTGCTTTCCCAGCAGTGTAGATATCGTACATTTTGAACAAGCAAGGGACCGGAGCAATCACCACCCGGCCCAGGAGGACATACCCGGCCCCCGGCTCGGCTACTATGGCGTGATAGACGAGCGAATTGATCTGGAACTCATCGATCGTCTGGCGGAGGCGCACCCGCAATGGCAGATCGTGCTGGTCGGGCCCGTCGCGAAGATCAGCCGGAGCGCGTTGCCCCGACGGCATAACATTCACTACCTGGGCCAGCAGCCCTATAAGGCCCTTCCGCATTTTCTGGCTGGCTGGAACGTATGTTTGCTGCCTTTTGCCTTGAATGAATCCACACGCTTCATCAGCCCGACCAAGACGCTGGAGTATATGGCTGCCGAATTGCCTGTAATCAGTACACCCGTTGCGGATGTAGTGGAACTGTATGGGGAAGCCGTATCGATTGCAGATACCCCGCAGGCTTTCATCCGGGCCTGCGAGAACGCGTTGCTGACCACCCCCGAAGACAATACGCAAACGATTATGAGAATGCGGGAAATGGTATCGGCAACCTCCTGGAATACAACTGCGGAAAAAATGCATGAACTCATGCAGGTTGCCGTGCTGCAGAACGAAGGATCAACGAGGGGTGTACGCCGGTTCATGGAACCCGAGTCCCTCATTCCTGGGAACCTGGAATCTACTCCTGCCGAAAACAGAAAGGTTGTCATTATCGGAGCGGGGCCGACCGGATTGAGTGCTGCTTATCACCTTGACGAAGAGACGCTGCTGCTGGACAAGAATTCGGTTGTCGGCGGATGGTGCCGCTCGATTGAAGACAAAGGTTTCACCTTTGATCACGCCGGTCACATCATGTTTTCAAACGACCCCTATGTGCATCAGCTCTACAAGATTCTGCTCGGCAATAACGTTCATTGGCAGGACCGTGAAGCCTGGGTTTACAGCAAAGGCATTCATACCCGCTATCCGTTTCAGGGCGCCCTCTATGGTCTGCCCGCCGATGTCATCAAGGAATGCATTGTGGGAGCGATGGAAGCGCGCTACGGCACATTAAAGACTCCTCAAGCAAAATCAATGGAAGGAACCTGCCAGGGTATGGACGGGGCCGCTACCGTTGTATCGGACTGCTGCGCCGATGGGACCGGGAGTATAGTCCCCGGGTCCGGCGAAGTACGAGGGGCCGAAGGCATGGTTGACAGAAGCAAAGCCGAGAACTTCGAAGAGTTCATCTATCGGGTGTGGGGAGCAGGTATCGCGAAACATTTTGCGATACCTTACAACAGAAAACTCTGGACAGTTCCACTGACCGAAATGGAAACTTCCTGGCTTGGGGGCCGCGTACCCCTGCCTGATCTGGAGGAAATCATAGAAGGCGCATTACGGCCTGTCGCCAAACCGATGGGCCCCAATGCGCGCTTCGGTTACCCTCTCCGAGGGGGATTTCAGGCCATGATGTCTGGCTTTGTTCCCCACATCAAAGGCGCCATTGAGCTGAATACAGAGGTCGCCCGCATTTCACCGGATCAACACTTGATTACATTGGCGGATGGAAGGCGCTACCGCTATCAGTATCTGCTCAGCACGATACCCCTACCCGAGCTGATCCGCAGCATGGGGGATGAAGCGCCTCCCCCCATCAAAAAAGCGGCAGCCGCATTGCGCCACGTTTCAGTACGCTGCGTCAACCTGGGTATCGGCAGGGAAAACATTTCAGACAAGCACTGGATCTATTATCCGGAAGACACCATCTTCCATCGGGTTTTTCTCCAGGGGAATGCCAGTCCTGCCTGCAATCCCCCGGGCGGATTCGGGCTCACCTGCGAGATATCCTACTCGCCGGTCAAACCTCTCCCACTCGACGGCCAGGAGTTGATCGACCGATGCGTGGAAGACTGCATCAAGGTGGGTTTATTTACGCGGGACGATAAATTGATTACGGCCAATCTGGTAGATATGCCGTACGCGTATGTAGTATATGACCACGCGAGAAAGCAGAGCGTTGAAACCATCCGGCAATGGCTTTCGGAGCGCGATATTATCCTGGCCGGACGCTACAGTGAGTGGGAATATTACAACTCCGATCATGCTTTCCTGGCAGGAAAAAAGGCAGCAGAAGTTATCGATGAACTCATTGACGGCGAAGAACATATTGCCGACAAAACCGCAGTGTGATCAGGCATGATAATAGACGCTCATATTCATTGTTCAGGAGACGAAAAAGTAGATGACGTTCTACAGGCATTGGATCAGGCGCAAGTGGACAAGGCCGTTGTGCTTGCGCCATTTTTGAGCGGCCCGTATTCCATGCACGACAGTGCGTCGTTGAGATCGGCCAACCAGTACCTTTCCCGGCTGATAGGCCATCACACCGACCGGCTGATCGGCTTTGCGGTAATCAACCCTTCGTTAGAAGGAGCATGCCAGGATCTTGTGAGCGCCCATGAACTGGGGCTCCATGGACTCAAAATGGTGCCAGCCGGATGGTATCCTTATGACGACTGTGCACGGGATGTTTATGAAACAGCAGCCCGCCTCAAAATTCCAATCCTGTTCCACAGCGGGATTTTCATCGATGGAAAATCGGGGCGTTTCTGCCGCCCCAGCTTTTACGAAGCGATACGCGATTATCCTGACTTGCGCGTTACCCTCGCTCACCTAGGGTGGCCCTGGTCAGATGAGGCGAATGCGGTAGGTCTCATAGACCTCATCAACGGAGTGCCGCCCGATAACAGCCAGTTTCGCTTCGACATTTCCTTTGGCGCCCCCCCCGTTTACCGCCTTGAAGTTCTCAGAAAAGCAATCGACGTCCTCACGCCCGATTTATTGCAATTCGGCAGCGATGTGTTCTTGCCCTGTAGCGCGGATTTGATAAAAAGCCGAATTGACGAGGTGTTGATGCTGCTGGAACGTCTCGAAGTGGACAAATCCAGTCGCGACCGGATCATGGGAGGGACAGCCGCAGCCTGGTTGGGGATAAACTGACGTGAAAATCATTTCAACCGCCGAACGGCCTGTCAATCTTCTTGAGATCATAGGGGCTTCCATTGTCGGTGGAATGGAAACTTACGTCTTGAGGTTGCTCGAGCGGCTTCCCCAGGACTCTTTTCGGGTCACCTGCCTCTGTGTGGCGGAAGGCAAACTCGCATCCCAATTACGCAGCATCGGTTGCAGCGTTCACATCACGCCCATCACGGATGAGCCCGACTGGCAGGCTGTCCTGCTGGGCTCCAGCCTGATCCGGACTGATGCGATCGACGTCATTCATGCACACCTTCCCAATGCACACTCACTTGCAGGTATTCTGAGCAGGTTGACCGACACGCCAGCTGTGTCCACTATTCACGGACGCTACCTGAGCATGCGCGATTTTGAAGTGCACAAGCTCATGAATACCCATATCAACGTGGTTGCAAAAACCGCCTACTTCCATGCTTTGACCCTCGGCGTACCGAGCACAAAACTACGTTTTATTCCGAATGGAATCGATACAAAGATCTTTCAACCGGCCCCCAAGTCGAATTACCTTCATTCCTTGATCAAGATCCCGCCAGAAACGCCTCTCGTAGGCTTCATTGGACGCCTCTCGCCCGAAAAGGGACCGGGAGTATTTGTTCAGGTGGCGCGGATAGCACAAAGGAAATTGAAGAATTGCCACTTCGTACTGGTGGGCGAAGGGCCGATGCGGCGGGAGCTCCAGAAGGAAATCGACGAGTATGGCCTGAAGGACCACATCCATATAGTCGGACTGCAGAGAGACATCACAAAAATCTATCCCTGCCTCGATCTCGTCGTGTCGACTTCATATTCCGAAGCGATGCCACTTGTAATAGTAGAAGCGATGGCGTCAGGCCTCCCGGTGGTGGCCACGAATGTCGGGGGGGTGGTCGATATTGTCGAGGTAGGCGGAACCGGATTGCTGAAAGGTCCGGGAGATACGGAAGGACTGGCAAACGATGTCATCACTTTGATGACCGACAATTCGACCCGTATCCAGATGGGAGCAGCAGCCCGAAAACGGGCCGAAGAAAAATTCGACCTAAGTGATATCGTCGCTCAAACTGCACAATTATTGCGATCTCTTACCCAAGGGGGTATCAAAGGAAGCGATGCGGATACGACAAAAGGCTATCGAAAAGCGCGTTCCTGATGGTTCTCCGGGAGAGAGGCGTCCATTGCTCCAACCTTCCCTGCCGCTGACGGGATAGTAGAGGGGGTTTTGGACGGAATCTCCTGGTTTTTTCGCGATCCTCGAGCATGAGAATATACCCAGGTAAACTCAGCACCGAGTAAAAAAATCTGAGCCGAGTAGTAAACCCATACCAACACGACAACCAGCGACCCTGCTGCGCCGAATCCGGAACTGATGGCGCTTTTTCCAATGTAAAGACCGATCAGAATCTTACCGATGGTAAAGAGCAGCGCCGTAACAACCGCCCCGGCCCCCACATCCCTCCACTGGATTTTCACTTTGGGCATAAATTTATAAAGCATCGCGAAAACAGCGGTGGTAAAAACAAAGCTGAATATGAAATTCAGGCTCGTTACCAGAACTTCAAGCCCGGAGAAAAATCCGCCCCACCACTTTCCCAACGCGGACACGGCGGCATTGAAAACAAGGGATACCATCATCAGGAAGCCTATTCCCAGGATTATTCCAAACGATAGCAATCTGGTCCTGATGAGTTCCCATATCCCGCCGTTCTTGTCGTTCTTGTCTTTGACGGGGGCGCGCCAAATACGGTCGAACGCGTTCTGCAACTCGCCAAATACCGTCGTCGCACCGACCAGGAGCAAAACTGTTCCGACCACTGCGCCTGCCGCCCCCTCTTCCGGTTTGCTGACGCTTGCCAGCAAGCCTTCCACCGCGGCCGCCCCTTGATCACCCATCAAGTCGCGTAATTGTCCAAAGATTTCCCCACGCACTGCTTCTTCGCCGAAAATAAGTCCTGCAGTTGAAATAACGATCAGCAAAAGTGGGGCGATCGAAAACAGAGTATAGTAGGCCAACGCCGCGCCCATGCTCGGCGCATAGTCATCCACCCACGACGAAAAAGAAGCTTTGACGAGAGTCCATATCTCCCTGATATTCATTCTGTCCTCCTCTTTTTCCCCTTCCTTCCCTTTCTGTCCTCTGCGCTTCTGTTCAAATGGGGCGTTAAGGCAGAAATGCGAGCCGGAAGCTGGAATTCATCCATAGAACCGAAATAACATCATGAATTACAATAGGTGAAACGATTCGATTGGTATGTACGCTAATGCACAGATCGAGCGGACAGGCTTGCGCTTGGCCAGCCGCTACCCGGCTGGTTTTCTGCTCGTATAGATCTGATAGGGAAGGTTGGGTGGATCAGGCAGCCGATCGAAGTATTCGACGATGTAGCGGTAAATAAGGGGATGGGTGTTACGAAAGCGTAATTCCTCCCGCCCATCGAGGGGCAGATCGTATATCAGAACAAAGCCCGGGCTGGCCGCCGCAATGCGCCTGATTTCCTCTTGCTGAAAATCCCCATTTCGGGGAAAAAGAGCATATATCTCCCACATCGGAGATTTGGTATTCAGCAGTGGATAGGCGCCAGGCCAGAATGGAGTCGCGACGAAGCTTCCGCCATCTGGCGCATATTCCTTGGCTAGTTTCCTGAGCAGACGAACGTCGCTTTCCACCTCCGGCAAAACCATGAGCCGGTTACCCGAAATTTCAATGGCCTTGCATGGGCCACTGGTGTGACATTGCCAGCCCGGATGAAAAGCATGCATCACCCACAAACTCATAATGCATAACGCCGCTGCGAAAGACCATTTGATTTTCGGGGGCTGCGCGGCCAACAGTACGAGGCAGCCGATCAATAACGGAAAGATGCTCTGGGCAAGGTGCCCCACATCGGCGCGGGAATATGCATAATGCGCATAGGGCAACCCGAGGAACACCGACGCGACCAGCACGGGCGAAACAGCTTTGTTATGAAATTTCTGGAAAAGGCTCCATGCAACTCCGACCAGGCTGAAGATCAGTATTCCGATGAAGAGCACGCCGATCAGTACGCCGCGAATTGCTTCCTCGCTCGGTATCGAATCCAGGGATACTTTCCATGGCCACGGAACGGGCAGAGAAAGATTGGTCGCCTTCACTTCAGACAGAAAGCGGATGCTTTCCCAGAATGCGCCAGCAAAACCAGGCACAAGCAGCGCCATCGCAAGCAGCGGCGTGAAGCCAGCCGCCACTCCTGCTGCCCAGAGCAATAATCCCTCCACGAACCCGGGCTGATCCTTTCTACTGTCGGGATTGATCGCTAACCAAACCATCACTCCGGCGCTGCCCATCGCTCCATACAGGCCGTGATTGCGGCCAAAAACAGCCACCAGACCGATGCCCAGACCACACACGAAGTAGCGTAGCCTCGCGGGATGCTGAACCAGAAAACTCGAGACGCCAACGAGAAGAATGGACAGGGAAATATCGAACAGCTTATGGCGCGGATACATCCACACCATGAGAGTGATTGCCGAAAGCAGCAGATAGAGAAAACCCGGGAACTTGAAGCGCAGGAGGCTTTTTTGTGCAATCAGCAGGAGACCCGTGAACAAGCCTATGGCCTGGAATACCGCCACCGCGCCACGCAAAGCCATGATGCCATTGTCGCCCCATAAGCTCATCAGAGCTGCCGACCAATAATAACGGCCAGGATCGTAGGACATGAAATCGCGCAGAGGTACCTCCCCCAGCAATACCCGCTGGGCCCCGTACCATAGGTAACCTTCATCCCACAGATTGAATCCCTTGTGCCCCTGCCACAGAAAGGACGCAAGCACTGCGAAAGCAGCCAGCACGAATACGGGCAATATTTGATGTATCAGCGGGAGATTTTTTATCGGGAGGGTTTTCTGGAGTTTGCCTGGCATCGCTGTATGGTTGAGGCGAAGCATGGCATCATACATCAGACAGCATAGGGGCAGGCGGAATGACCTGACGGGGCGGGAAGCAATTTTGTGAACGGCTCAGAAAGCAAATGAAGGTTGCTGGCAGGCGCTTTGAATATCGTGTAAATCGGACTGCTTCAGGTCAGGCACGAGAAGGCAACTCCTGACAACAATTGCCGCCTCATTCGCTCGCCTGCCCCCGGCACCTGATTTTCCAGACAAGGCGTGAAAATATCGCTTCGCCCAGGCGGTTGATGGTCGGAACCGACTCTTCCGAAATCAGTGAATAGGGGGAATGGCATACCTTTTGCGCCTCGATATCCATCCATTCCGCAAGTCGCTCTTTTGAGGCCTGACTGCCGTCATATAAATTTGTGATGGTATAAACGCCGGGACTGTCACCGTTTCCGCCGGATTTGGGGGCGATTATCGAGCCGCAGCCGGCAAGAAGAACGACGAGTGCCAGAACGCTTTTCACCGAGGCCAACCGTCAGGAAATCAAGAGAATCCCGCCCGCATTTCCTTTCATGTTCTGACGGAAACACTATACGCCCCTGTACCGGTCGGGCTGTAATGCCTGACCTGAACATAATAGACACCGGCCCCGAGGTTTTGCACGATGCGCGAATTGGTTCCCGGGCCACTGTCGTCATCCTGGGCAATGACGGCAGTCTGGCTGTCGGGGCCGAATAACGTGAGGAAGCAATCAGTGCTACCAGCGGTTTCTATCGTATGGGAGCCGGACGTGCTGACAGTAAAGGTGTACAGATCCCTCTCATTGGCGGAGAGTGTGCCCTGCACTGCCGGACCATTTATCTGAATGGTCTGGATACCCGGCTGCGGGCCTCCTGACCCTCGTACTGAAATACGGTAGCTTCCAGTGGATGAGCCGCTATAGTGCCTTATGCGAACATAGTATGTTCCCGGCGCCAGGTCTCGTGCAATGCGCGGATTCCGGCCGACGCCGCTGTCGTCATCCTCGGCAACGAGCGCATTGGCATCATCCGGACCATACAGGGCGGCCACTACATCGGTGGAACCCTCGGTTTCGATAATATAATTCCCCTGGCTTGAGGCAACGAAGCTATATGTGTCCACTTCTCCCGCCTGGCCTATGGAAGCGGCAAACGGAGCCGCATCAAGGGTCAGGGGTACGATCTGCGGAGGTTCTTCTTCCTCGTCATCGTACGTGTAGCCAAGCGCATGGTGATCGAGAACATCCCGGGGCGTAGGCGGCGAAGCTTCGTTGTTCCAGGGCGGCATCGGGTCATCCAGTCCATGGCCGTTCACCACGCCCGCCGTGCCGCTCGGCGGACGATAATTCTGCCCCGGATTTTCCCGCTGCCATACTGCCCATAACCGATCGATATTGCAATGATGCAGCCAGAACACCGGATCGTTGGGGGAGGACATAGCCATCATCGAGCCGCCTACCCACATGTGGCCGGGATTGTGGATAATCCCCTCGAGATGGTTTCGAAAACTCGTATTCATGCTGCTGTTACGATTCCAGGGCGCTGAATCATAGGGCACGATATTGATGGCGGCATTCACTCCCTGTTGGGTGGGCAACGCTCCCATGGCGCCGAAGGCACGGGTGAGAAAATTATCCGTGTCACCGGGGTCCAGAACAGTAAGCGTCCACTCTCCCGTGGAAAAGGCGAACGGCCCCGTCATCACGCGTCCGCCGGGGCCCGTTCCATTTCCACCCATGAAATTCGCATTCCAGATGGAAGCATTCGTCGTGCGATCAACTGTCCAGTCCCAATAGGGGATGGAAACACTGGGATCGATCTGCTGAAGGGCACGCTCGAACCGGCGGAGATACTCCCTGTGCCAAGGCAGAAAGGCAGGACCGCCATGTGCCGGATCGTTCACGCCGGCAAGAAAGGCGGTACGGTGCTGGGCCACGAATACATCATAGGAGCCATTTGCCTTGAGTGCTTTTACCGCCCCAACAAAGGCCGCCTTCTCCGCGGCTGTCAACGTGGATTGATTCTTTCGGGTTCCCATTTTTATCTCCCCGCCTCACGGTAATCGATAATTTTCCGCGCCAAGTCCATAGGCGAAGGTTGCGGATCGAAAGCGAAGCCGGAGGCGATATACGAGCCGGATGAATTCTTTATGACGAAAACGTTCTTTCCATCAATCCTCACGTCTACTGCCTCTCCACCTGCAGCCCTTCCCGCTCCCCCGGACTCCAATCCCGCAGCGCCTTCTGCTGGCGCATCTTTCCCCGTTCGAACAACAATCTCCCGGCCTTTATAAGTTTCACGCTGTTCCGCCATTTTCTCCCCCGCACAGGTATTGTTCCAAGCTGAATGCTCGCCCCTCGATAAGCTGATGTTTTCAATATAGGTGTTTTCATCAAAAATGCCAGAAGAGCCAAACGCGGACGCAGCCAACACATAAAGCATGAACGTCAACAAGCCGGATGTAGAATGTCGCATGCATTGGACCCTCGGTTCTGTCGCCAAACTTCTACCGGAGCCCCCGTTGAAGCCGGGTCCATGTGGCTTGGGAGCCCAGGGCAAGGGAAGGCAGGGACGGTTCGAATAACAGTAGTAGGACGTTTCCCCCGTCAAATCCTCTTATCGCCACAAAAAGCTTGACATACCATTAAATTCCGGCTTTGCGCGGACGCGAATCAAATGCGCCTCCTGTGTGACCTGGAAGCGGACTGGCAGAAACTGTTCCAGCAGCCAAATGGTTGTCGCGGCGTGGGAGGAGAGTTCCCTTGTGAGAAAGCAAGATACGCCGCTCGCCAGCGCGAGGTAGATCAATACTTGGTCTGCCGCATGAATATCCAGCGTTGCGCCGGACAGGATTTCCTCGCGCAAGCACCGCCCCGCCTCAGCACCGAGGCGTTCGGCTGGCACGCCTCTTTCTGCGACGGCAGATGCCCCCAGACGGCTATGCTCCTTGTGCGCGGTCAAAAGCACCGCTCCGCCCTCACCTATCGCGTCATCCTTCCCGAATACTTCCAGGCCAACAGCTGGGGTGGGAAAAGTCGAAAGTTCCGCCAGTGCTCCGTTCGCCATGCGGTGGATGATGTGCTTGGGCAGGTTTGAAATGTGTACGAAACCGGTTATACCCTCCAGCCCTTCCGATGCGTTCAGGAGCACCGGACGCAAAGGCAGGCAAGGTTCTACGTCCACAACCACCTTTCCTCCGCCGCGAGGATAATACCCCCGGAGCAACACTTCGATCTTCGCCCTGGCGCCCATGCTATAAACCAGCGGCAGCAATACGTAGCGGAAGTAATCCAGGGGCGGCGCAGCGCGAACATCGGTCCCACCCGAAATGTTCATCCGCACCTTTTCTCCGCATGCCAAGGCAACTGGAAGCGCTGCCTGGAGCACCAAGGTAACACTGCCTGCCGTGCCTATCGGAAAATCATATTCGCCCCCGCGTAACGGGCCAGGGCGAAAAATGATTTCCTGCGATTTGACTTCCATTCCTTCCGTCCGGGCCCTGCAAAGCGCTGCCACCGCCTTTACGGCAGTCAGATGTTGAGGCGCAAGACCAGGATTGGAACGTTTTGCACGAATGTTGTACACACGAACCGATTGTCCCGTTATCGCCGCAAGCGCAACCGACGTGCGGAGCAACTGGCCGCCACCTTCTCCATAAGAACCATCGATTTCCTGCATTCTGACCTCTTTGGTTGATATAGCCGGGAACAATAGATTTTTCGACCTACAATTCATGTAGCATCAAGAATCCCATGACCGCGCGGCTGGGCATCTGCCTGAAAAGGAAGCTTCATGACTCCCATACAAGACTTGCTCAGCCAGATTCGCTGGGATGAGTCATTCGGAAAAGGTAATTTCGTGATCGGATACTACGATCGCAAGACTGGAGAAATTATCCAGGTTCCGCTACAGCAGATGCAACTCACGCCCCATGATCATTTCTTTTTCCACTTTACCGATCAAGAGGGACGTACTCGCGAAGTCCCCCTTCACCGGATCAGGGAAGTGTACAGGAACGGCGAATTGATCTGGCATAGACGGACGATCAATGATGAAGAGGACAATCGTTCCTGATCGAATCATCCCGCTTGCCTTGGGCTTGCATGCATCATGGTTCTTCTCCGGCATGATGGGGACTGTAGCATTGTGATGCTTGATTAAGTCATTAGCGCCTCTTACTTCTATAATGGTATTATTTGCTCGATCTAGAGCAAATAATACTACTAAATGATCAGTTGTCGACTTTCTGTCATCCTCGGCGCGAAGCGCATCAAGGTCGCGGATGTGTGCCGTGGAACCGGTATTGCTCGCGCCACATTGGATCGCTACTACTACGACCGCGTGAACAGTTTCGATCGTGTCGTATTGGAAAAACTTTGCAAATTCCTGCAGGTGAAACCGGGCGATTTGCTTGTGATGATCGATCAGCCGGACCTGTTTGAAGCACACGCTGCGTCGGGTTTTACCGGTGCTTTGGCAAAAGGAAAGAAAGCATGATAGAGCGCGAAGTAAAGCTTCTGCTTAATGCTAATGCAATAAAGCGTGTACAGGTGCATTACGCGGTGATGTCGGCAGGCTACATGGTCGTGATCGATGGCCAGCCCCTTGAGACCTCCAAACGCGAAACCCGCGGGTTCAAGACACTCGACGCCGCGGCCAAATTGCTCTTCAAAATCGGCATAGCGGATTTTTCGGTCAAGCTCAAAACAGGCTGAAGCCAGTGATTCAAAAAATCGTTTCAGGGGGACAAACAGGCGTGGATCGCACGGCGTTGGACTGGGCCCTTGCTCATCGTATCCCGCACGGGGGATGGTGCCCCGCCGGGCGGCGCGCCGAAGATGGGGTAATTCCAGGCTGTTACGTCTTGCAGGAGACGCCCGAACAGAACTATCAGGAGCGCACGAAACGGAACGTACGTGATAGCGATGGCACGCTTATCATTACCGCAACGAAAGAATTGACAGGTGGATCACTATTTACGCAAGAATATGCCAATAAAATCAATCGGCCTTGCCTGCACGTTTATCCATGCAAGGAATGGCGCAAGCGAGCCTATGCATTTCTGGAATCGAATCCGATTCGAGTATTGAATGTTGCCGGCCCCCGTAATTCAGGCGCACCGGGTATTGAACGATTCGTTCATGAAGTTCTGGATGAAGTTCATCAATATGGTTTCAGCCAATAGCGCTGACCTTGATCTTCCGGTTACCTTTCCTTCATATTTCCATATCTGGAGATCCGTCAGTCAGTCAATGCAGGCGATGCCCAATAGACGCCCGTTCTCCTGTTTCAACCAATTCTGAATTAATAGCTCCATTCGGAGCTGCACGCCTTGCATTTTCTCAAGACTTGCTTGTAAATGCCCAACTCAATATATCCGCATGCAGCAGGCCCTATCTTAGGGTTGTTTAGCGCAGTGATAGTGTATGAAGATGACTTGCGAAGAGAACTTAAACAACAGGAGGATTTGTCAAATCGTTACATTCTTGTTTTGCGATAAGGAGACCTCATTCATGAAGTGCAATCATGGCATGAAGCGCAAGCTTCTTCTTGCAGCAATAACCATGCTGCTTACCATAATTGCCGTGGCCCCGGTGCGCGCTGATAATGCCGTCAAGTTGAGAATATTGGTCGTTTCCACAGGAGAGGTGGCAGAAGACCTGGGATTGGCCTATATCAAGCCTGTCCTCGATGAAATGGGCGTTCCATATGTCGTGCTGAATACCAGGGTGCAGAATCTGACGCCTGCGTTTCTGGCTGCTTCTTCGCAAGGAACGGCCTGCAAGGCCGAGGAGGCAGGGTGTGTTGGCAACTACAATGGAGTCATCCTCACCGACGCGGACCTGATCCCAGGCTTCACCTCGGCCGAATGGGACATATTGCACAATTACGAGAAGAATTTCCGGGTCCGGGAAGCGGTATTGTCAGGGTGGCCGGCCACATACGCGAATCCGAAGCCGCCGCACGACATCTATCTGGATTATGGTCTCGTCTACTCCTCAAGCGGACACAATTATGATGGGCGCTGGACAATACCGGGGAGGTACAGCAAGGAAGTCTTTGAATACGTAAACAGGAATAATCCGCTTCCAATTACATCCCTTGCCTTTGCGACCCATCCCCGAAACGATATGAACCGGATGAAAGACGGCTCGATACCCTATGTCGAACCGCTATTACGAACCGGACAGGGCGAAACACTGCTGTCCATCATACGGTACATGAAGCCTGCCCGTAAGAGCCCAATGCGCGAAGTGCTGATTTCGACGATTACGAATGCGTCGTTCCTTATGCATTCGAAAGTTCTGGCTTATGAGTTCGTCAACTGGGCGACCCAAGGCGTTTTCATCGGTGCGCGCTTCATCCATCTGGCGGCGCATGTGGATGACCTGTTTCGTACCAACAATCAATGGAATCCTGCTCTCGATAAGGAGAACGGCATTTATCGCCTCACCGGCGCTGACATAACCAATGCAGTGGGCAAACAGGCTGCCCTCCGGGTCGCGCATCCGACAGCGGGGAATTTCAAGCTGGACTTCGCATTCAATGGTGCGGGAGCGGTGGTGAATCCACAGGCGATGCCGCTCGCTGCAAACTGGAAAGATGATCTGGTAGCAGCAATAGTGGGCAATAAAACGCATTTTCGCTTCATCAACCACACCTTCACGCATGCAGATATGGACAAGTCACCGGTTCCGGCTGATGCGCCCTGCGATTACCGCACTTTTACGAGTGCAGAGGCAATCAGGGCTGAAATCACTGCCAACCAGAACGTGTGGGCGCTACTGGGTCTTCCCGAGAGAAGCGAGAACAATCGCGTGCTCATCACCGGGGCCCATTCCGGCCTGAAAGATCAGAAATGCACGGATGACCCTGCCTTACACCCGGGTATGTTCAATCTTCAGGCTGACGACATAGCCTTTGATGCAGGCGGCGCCAATCCGCTATTGCTTCAGGCGGCCGCCACCGCAGGCGTGGAATATCTTGCTGCCGATACCTCACAAAAAGCTCAAAACGTTGAGCAGTATATCACCCAGTATGAGGATGGCAGCAAAACGGATCGACTCATGCTGCCACGCTGGCCAACCGATATTTTTTATAACGTGACAAATCCTTCCCAGCTGGAGGACGAGTATAACTACTTATATTATTACCGTTTTATCAATGCCGGACAAAATCCATGCGAGGCGCGGGCAAGGGCTTGCTCTCCCCGGAGCTACCGCGAAATCCTCGCCATCGAAGCGGATACCGCAGTGCGGCACATGCTGAGCTTTAGCCGGTGGCCGCATTTTTTTCATCAGTCGAATCTTGCGCGGTATGATGAAAACGGCAGAACACTCCAGTTTGATTGGCTCGATGCAGTCTTCACGAAATATGAGGGATTGTTCACCCTGCCGGTCAAAAATCTTCCTTACTATAAAATCGGCGACCACACTGCGGAAAGCCTCAACGCCAGGTCTGCAAAGATCGATGCAATATGGAATCGGACAACCAATCGGGTTACTCTGTCGGCAAACAAAGCGGTGCCTCACCTTCGTGTCACTGGTCTTTCCGGGGGGGAGATTTATGGCGGCCAGCTTATCGGAAACATCAGCGTGGATACGAAGGCCACCATGTACGAGGTCGACAGAGGGTTGACTCGATGAACGTTGGCGACCGCCAGGTTTTTGTAGGCAGTCAGGAGGAACCAGAAGGAATTCCGGGAATAAGCGGCATTCGCTTGAGCGATATTCTCCTCTCCCTGTTGCTTGTGTTTTCCTTTCCAGGTGTGGGTGACGCCGCGGATTTGGCAAATGCAGCTGCGGAAAAGACTGACGAGACAGCCAAAACAACAGAGCAGGCGGAAGATGAGAATCGAAAAAAGATGCAGCAAATGAACGATCTCAAACAGAGGGAGTGCGACCCGTTATTTCCGGAACAGGCAAAATCACTGGCAAAGGGCTACAGGGAGACTGCAAAGATGATCGTGGAGCAAGGCGATGACCCCAAAGCGGGTTCTCGATACTGCTGCTTATTTTGAGAAACAGTCCGGGGCGTTCTGATCGGGAGTGGGAACAAGGGAATATCGGCGTGTAAAAACCGCTCCTACTCATTCGGTGCCCCCATAGTATCCAAAAAACCACGGTCCTGCATCATGTCAGACTCGACTGACTCCGATCCCCCCAGATTGAGATCCTTCTGCCAGGGATAGAATCAATCAAGTCTGGCCTGGCCTAGTCGCCTGTTGACTTACGCATGTGCATCAGGGCTTCGTCAACGTGCTTGGTGGCAACATCCGCATGTCCTGCTTTGGCATGCTCGATTGCCTGCTTCAGTTCCTTGATGGAGTCCGTCATATGCTTATGTTGTTCGGCGTGCTGTTTCTCCGCCGCCTGAGCATGGGTCAGGCTCTCTTCCGCGTGCTTGAGCAGCACTTTTGCGTGACCGTCCTCGCCATGTGCCTTTGCCATTGCGGCATGTTCGATCGCCTGGGCGGCGTGATGATCGGCAATCGCCGGGGGCGCCAGAAGAACGCCCAAAACACCGATGGCAAAACCTGCTGATATGTATCTCATGAGAGCCTCCACAAGTCCATTGGATAGTTTTTATTGACAGCACGCTTTGCTGGCACCTGCCGGCACTTTTAGCCTGCAACAAGCCGAAGTCTGTCTCTCGAAGTATAGGCTATCTTTCTCCTCTTTGCTGTAACCGGTTCATCCTCATACGCGGCAGCGATATTTGGCTCGCAGAAGGCGGCAGCTTGTCAACATGACAGAGCTGGTGTTTCAGGCCCGGGAAAAATACCTGTCCGTGCTATGCCATCCTCTCCAATTGTGCCGCGAAACATGGCGCCGGTGTTGAACCGTATCGCATAGTTGCCGTCCGCATCCAGGACGATCAGGCCCCCATCTCCACCTATCGCCGCGATTTCCTCCAGCGTGTTATCGGCTGCCGCAGTAATCGGAGCATGCAGAAATCGCACCTGCGCTGCTGTGTTGAAAGCGGCAGCGGTACGAATGAACATTTCGCCTGTACCAGTCGTGGATACCGCAACCGAGCGATTGTCCGCGTAGGTTCCCGCCCCGATAATGGACGAGTCTCCTACCCGGCCAGGGTGCTTGTTCGTGAGCCCACCGGTCGACGTGCCGGCCGCCAGATTGCCCTGGCAGTCGAGCGCCACTGCGCCAACGGTTCCACGTTTTTCATCCTCACCCGGCAATGTATCCAGACCCGCATCATGGTCGAGCAGGATACTTTCTTTAGCGATGGCTTTCTGCAGCTGATTCCAACGGTGCCGGGTATAGAAATAGGACGAATCCACGATTTCCAGATCCTGCTTTGCAGCGAAAATTTCCGCACCTTGCCCGATGAGCATCACGTGGGCGCTTTTCGTCATTACCGCATGTGCGGCGCGAATCGGATTGCGAATCGTCGTCACTCCCGCAACGGCGCCTGCCGCGCGAGTGGCCCCTTCCATGATTGAAGCTTCCAGTTCGTTGCGGCCATCATGGGTCAGCACGGCGCCCTTGCCGGCATTGAACAAGGGGCAATCCTCCATCACTGTAATGGCCGCAATCACTGCATCGATGCTGTTGCCGCCTGCTGCAAGCACCGCATGGCCAGCGATCAGCGATTGCGCGAGTGCCTCCCTGTAAGCCTGCTCGCGTTCTGGCCCCTGCCCGGATTTCACGCTCCCGGCCCCTCCGTGAATCACGAGCCGGATCGGCGAATCATTCCCCGCGCTTCCGCGCATGTGTATCGTCATCTAAACAGATCTACAGAGCATCGACATTACCGGTCATGCGGCCAGTGCCTGCATGAAGAGTGTAGAGAACGGGATCGGACGCAACTGCCATCCGCCAATCATTAATGCCCCCCGTCTGTAAACCCTGGCCGATGCCGGCGTCAAGCTCTTGAAGACTCCAGAGCGAAGCAGAGGATAGAGAGGGAAATAACGCTGAACGGAGTCGGACGATGGTCACATAAGCGTGTTATCTCGTCATACACAGAAACGCCCATATCGGTCATCGACCCGCAAACAGCTGAGGTTTGATCAATTCTTGTCCGGCAATAACAACTGTACTCGAACCCACAGCTTGTCCCGGCTTTATTTTTCTGCCATAGAGTGGCATTTATCAATAAATGCCTGCCGCTCGGCTTCGCTGTCGAAAGTTGGAAGCACCGCCTGCATTCCTATGCCAGAACAATTTGTTGAATTTGCTTCGGGAGTCCCGCCCCCGCCACAACTAGCCAAAGCCCCACTCAGCGCAATAATAAATACAATATATTCAGGCTTCATTAAATTCTCCCTCTTTAAAAATCCTCAACGTGGGGCAGATTCAAGTTTGAGATGCAACACTGATGGTTGCCACGCGCAGCTCACCAAAACCCCGAAGAATACCTTATCAAGAGCTCTGATCCCAGGACTTTGCGGGGTCGCCCTTGATGGTAGTGCCTCGCCTTACTGTCAGAGCAGTTCTCGCAACAGCTTTTGTAGATAACGCAGCCACAGAATCGAAGATTGGTTCTATCGCCAGTTTATACGGACCGGAATTCCACCTTTGGGTCGCAGGGTTATTGCCATCTCCATCTCGACTTCCTTTGAATCAAGCAGCTGTAAATCACAGTGCTGAATTATCATGCATAGCAAAAGCTGGCTCTCCATCAATGCAAAATGACTGCCGATACAGATGCGTTCACCTGTCCCGAAAGGTATGAACGAATATCTCCGGTTTTGGGATAGCAGAAATCGTTCGGGGTCAAACTGCTCCGGTTGGGGCCAAAAGTCGGCATGATGATGAAGATTGAAAATACTGAATATCGCAAGCTTGCCAGCTTTTAAAAAATAACCGTCAACCTCGGTGTCTTTACTAACTTTACGCAGCAAAAAGCTGGCAGGCGGACGGAGGCGCATCGATTCACTGAGTACGGCCCTGGTATAAACAAGCTGCTGCAAATCTTCGGCATTCGGTATTTTTCCTTGTAACACCCGATCAAGTTCCTCACGCAGCCGAGTGAGCACGCCTGGATGGCGAACGAGTAAATATAAAGTCCAGCTTAGTAAATTCGCAGTTGTTTCATGGCCCGCGCTAAAAATGGTAATAACTTCATCACGAACCTGCCTATCGGTCATCTTCTCACCGCTGTCGTCATCACGCACTTTTAACAGCATATCCAACAGGTCATTCTGATCCGAGGGTGCAGCGCGGCGTTGATCGATGATCCCGTAAATGACATCATCGATTATTCCCAATGCCTGCTTGAATTTTCGGTTGGCCGGAGTGGGTACATATACCGGAAGAGTCAAAGGATTTGCGATGGTTCTAGCGGCATATCTCAATAAAATCTCCAAGGACGGCGCGATCCGTTCTATTTTGTCGAGGACACTGGTGCTGAACATGGTTTGGGTGATGACCTCCAATGTGAGCCGCATCATTTCACCCGACAGGTTGATTTGCGCCCCTTCACCCATCTGCCGCCATCGACCCAGCATGTTATTACCTGCGGTAACCATTTGCGGCAGCAACGTGGTTACATTACTTCTCTGAAAAACGGGCTGCATCAAGCGCCGTTGTCTTTGCCATAAATCGCCCTGACTTGTTACTAATCCCTGGCCTAAAATCAATGCCAGACCGGTTGGCTTCTCAGGATTGTAGATTTTTACAAAAACATCGCTTTGCCTGATCAAGGCTTGTTCAACCAGTTTTGGATGGCTGAATAAATAAAATTGGCGAGCCGCCAGCCTGAAGCTGACCAAATCCCCATAATTCTGCTGCCAGTCATAAAAGGCTTGAAGGGGGCTCGCAATCATCTGCCTTAAATTCCCCAGCAGAAACTCGCCCTTGACCTGGGGAACTGTCTTGTTATGCGCCATCGTCTCCGCAGTTGGAAAGTTAATGAGGGGTTCGCCCGCCTCGATTCAGCCATGCATACCTCAATGCAATAAGCCAAACAAAACAGACCGCCTCCATTCAAGCAACAACAACCGATAGGCCGCATCCTAAATTGCTTTGTCCCTGATTACCATCCTGACTGCTGCATGGATGTTCTTTTCAATCTCTCTTGAATGCCAGGTTGCTCCTGGATGATACCAGGTCAACGCGAGCTCCTTCTCTGCGTTAAATGAGGCGGCAGCCTGCAAGCTCTATGGACGCTGCCGCTCGTGAAAGAATCAAAAGGACCAAGAGGCTGATACGACTCAACATAATACGAAAGGAAATTTGATGGCCGCAAAATTCGAAATCTACAAGGATAAGGCAGGGGAGTTTCGGTTCAGATTGAAAGCCACCAATGGACAAACCATTCTTGCCAGTGAAGGCTACAAGGCCAGGGCGGGATGCATGAATGGAGTGGAGTCTGTCCGAAAAAATGCGCCTGATGACGCCCGATATGAACGGAAAACCACTGAAAGCGGCAAATACAGGTTCAATCTCAAATCGGGCAATAATCAGGTGATTGGCACCAGCGAATCCTACGAGACGGAAAAAGCCCGGGATGGCGGAATAGAATCAGTCAAGAAAAACGCCCCCACCGCCGTCATTGCCGATATGACAGAGCCCACCGAGAAAATCGCACCCGGCACTCCCCCAGCCGGGGCAGCAGTCTGAATTCGGGGTTTTCAGCTTGAAGGGCTTCTGTTGAAGCCCTTCCCTTCAATCACAGGTAATCGGCGGGGCAGATCCGGTATTCCAATGGCTGCCCATCGACTGTTACAAAATCGGAGGAAAATTGGGTGGATTTCTATCCAGTATCCTTTTTCCTGCTCAGGGATTGAAACTCAGAGGAGTTTGGATTTGGCGGAGGCTTGACTCCCCGCTCGGCGCAGCAGTTCGGGGACAGTATAAGCGATAGATGCATGCGGACAGGCATACTCAACTGGCATCACCAGGAATATGCCCCGTGAGGTACGTGTAATTCTTCTCGAATATCTACTCGGTAGACTGATCCGGAGCTTCCTCCCATATCTGCATGATTCCGTAAAGCACGGTCATCAACGGAGCTCCAAAAAGAGCCGGCTTCAAAAATTCAATCAACTCAATCATTTTTTCCTCAAAGAAGGTATTCAGTTATTCCGTCCTGGAAACGACAAAACTCGCTTTGTAGCGAAGCAACCTAGCCATATAACGTAACGGATCGATTCCGCTGCCCCCTCAGCTTTGTGATCTTTTTGTTATTTTTTTGTGAAGAATATGTTAGCGGATAACTGTTGTCAAGTTATGAAAAATGTTTTAGATAAATTCCTCAAGGGAGGGAAGAGGATGGGTTCGTCTAAACTGCTTTCTACCGGCAGAGATTGAAATTCGCGGCTTGGAGCGGGTGGTAGCAGTTCGAACGGATCGGTCGGCAATTGGATATTCTGAAATTAAAAGACCACCTCAAGGGTGGTCTTTTAACGGGTGGGGGTGGAGGTGATGGGAAAGCTACAACTGCCCCCATTCAATGTTGTTTCCTTCTGATTTTCAGAGTTTAAATCCGATCAGTTCGGGTTTCGGAATTCACTTGGGGTTCCAGGTTGGGCAGTATAAGATGATGAGGAGCGGGCTCAAGCAAACTCATTCAGTCTGTTCGATTTCTGCGTTGAAACTCCGGTGCGAATTCCTGCAATGTCTACGTTTTATAACTGCCAGCCAAACTTTAAGACATCTATGAATTCCTTAGCTTATGAATAAACTTCTGAACGGCCTTGTTTTGCTGTTCCTTTGTCCCCTGATCATTTCTAATGGATTCGAGGCACCAGAAGACTTTGTATTCAAATAACCCGGCCTTTTCGGAGTGCAAAGGAACAAACTTCTCTCCCAGGATTTCTCTTCCGTTATTAATAGTGACCTGGGGCCTCTTCCTCTCCCAACTAGCCAGCTGGCACCCGAATTCTTGAGTCTCAACGTATCTGACATCACCTATCTCATAAACTCGTGTTACGGTTTCCTGCGGTTTGTCTTCTTGCGGTTGCGCTGGAACAACTTCATGTTTCTGTTCTTTATCAGCCATATATCTCTTTCCTCTCCCTTAGATAAAAATAAACTTTGTTCAAACGGCTTGTTACGTCCTGCGGTATCGCCCTTCTCCATGCAAGAGTATAAGAGAGTAACTTTTCAGGAGGGCAAAAATTTTCTGGTCCTGGGCATCAAGGAAGTGATTTTCTTTTTTCTTCCAAGGCTACCAGCCCTGAATAAATTCGATCCGTAGCCCCGCAATCGAAATGCGGATCGAATCACCTTCCGGTTATTTTGCTTATCCTGTTTCACCGATTGCGCCTTTAACCATTTCCATGTAATTTCATTTCCATGAAAAAAAGCTTTTATTTTTCCTGAGCGCTTCTCACTTAGAAAGGACAATGCTGCCATGTATCCAGCCCTCCAGTCTTTGAAGGCCCGGTTTGCAGAAATCGATGACCTCAGGCGGGCCGTTTCCGTGCTCCATTGGGATATGTCCACTTACATGCCTCAGGACGGAACAGCCTCCCGGGGCCGCATGATAGCCACCGTCGAAAAGGCGGCTCACGAAAAACTCATCGACCCCGCTCTGGCCGGGCTTCTGGAGGAAACAGGGGCATTGCCCGATGCAATGCTGTCTGCAGACGAGCGAGCGTTCCTGCGCCTGGCCCGCCGGCAGTTTGTCCGCGCGTCAAAAATCCCTTCCGGTTTCAAGGCCGAATTTTTCCAGCACATGGCCGAGACCTACGAAGTTTGGGTTCAGGCACGAAAATTGAACGATTTCAAGGTCGTGGCGCCCTTTCTGGAAAAAACCGTCGCATACTCACGAGCCCTGTCGGATTTCTTCAATGCCGGGGAAACCGCGTGGACGCACCCGATGGATCCGCACATCGAAGACGCTGACCCTGGCATGACCACGACAGATCTCAAGACGCTTTTTGCCGACCTTCGACGTGATCTCGTACCATTGGTCCGGGAGCTGTCGTCTCGAAGCAAGCCACGAACCGATTTTTTGTCACGGGCCTGCCCCAAGTCCCGCCAAGTGGAGTTTTTGAACTGGCTTGCCAGGAATATCGGTTATGACTTCAATCGGGGGCGGCAGGACCTCACTCACCACCCGTTCATGACAAAGCTGGGCGCGGGGGATGTTCGCATCACCACCCGAATCAATGAGACGAACCTCTGTGATGGTATTTTCAGCACCATTCATGAGTGCGGGCATGCCTTTTACGAACTGGGGCTTTCCCCAAGCCAGGATGGAACTATCCTGGGTCACGGCACTTCCGCCGGAATTCACGAAAGCCAAAGCCGGCTGTGGGAAAACCAGGTTGGCCGCTCCCGGGAATTCTGGACATATTTTTATCCCCACCTGCAGGCCCACTTTTCAGAGGCTCTTGGGGATGTTTCGCTGGAAGAATTCTATTGCGGCATCAATCGCGTGGAACCATCGTTGATTCGAACCGAGGCCGATGAAGTGACCTACAACCTCCATGTCATGATCCGCTTCGACATCGAATCGCAGCTTCTGGATGGCTCACTCCAAGTGAAGGATCTGCCAGGGGCTTGGAACGACCGGTATGAAGCTGACCTTGGCGTACGTCCGTCGTCCGATGCTCAAGGCTGCCTTCAGGATGTGCATTGGTATTACGGAGGCGTCGGCGGAATGTTCCAAGGCTATACGATTGGAAATCTCTTTAGCGCCCAGTGCTTCGAGGCCGCTCTTGAGGCCCATCCGGAAATTCCGGAGGCGATGATACAGGGAAATTTCAGCACCCTTCATTCGTGGCTGAAGGAAAACATTTATCAGTACGGCTCGGGTCTTTTTCCCCAAGAACTGATCCACCGCGTGACCGGTCACGACTTATCGTCGAAACCCTTCGTTGCGTACCTGAAGCGGAAATACCTGTAGACACTTCCGCCCGACACGAACGCCTGGCCACCGGGCCGCTATGACTTGAACAGGCGGCGGGCATGGTTGATGAAGCAATCGCCCTGCCCGCGCAGCTTGAATGTACGTATCTGTTCCAACTCAGGAGAATCAAGATGGTCAGCAAAAACACGATTTGCCTCTGGTACGACGGCACCGCCCTGGATGCTGCGAAGTTCTACGCCGAGACGTTCCCGGACAGCGCGGTGGAGGCAGTCCACCGCGCGCCTGGCGACTTTCCTGCGGGCAAGCAGGGCGATGTCTTGACGGTGGAGTTCACGGTAATGGGTATCCCTTGTCTCGGCCTGAACGGGGGCTCAGCGTTCAAGCACAACGAAGCATTCTCGTTCCAGGTCGCGACCGACGATCAGGCCGAAACAGACCGTTTGTGGAACGCGATTGTCGGAAACGGGGGCCAGGAAAGCGTATGCGGCTGGTGCAAGGACAAGTGGGGAGTGTCATGGCAGATCACGCCACGTGCCCTGACGGCTGCGATCACAGATCCTGATCGAGCAGCGGCCAGGCGCGCATTCGAAGCCATGATGGGAATGGGAAAGATCGACATAGCTGCCATCGAAGCAGCTCGACGGACTGACGCTCCCGATACCCAACCCATGTCGCCGCCCCTGCAAGATCAATGGTCATCAAAATAAAAGCGCAGAGCAACAAACCCCACAGCAGATACAAATAAGCCGGCCAAGCTGAATTTCATCGATTTCGCAGGGCGGCGAGCAGATATCCGAAGATAATGAGAAGATGTTATCGGAATGAGATCAGCGCCCAGTTTATTCGATTCTGTTTCTGGAATCGAACCGGATTCCTAAAATTCACGCTTTATAACTGCCAGCCAAACTTTAAGACATTCGTGAATTCCTTAGCTTAGGAATAAATTTCTGAATAGTTGTGTTTTGCTGATCCTTCGCCCCTGATCATCTTTAACGGATTGGAGGCACCAGAAGACCTTGTATTCAAATAACCCCGACCTTTGGGAGTGCAAAGGAACAAACTTCTCCCCAAGGATTTGCCTTCCGTTATCAATAGTGACTTGGGGCCTCTTCTTCTCCCGACTAACCAGCTGGCAACCGAATTCTTGAGTCTCCACGTATCTGACGCCGCCTATTTCATAAACCCGCCTCATGGTTTCTCGCGGTTTGGTTTCTCGTGGTTGTACTGGAACAAGTTCGTGTCTTTGCTTGTTATCCGCCATATTTCCTCCCTCTCCCATAGATAAAATGCACTTTGTTCAAATGACTATTACGTCCTGCGATATCGCCCTGTCCATGCAGATACCTAATGGGCCGATGGCATAAGGATAAAGCTTCGCCGCACTAAATTAAATAATGATTTATTCGGCAAAACTTTAACGCTTTTAGAAACCCTGATGTGCTCCGTTAAAACGGGCCATTTGGGATCCAGTAAAGTTCGTTCTTCGAGAAGAGAGCGGACGTGAAGAAGCGTTTTACGAATGAGCGAATTATTGGAGGCAGATGGAGGCATTCCGGTCCGGGAATTGTGACGTCAACACGGTTTTTCGAATGCCTCTTCTACACCGACCGCGGCAGATTTGCCGGGATGCCGGTATCTGACGCAAAACGGTTGCAAGATCTTGAAGCAGAGAACGCCCAGCTCAAGAAGCTTTTAGCCGAGTCGCTTCTGGATGCTGAAGCCTTGAAGGTTGCCTTGGGTAGAAAGCATTAACTTCCACCAGCCAAGCGAGAGGCGGTGATGGGGATGTTGAGGGAATGTTGAGGAGATGTTGGAGCAGCCAGAGATTTCCGAGTGTTGCGCCTGCCTGCTTGGGGAGATATCCCTGTAGTAGCCCCCAATTGAACCGGACACAGATGCACTGATGATAGGAGATAGGCATATGCCTGGTGCTATGCATAGTGCTTCAGGTTTGGATCGTATTGAAATCGTCACCGGGATCGAGCGCCGCAGGCGCTGGAGCCTGGGTGAGAAATTAAAAGCTGTTGAGGAATCCCGCTTGCCGGGCATGAGTGTCTCGTATGTGGCGCGAAAATATGGTATTGCTCCGAGCTTGTTATTTCGCTGGAGGAAGCTCATGACTGAAGGAGGCAAGGAAGCTGTTCGTAGCGATGATGCGGTAGTGTCTGCGGCCGAGGTGAAAGAGTTGAAGAAGCGGATCCGGGAGTTGGAGCGGGTTCTGGGCAAGAAAACCCTGGAGAACGAGATTCTCACGGAAGCGGTGAAGCTTGCGCATGAAAAAAAACTGATCTCGCGCATGCCCTTGCTGCCACCGGACGATTTGCCATGAAGGCCATTGCAGACACCATGGGTGTGGCGCGCTCCCGTCTTGTGGAACGGATGAAGCCGCAGGAAAAGTCTTTTCGTTGCCGCTACAACAAGGCTGATGATGCCTGGCTGTTGCCCTTGATCCGCGAAATTGTGGATTGCCGCGCGACCTACGGATACAGAAGGATTTGCGCTCTCCTTAACCGCAAACTGGAGAGAATGGGCAAGCCTGCTGTCAATCACAAGCGGGTCTATCGCATCATGCGCCAGAATGGCCTGCTGCTGGCCCGATATACGGGCAAACAGCGCGTGCTGTCTCATGAAGGCAAGGTCATTACCTTGCGTTCCAATTTGCGCTGGTGTTCGGATGGTTTTGAGATTCCCTGCTGGAATGGGCAAGTAGTGCGTGTTGCCTTCGCCCTGGATTGCTGTGATCGTGAAGTCATCAGCCATGTTGCCACCACTGGCGGCATTACTGGGGAAATGGTGCGCGATCTGATGACTGAATCCGTTGAGCGGCGCTTCGGCACCGTTGACCTGCTCCCACACAGGGTGGAGTGGCTCAGCGACAATGGCAGCTGTTACACCGCCAGCGAGACAACTGCTTTTGCAAAGGATATGGGCTTCATCAGCTGTTTTACTCCCGTCAGAAGTCCCGAATCCAACGGTATGGCCGAGGCCTTCGTCAAAACCTTCAAGCGGGATTACGTCTATGTCCATGATCGTCCCGACGCAAAAACCGTAATGGCGCAGCTTGACCAATGGTTCGAGGATTACAATGAATTCCATCCTCACAAGGGGCTGAAGATGAAGTCGCCAAGACAATTCATCCGCAGCCAGTTACTAACCGCATCCTGTCCGGTTTAATAGGGGCAACTCCAATCCCGTACGGTATTGCACTACACACCCAAGGTGCGGCTGGAGAATGAGCAATTGCAAGGCCGAATGGCTGAGTTGGTCTCTGAACGCGCCGTTTCGGTTATCCCGGCAGAATTCGCCGCCGACTGCCGTCTGCATAAAGAAAGAAGCAGCTATGAAAGAGGCAGAAACTGATTTTTAACTGTAGCTTTGCTAAAACACCCTTGGCACTACTACAGGAGCATATCAGTTTGTTTCCGATCCAGCTCTTGGCGTACCTGGATTCTGCTGCCGTGCCAGCTATGAATTCGCGTGCTACGGGGACAGCCGAAGAGTTGAAAAAGGAGCGCTGAATCCTGTAGCGTTTGATTTCACAGGAGGCTATGAGTTTTCAACAGCTGCCCCGATTATTCCTCGTTCACATCCAGTTTGCGATGTTCCCCCAATGCATCGGTATCACCTGTCACCAGCGCTTTCACAAGTCCGTATGCCCGCGCAGTAGCGCTGTCAGGCGCATCCCAATATTCGACTGCTATGATGCTGACTTTGAGCAAAGCGAGATCCGGATCGTCCAAGCCCTTTGGGAACCAGGGCTTGAGCCAGGGGGACCATAAAGTCTGCATCTTCTCCTTGTCGTGCACCAGCTCCGCTGCCCCGGATATGGAAAGATAGTCGTACTTATCGGTACGAGCGTAGGAGAGATTGACTTGCTGGTCCGGTTGCGCTTCCTCGATTTTTGGGGATGACAGGGAAGTAAAAAACCAGAGGTTGCCTTCGCTGTCCAGTTGCATCGTAGCCATGGGACGGCTACGCAAGGTCCCGTCTTTTTCCTTGGTCGTCAACATCGCAAATTTGGCATCGCCAACCATTTCCGCCACTTTAGCCAGGGCGGGATTATGTTGTTCATCGATTTCCACGGCTTACTCCTTTACATGAACCGGGATTGATATTCGGCGTTTCCGATGCTCCAGGTTTCCAGGTTAATGGAGCTTGGTACATCTTAATCCTTTCCTTTAGGCTAGACACCTCAGCGCGCCTTAGCCAGGCTTGGTCTTTGCCGTTCGAGTGGTCGAGGTAAAATGCGAAAAAATCGTCTTTTGTTCCATGACATTTCGATCTATTTGGAGTGCTTGGGTGGAGTTCCAAGCCAGATCGAACGTTTAGAAACGATTAAGCCGCCTAGAAAATCAGCGAATTAGCGGCTTAAGGTGGCGGCGGCAATTATATGCATTCCCCCATTACGGTTTGAATTCCATTGCGGAATTAATAGGATGGGCAAGACCTGATATCGCTATCCCACGGAATGGTCGAACCAGTAAAGCTCTTAGGGCCCTTGGTTTTGATGTAAAAATATACTGATTAGGGCAAGGGCCTCCGGCTGCGCTGTCATCAATTTCCCCGAGCGTATTTTCCCGAACTGGGGTTTACATCGTTAGCTGCGGCTTGCATACCAGACCCCATCAATTTGCTCAAATCCGCCTTGCTCCTTCAGGTACGAGTCGAAATCCGGATGGTCGGCAGACAGCAGGATCAAATCGCCTTTCACATGGCCTTCGGTTTGGACGATCAGATTTTTTACTGCTTCTGGCGAGAGTCCGCCGATGTTTCCACGCTCATCCACCATCCATCTTGTGGCATTCATGAATGCCTCGTTGCGGGTAAATCCCGTGCCGAAAACGTAGTAGCCCGATTGAACAATCGCGAACCTGACCGGCAAACGGCCTCCAGTTGCCCACTCCCGGTATTCAGGATAGGCCTCAACCAGGGCAAGTCCGTCTTGGGTAGCTTTCACCGTCCAATGCTCTTCTGAGTATGGAATTCCGGTAGCTTCAGGTGTAGGACGGCTAATTGCTATTAGCCCTTCTGCCTCCAATTCCGCCAAATCATCAAGGTTGTAGATCTCCGTAAAATGCTTTCCCGCCTTGTCGTGGGTAGTAATTTTCGAGAGGATTCGCACTTGTTCTGCTGTCTTCATTCCCTGCCCCCTGGTTAATGTCCTGCTCATTATTATGTCATGTTGCTTCGCCAGCTACCCATTACATGGCTCAATCATGCTGTCAGGGGGGCTTCGCCCATCTTTGTCATATTCATTACTTGGGTCAGTTACCGTCCGATTTCAATAGATGAGTTTGGATTTGTTTGGACAACAAAAAACCCGCAAGCCTTTATTCATGCGGGTTTTCTGGATTTCTTTGGATTATTTTGGACTTTCAATTGGGCGGCGTCAACTGAATAATGCCCTGTGATGCCCATGTATAAAGGGTTATGCTAGTTAAAGAATTCTGAGTTACCGTCAAAGTTACCGCCACATTACCGATGTGGGAGCACTGAAATATGATAAAAGTGTGCATTCTTTGATGCCAGAGTGGCTGGCGGTTCCTTGGCTAGAGCAGTCATTTCCGTTTTCTTAAAATGCTGTGCTTCCCAAGCGATCAGCGACTATTTCAAACATCAAATCATAGATCAAGAATCTATCAGTTACTGTGCAAGGAATTAGGTTGGGAAGCCGAGGTTGTATCACTGGCCTTCGCACCCGCGTTAATGATGGCAGCATCCAGAACCGAGCGGTATCCTGTCAGTGAATACTCGCGCAGCTTTTGGAAGAATGCGTTAAAGTCACGCGGGGCCACCATGTTGAACTGGTAGCGCACCGACAATCCTTCTTTTTCTAACCAAGCATTCAGTTGGGTGAAATGCGCACTAGCGTATTCGTGCTTTTTCACGTTTTCTGGAGATAGATCGCTGATTTCGCCATCGTCCTTGATCTCGGCCACAAACAGCCAGTCACCTTGTTTGATGAAAAAATCCGGGCTGAATTCACCGCGTTTTGGATGTTCACCCTTCTTCCACGCGTATTCGAGCGAATAGAAGTTCATGGCAGCGTTCTTCAGCCAGGTGTCCAGACATTTTGTGTTTTCCCTTTTGGTCAATTCCCGCATGAACTTGCGTTCGGGGGTAGCGTCGGCAATGGCGAGATTGACGGGCGATTTGAAATCGGCGGGGTTCCCAACCTCCACCCGACCGCTAACGAAATCCCCATCGGCATCAACTACCTCGTCAAAGAATTCCTGCTGCTCGTCCACCAAGGTTTCGCGACAGCCCTCGGTGAAGAAGACTGTTTTTGTCCCACGCCGCAGTTCTGCGGCACTGCAACTGTCGGCCTGCCGTGTCGCGGTGTTAAACGTCACCAGCGCCTGGGGCGACAACACATACACTACCCGTTTCGTCGCTTTGCGCTTCAAAGGGCCGATTGCTTGTAGGAACTTCTGGCGATTGTCGTCGGTGATGCGACCATCAGTGATGCCCGCCTGTTTCAATGATTCACTGACAATCGCCATGCATTTGTCGCGGGGAAAACGTTTTGCATAGTTGGTCCGATCTTCCGGGTCTTGTGCATCGGCGGTTTCTTGGTCGATGCTCTTGAGCCGCAAGTAAAGCTGCTCAGCCACATCCTCAGCGGAATAAGTTTTCTGGCGGAGGATTGCGCCAAACTTTGAATGCTTGCCGGTCAGCGCCTCCTCGAATTCTACCGTAACGGATTGGTCCACTACCTGTGAAGGCAGCACCACGTAGCCCTTCGCGAAAATCTGGTACTCACCGCTTTGCGGATGATCGGTGATTTCTTCCTTACGCGTGTAATCCAGGTTGTGCAGCTCGAAGTGATACGGTGATTCCACTAGTGGTCGCGACGACAATCGGCGCTCGATTTCTAAAATCTCGTCAACTAGATGCTTGATGCGCCTTGACCATGCATCGTGATTGAATACCGTCACTATCGGATCTTCCCCTGTCCAGCCAACGGGCCTACGCAAGCCCCGGCCTAGCACCTGAGCTATTAGCAATTTACTGTTGAATGCGCGTTCCTCGTGCGGGACAATCTGGAACACGTTTTTCACATCCCAGCCCTCGGACAGCATGGATACCGAGATGATCCATTCCACCTTGCTGGCAAGGCTATCCACTGTTCGTAGCATCGCCACATTGGCCTGATGCTCCTTGGCTGAAGTTACCACCAGCACCTTTGCACGAGCCTCTTCCGGTTTGATCTTCTCCCATGTAGTCAGCCAATCAGTCAGGTCTTCCGCCACCTGTTTGCACGCCGCGATCTTTTGCGTAATCACTATGGTCAAGGGCCGAATAATCCGGCTCTTCAGCTTCCTCTTCCAATCCTCATGTCGCTGCCAGATCAGTTGCCAGTAGTCTTCTTGGCCATGGGTAGCTGGCATATCAGAAACGTACTCCACCTTTTTAACGAAACGCTCCTCGATGGCCTGCCGCAACGAGTAGCGATACACCACGTCTGAGAAGTAATCGTTGCCAACATAGCAGGTACCAGAAACGGCTAGCACATAGCGGAAACCATAGTCGGCCGATTGCAGGAAGGTTTTCCACTTACCCGCCTCTGTGCCGGTTTCGTTAGCCACGTGGTGGGCCTCGTCGTTCAGTACCGCTACCCGAGCGCCCTTACCCTTGAGACTGTCACGGATAGATGAATTCACATGGTCCAGAATAGCGTGGTAGTTCTCCACACACAGGGCACCATCTACAATGGTTTCCGAGGCGTTGATGACGCGAGGTGTGGAAAAGCGCGCATAGGCCGGTAGGGTATCGCGTAAATCGGCATTGCTCGCTAATTCCTTGAACTTGGCCAGGAGGCCTGCCTCAATTGTGTTGGATGGGCAGAGTACCAGCACCCGGTCCACTACCCCCTCAGCTAGCAGGATCGCCGCGATGCCATAGAGCACGAAACTTTTGCCCGTGCCGGTTGCAAGATCCAGTGAACAGGCAAGCTGAGCGGGTAATTGCAAATGCGACTGCATCGAATCCCATCGCCCCCAGCGATGTCGCAAATCCTCGTTGGCCTCGAAATTCTCTTTGGCCAATTGGCACAAGTCGGCATACCGCCCACCCAACCAATAACTCAGTACGGCTCGGATTGCCGTCTTCTGGTATTCACGGTGCCCACACAAGGCGTCAAGAAATGCCTCATAACGGCTCTCATCCCATTTACAAGGATCATGGGGCTTGATTGCCAGAACCAGGTCTTCATTGCGGAAGGCGCGGCGGTCACCGAAATGGCGTGCGGTAGTCCTCATGCTCTTTTTGCCTCTGTCTTTGCAATGGGAGAGCCGTTGCGCTTTTCAAGTTTCTCTAGCGCAAAATGAGCCGCAGGTATCACCACACGCGCCTCATTGCCATAGATGTCTAGGAAAACCGCCATGACCTTCTCGCCGGGGCGGTTGGCAGGAAAACGCACCTCCCAAGCCGCCCCCTCGATAGCTTCGGCATAAAACACCTCGTCCAGATCGAACACATCATTCTCGGCATCGTAGTCATAATCCAACATTACCATGGACAATGTTTCCCGGTTGCCACGTTTTCGCATCGGCTCCCGCACGGCGGCCTCGCTGAAAAAAGTGTCGATGCGAATGAATGCTTGCTCAAGCAATTCACCCTCCGGGTTGCCTCGACCCACGGCGTACTCCAACTCAGGGGTCTTAATGAAATCGAAGCCTACGGCATCTACCGTGTCGTTCACCGCCATCTCGTCAGTCGGCTGTTTTAAGGCAAGAAAGTCGCGTTGATGCAGCTCGTGAATGATGGAATACGGCACCCGCAGAGCGTAATAGCGTACCTCCCCGATCTGGATGTAATCCTGTTGGAAGTCGAAGGCCATTGCCGGCGCGATAATGAATATACGTGTGCCAACCTTGGAGCCCGCCGCTTCATGGATAGAGCGTAACGTCTCCTCGCTGACTGTCGCGCCATTCCCCTTGCGGTGATCGAAAATAATGACGGGGCTGGCTTTCAGTGTGCCATCAAATTGGATGCCACCGATTCGTTGGGGGGCACTCTGGCAACTAAAGAGGGTGAGGGCAAACCGCCGCCAGTCACTCCAAGGCAATTCCTTAAGACGGGCGAAGTCGTAGAGGCCGGCGTTGTAAAGGGTGAAGGGCTTGGCTTTGAGCGCCTTGCCCTTTTCGCTGAGATTCAGCATCCGCTTCTGGATGGTGTAGATCGCAAGTTTCCCGCAGTCAATGCCGATCCAGCGACGATTAAGTTTTTCTGCAACCGCACAGGTGGTTCCTGATCCGGCAAATGCATCCATAACAAGATCTCCAATATTGGAGGAGACCTTGATGATTCTATTTAAAAGTGCAGGATTTTTCGCGCTTGGATAGTCGTATCTGTCACTTGATGCTCTGTTAAGAAATGGAATGTCGCTCCACCAATCACGAGGTCTAATACCCTCTTTTGTGTCGAAGTAATCCCTATAGACCCATTCCGGATTTGCTGCCTCTACATCCAAAGGAATACCATGCTTACCGCGCCATGGACTTCCCTTGACGTTTCTTCCCCTTAATTGAAATTTCCTTCCATCTTCATCGATGTGCTCATATTTTGCCAAAGTACCTTGTGAATACTGACCAGCCGCCTCTTTCCAGTTAAATACATGTTGATCTGATTTGAAGTTTTTTGCATACACCAAGATATTGTCATGCTTCCTGTTCCAATGACGTGTTGCTAACTCACGTTCTCCGTAGCACCAAGCAACTTCGTTCATAAAGTTTTGCTCGCCAAAAATCTCATCAAGGATAACTTTTATGTAATGAGACTTACGGTAATCCAGGTGAACGTATAGAAGGCCATTATCAGAAAGAAGGTCACGAATGAGGATTAGCCTTTTTCGCAAAAACTCAATAAATGTAGCGCCATAAATCTTATCCTGATACGCTTTTTGGTCTTGCGCGCCCTGAAATTCTTGTCGAGTTGCAAATGGCGGGTCGATATATACCAAGCGGATACCAGACGTTCCGTCGGCGTTGCATAGTTCCCCACGCCGCTTCATTTCCAGCAACGTCTTCATGGCTTGCAGGTTGTCCCCAAAGATCAATTTGTTGTGCCACGTCACCCCGTTTTTATTGAAGGTTCGTACTGGCTGTAAGGGTACTGCCAGCGTGTTGGCGATGATGTCTTCCTCGCGCTCCTTGCCTTGATAGACCAGCTCGTATTCACGCTTCTCAGGCGGGAACAGGATGCGCGACCATTCCGGCGCTACTTCTCCACCGGAAAGTAGGATTTCGATGATGCGTTGTCGTTGTTCAGGTGTCATGTTAAATTTTTCAGCTTCGTTTTCAGCGCCTGCACCTCTTGGCGTTCTATATAACGACTATTACAGGCCTTCATCAGGCTAGCATTTTTAATCGGTAACACCGGTAACAATTGGGATAAGGTGCTAGAAACATCCAATTCATGAGGCTTTCCGTGTTACCGCAAAATGTCACCCATTCGAATATATGGGGTAACGGCGGTAACAGGTGTCAGCTTAAGTCAGAACAGACTGAGAAGAGGCGCTTGCTTAACCGTGGCATGTATCAGCAACAAAGGGAAGATGTTAAAAAACGCTCTACTGTAACAGAAGGAGTTATCTTAGATGTTAACTGTAACTGTACCGTATCTACTATAGGACTGCACGCACGAAGCTGTACAGTACGGTAACCGTAACAATATCAGTAACGGTTACAGTTACGGTAACAGAGAATCGAATATATCAATAAATCCTGTAACGGTAACAGGAACATGAGAAGCAAAGATTTCTGTAACAGGAATTCCTATAGCGAGATTTCCGGTAACAGTGCAAGTGTTACCGGCCTGACTTGGCGCGGTAACACCAGGGTTACGTCGAAAATTTCGCTCCTATTGGCTGTTACCGCGTTACCGCTGTAACAGCGGCAATTGCGTTTACTCTTCCTCATCCCGATATCGAATAACGTAGACCCTCGATGAACCCAATCCTTGAAGTCGCACAACTTGCGACGGTTTGCCATCATTGCCTGGAAGCAATAGGCCAGCATTCAGCAAGACTTTCTTAACCGTCTTCTCATCAAAGCCCTCGCAGACTTCCTTGCGGAAGACTTGCGGCAATACCAGGAACTCCCGGCCTTCTTTTATTCCGTTCCGGTAGAAACCTGCCCTTTTTGGAATGCGCTGGTCAATTGTTGCGTTGATATCTTCAAACCTGCTTGCACCATGGGTTTCAAAGAAAGCCCGTACCTGAGCCAATATCGCCCGTTCTTCGCGGTTGCCACTCCCGCCAAAGGCTTCCAGCCAAACGGCAAAGCAGGTGTGAGCAGCATGAATCGCTTCACCTTGAGACCATCCTGTTAATTTTGAGTGTGTTGCCAGTTCGCCCGCCACGGCAACCAATGCAAAGCGACGCGCTACCCGCTCAACTTGCCCTGCCGCCCTTGCCGGTATTACTCCCGTTACAAATTGCTTGATTTGCTCAGGGACAAAGTCTTTGAGGGAAATCCTGTTCGCGACGAGATAGCGCAACCATTCCTTACCAACAGCGCCATGATATTTGCTAGATGCTTCCTTTATCGCTACCGCCAGGGAAGCAGCATTGGGATATCCATTCAATGTCTCGAATATGCCCATGCCTGAGCCTGCATCAGCTTCTATGTCGGCTAGACGGATTTCCTGCCCGGCAGTTGTTTGTTTGCCTGCTTGTGCCATGATTGCGGAAAGAGAGGTTTCACCTGCGCTTAAGAACAGCAGCCGCCAGCGTTGGCTTGAGCGGGCAAAGCCATTGCGTGACGCTCTGACTTTGCCTTGACCATTCGCCAAAAGATAAGCGGCTTCTCCCGCATCCTTTGGTTCAATCTATCCAATTTCATCCAGAATCAGCAAGCCGTCATTGTGCAGTGTTGCCAATCCTTCCAAGCCATTGACCGTGCCACGCCAGAGCCGCACATAAGCTGAAGGATTGCCCCATACTGAAGCGGCAAGCTTTAATGCACTGGATTTGCCGGAAGATGAGGCGCCGCGAAGATGAAAGCCACCGGAGTCTTCCCCTGCAATTTCAGCCAATGCGCCTGCAAAGGCCACGGATAGCGCAAATACAAGGCGCGTATTGCCTGCCGCCAGTGCTGCCACAGAATCACGCCATTCCTCTACCGTGCCGACTTCCGTATAAGCCGGTTCAATCGCGTGCGAGTTTTGAAATACGACAAGTTCTTCAGTTTCCCCAATTGCACCAGTGGGTGTAACAAAAGTATTGCCGTGCCAGCCAAGACGATCTACGCAACGTGCTCTTGCTTCTACCGGCCATACCTTGACATATGCAGCCAACAAGCCACGTGCGAATTGATTAGGCGAGATATGCAACCCAAGGCGGGCAAGCTCACGCCTCACATCCGCGCCGTCACTCTCCAGGAGTTCGAGCGGCATTGCCCATTGGTGGATATGTCCATCATCATCCCGCCATTCCAATAATCGCCCCCATTCGCCGCTCTTCCCATCCCTTGTTTTGGCAATTACAGATAGAGGGACGCAAATCCATTGCGGCAATTGCTCGTTTCCGTCTTTGTCTCTACCATGGAAATAGACGCCTGTTTCTGCAAGTTCGAAGCGACCGCTCCCGTATGAGCATGAAGTTATAAGAGCAGTCGTTGAGTTTTGGGTTGACGGTAGGGGTGCGATTTGTGCTGTGCTGATATTTCGCATCGCCATCCCCTTACAGCGCCTTGCCAGCCGTTTTACGGGCGGCTTCCAGTTTGGCTACCAATTCCCGTATCTCATCATCTGTCTTCCCAGCAATGCGGGCAGCATTAATGGCGGCTACTTCGCTGGCAGGCCAGCCTACAGAACGCGGGCCAAGTCTAACTGGCTTGGGCCAAAGTCCTTGCTGAATGCGAAGATAAATGGTTGAACGGGATGCGCCGGACTCAGCTTTAACAGCAGGAAGTCTTAGGATTGCTTGAACCATGTTTGTACCTCTTTAGGTGTTGTTGAACATGGTTGGCAATTAAATAGCACAAGCGGATACGATAATACGCGCGGAGGGTCGCGGGTATTCAATGCGAGTTACGTGGAAACTAGCGCCAATAGCGGCTTTTGGAGGGTGCGGTGAACTATTTGCGCGGGCCGGTGGGAAGACCGTCAGCGCGAAGGATAGTAGCCATGATTTCGGCGGTGCGTTCAGACACGCCTTCCCCCTTTAGCCAATCAATGACTTGCTGATTGGTAGGCGCGGTGGTTGGGTCTGACGGGTCGTAGTTGCTCCAGAAACGCTGGGCAGCACCTCCAAGCTTTCGCAGTAAATGGGTTTCGTGTCTGCCCCATGGCCAATCGAGATTACTGAGTGTGATAGGTTCAGGTTGCCAGGGGAATTGTGCGGGGATGGGATACTGTATGCTTTTGAGCCAGGTAGCGAAATTTGTAAGCTTGACTTCGCTTTCTTCCAGTCCTTCCTCACTGCGTGAAAGCAGTTTCAAGAAACTGTTCGCGCCAATACTGGCCTTGGCTAGGCCAAGCAAATCCTCGAATTGCCGGGGCGGTTCCTTGAACGACCTTGCGAGTTGAGGTTGCTCGAACAGTTGGAAGCTCGCTGGATCAAGATCGCAAGCCAGCGCGACTGACTGCCAGAGTCTTGCCTGTTTAACCGATTTCCAGTTATCCCAATTTGGCTTGCGAAGTCCCCAAGGCCAAGCGTTATCTTCACTCATGGTTTTCCCGAGAGCCCATTACTTCTCTAGGCCACGCCATGCAAGGGGATGATTTCGGCACCAGCTTTGAGTTTGTCCAGGTAATCCGCCCATTGCTGCATCATCTTGCGACGCTCGGGTAGATGAGCGGTTCGATTATAGGCGCGGCCATTAGGGTCTCTTACCGAATGAGCTAACTGGTGTTCGATAAAGTCAGGACGAACGCCTAGCACTTCATCAAGAATGGTTCGCGCCATGGCGCGAAAACCATGGCCACTCATTTCTTCCTTGTCTATGCCCATGCGTCGCAGGGCAGCAAGGATTGCATTATCACTCATGGGCCGGCCATTGGTACGCGCACCGGGGAAAACAAAGCGGCTTCTGCCTGTTAAAGCTTGCAGTTCCTTGAGGATTTCCACGGCTTGTGTTGAGAGGGGAACAATGTGCGGGGTATTGGTCTTGGTGACGGTATAGCGCCATTCCCCGCCATCCAGGTCTATATCCTTCCATTCGGCTTTGCGCAGCTCGCCTGGGCGCACAAATACCAGTGGAGCAAGGCGCAATGCACAACGTACAACGTGAGAACCTGTATAGCCATCGATTGCCCGCAGCAATGCGCCTACCTGTTTAGGTTCGGTAATGGCGGCAAAATGTTCTCCCTTCACCGGGGGAAGGGCGCCTCTCAAATCAGCGGAAATATCTCGGGTAGCACGTGCGGTTGCGATGGCATAGCGAAAAACTTGTCCACAGTTACCCAATGCCCTATGCGCGGTTTCCACTGCGCCCCTGCTTTCGATGCGCCGCACTGTTGCCAGCAGTTCAGGTGCTGCTATCTCGGAAATGGGCTTGCTACCAATCCAGGGAAAGATATCGCGCTCGAACCGGCGAATAATTCGCTCACCATGGCTTTCATTCCAGGTCGGGGAAAACTTCGCATACCATTCCCTGGTGATCACTTCGAAACTGTTTGTAGTCTTTTCCAGCTTAGCAGCTTTGACCGCTTTACGGTTTTCGCCGGGATCGACATCGGAAGCAAGCAACTTGCGAGCTTCGTCACGGCGATTACGGGCGTCTTTCAAGCTCACGTCGGGATAAACACCCATGGAGAGGGTTTTGCGTTTGCCGCCATAGCGGTAATCAAATCGCCACCAGCGGGAGCCATTGGGTTTGAGCAGCAGGTATAGCCCGCGCTCATCTGTTAGCTTGAGAGGTTTGTCAGCAGACTTGGTATTGCGAATAGCGGTGTCGGTAAGTGCCATGACGGTAACTCCAGTTGGCGGTAACTCTATTACCGTCAAGTTTACCGTCAGTTACCGTCGGATTTCAATAGATGAGTTTGGATTTGTTTGGACAACAAAAAACCCGCAAGCCTTTATTCATGCGGGTTTTCTGGATTTCTTTGGATTATTTTGGACTTTCAATTGGTGGAGGCGGCGGGAATTGAACCCGCGTCCGCAAGCCCTCTACAGGCAGTTCTACATACTTAGCCATGTTTTTTAATTTAACCTGGCATCCGTCAACCGGCGGACTGATGGCAGGCGAGTCACCTATTGTTTAACGCCCTGTAAAGTAACCCTACCGGGCGCGATCCTCGTTAATGGCTCCGCTGTCTGTTGCCAGACCCGGCGTTGAGGCCCACCGGTGCGGAGTCCAGCCGGATTTAAGCGGCTAGAGCGTAGTTTTCGTCGTTTGCGACTATTGGTTTCCAGATGTATTTACGAGGTAACTGGTCCTCGGTATGCCCTGCTCTGTTTTGCAACCCACGTCGAAGCCAAGTCGCCCCCGGCATTCTGTATTACGGCTAGTTAGATGACTGCGAACCGAAAGAGTTCAATGGGGGTGCTGCATATTATTCCCGCAACAAACCTACCGCCAGCAGGATTCCCCTCGATTAGCAATAATATCACGGTCGGATTATACCCATTATTGTCGGGGGAGAGAACTCAAACCCATTCCCAGATTTTGATGTTACCGAATAGTCATGTCTTCGAGGAAGAAACCTGTCCCAGGTCCTGGCACTGTTTCCCTTCGACAGTTCAGGGCGAACAACGGTCGAGAGATTGAATACCCTCTCCCTGGCAGGGAGAGGGTGTCTTTTTGAAACAAACGTCGGGCGAGGCGAAAATCCGTCGCTGCCTTCCCCCCCCTCTCCCTGCCAGGGAAGGGGCTTTTCCAGACGAGCAAATAAGAAAAGAGAGTGCGAACGGTTTTTACAAATAGCCGAGCAGTTCTTCGGGCCGGTCTATGAGGTATCTTGCACCCCAGGTTTCGGGGGCACCTACATTGCCGAGATAGCCGTATCTGGCGATGATGGGTTCCATGCCGGCGGCGAGGCTGGCCTGGACGTCGCGCAGGTCGTCGCCCAGATAGATGCATTCTTCCGGCGGGACGGCTATTGCTCCGCTCGCTGTAAGCAGAGGCTCGGGATGGGGTTTGGAGTGCGTGGTATCGCCCCCGCTGATAAGGCAGGAAGCACGATTGCCCAAACCCAGCGCCTCGAGGAGCGGTACGGAAAAACGAGCGGGTTTGTTGGTGACGATGCCCCAGATCAGGCCCCGGTCATCGAGCTGATCGAGGAGATCCGCGACCCCTGCGAACAAGAATGTCTCGCGGCAGAGGTGTTCCGCGTAGAAGTCGAGGAATTCGGTGCGCATGGCGTCATATCCGGCGTCCCCGGGCTTGATGTTGAATCCCAGGCCCAACAGGCCGCGCGCCCCCGCGGAAGCCTCGGTACGGATGAGCTCCAACGGCAGGGGCAGCAGCCCGCGGGCGATGCGCTGCCGATTCAGGGCATACCCGAGATCGGGGGCGGTATCGGCAAGCGTTCCGTCGAGATCGAAGAGAACGGCGTTAATCATGAAAGAAGCATGGATACGAACCGGAGGAATAAAGATGGGCGCCAATCCAGATTGATGATGTCACCGATGACCGGGCTCAACTGAAATGATCGCTTGGAGTCTGGCCTTGGAGCGCGAGGGGTTTCAGGCACGGAATGCCATGATGTAGTTCACATCGGTATCCTGTCCCAGGGAGTAAACTTTGGTGATGGGATTGTAGCTCATGCCGATTACTTCCTGCACATCCAACCCTGCTTCGCGCGCCATGCGTCCAAGTTCAGACGGTTTGATGAATTTGGCATAGTCGTGCGTCCCGCGCGGCAGCAGGTTCAACACGTATTCCGCCCCGATCACGGCAAACAGGTACGATTTGGGGTTGCGATTGATGGTCGAGAAGAATACCCAGCCACCGGGCTTGGCGAGCTCCGCGCAAGCTCTCACCGTGCTGACTGGATCCGGCACGTGCTCCAGCATTTCCATGCAGGTGACCACATCGTAATGATGGGGCTGCTCCGCCGCGAGCGCTTCCACTGAGCTCTTGCGGTAATTGACTTTATTCCCGCTTTCCAGCAGGTGCAGCTTTGCCACCTTCAGCGCCTTGTCGCCCAGATCGATGCCGGTTACCTGCGCGCCGCTCTCAGCCATGCTTTCAGACAGGATACCTCCGCCACAGCCGACATCCAGGACGTCTTTACCCGCCAGGCGGGCGTGGCGGTCTATGTAACCCAGCCGCAGCGGATTGATCTCATGCAGCGGCTTGAATTCACTGTTGGGATCCCACCAGCGATGCGCGAGCTGGTTGAATTTTTCCAGTTCCAGCAGATCAACGTTGACACTGCCATTTTCGATTTCTTTATCCATCATTTTTCGTGAACTGCTATCACGCCCGTTGTCATTTGTTCCCGCCAGAATTCAGCCCTGTGCACCAATTCTTCCCGGTCCAGCGTAGTCAATTCCGAGTCACGCAGCAGCATTTTACCATTTACCCACACATGACTCACATGTTCACGTCCGGCAGCATAGACAAGATGGGAAACAGGGTCATAGCAGGGCGCCATATCAAGACTGGAGAAATCCACGGCGGCAATATCCGCAGCTTTGCCTGGAACAAGGGAACCGATACGGTCTCCCAACCCTAAAGCCCTGGCCCCGTTGAGCGTGGCCATTTGCAGCACCTGCCATGCAGGCAGCACTTCTGCCCTCCCGCTTTGTCCTTTTGCTAGGAGTGCCGCAAGCCGCATTTCCTCGAACATCTTGAGCCGACTGTTACTTGCAGCGCTATCCGTTCCCAATCCTACGTTGACGCCTGCTTCTATAAGAGCGGCAACGGGTGCCAGCCCACTCGCATGTTTAAGGTTGGAAGAAGGGCAATGGGCTACGGAACAGCCTTGCTGCGCCAGCAGTTCGATTTCTCCCCCGGTAAGATGCACCATGTGTACCGCAATCAGATTGGGTCCGAGCAGTCCGAGCTTGTGAATGCGCTCAAGGGGACGCATTCCATAGCTTTTCAGGCTGTTGTCGATTTCATCCCCGGTTTCGTGCAGATGAATGTGAATGGGTACATCCAACTGCTCTGCATAGGTGAGAACCCGGGACAAATTCTTGTCACCTACGGTGTAAGGCGCATGTGGGGCAAAACAGAATGACAGGAGGGAATGCGGATTGTAATCGTCCCGCAGCGCCAGACCCTTGGTCAGATAGTCGTCAGGATCGCTGGCGTAGGCAGTGGGAAAGTCGATTGCGATCATGCCGATGCTGGCACGCATGCCCGCGGCCAATGCGGCGCGCGCAGCGGCTTCCGGAAACAGGTACATGTCATTGAAACAGGTAACTCCACCCTGCAGCATCTCGGCGCATGCCAGACGCGTACCATCGAAAACAAAACCCTGGTCCACGTGCTTCGCTTCCGCCGGCCAGATATGATGGGTTAGCCACTCCATCAAAGGCAGGTCATCTGCCATTCCTCGCATCAGCGACATGGCCGCATGCGTGTGGAGATTTATCAGGCCGGGAATGAGCGCGTGGCTGTTCATCACGACGCGTTCGCGCGGCTCGAATTGCACGTGTGCCTCGGCGCGGGGCAGGATTGCGCGAATCATGCCCTGGTCAATTGCAATGGCATGACCATGAAGCACCGCGCCCGCGGGCTCAACCGGGATTATCCAGCGTGCCTCCAGCAGCGTATCGATTTTTACCGGATCCATCATCGCGGAAGCTTAGCAAAAAAAAACCCTGCCGCGATGGCAGGGTTTGATTTTTTTGCGTTTTTTATATATGGATCGAATTATTGTACTGTTTCCTTCGTACCGGCGACTTCAACTTCGACGCGACGGTCGGGTTGCAGACAGGCGATCAGAGCCTTCGTCTTCTTGTTACCCTTGCAGGTATCGCCCGTTACAGGATTAGCTTCGCCTTTGCCGTCGATGAAGATGCGATCAGCCGGGATGCCTTTTTCGTTGACCAGGTAAGCCTTGACGGATTCGGCGCGGCGCATGGAAAGTTTCTTGTTATAGGCATCGCTGCCGAGACGGTCGGCATAACCGATGGCAACGATGGTGTCGTATTTGACGCCACCAAGCTTGGCCACAAGATCATCCAGGGTCTGTTTGCCTTCTGGCCTCAGGTTGGCCTTGTCGAAATCGAACAGTTGATCGGCGGAGAGCGAGATTTTCTCAGGCTCGGTATAAACAGGAGCAGGAGCAGGGGCAGGGGTGGGTTCTGGAGCGGGGGCTTCGACTTTTTTCTCGGGTTTTGGCAGCAGATCAGGGTCGCACTCATAGGTTGCCATTGCAGGTGTCCAATAACCGGTGCGCCAGCAGTCTCCGGAAGAATCTCTGACTACTTCGCCAACGCTATCGACCGCGTAGGCCTCAGGTATCTCCTGAGCCATAGCGACGCCTGAAAACAGCACTGGCAAAACAGCTGCTCCAAGCAAGAGTTTTTTCGTTACTGTATTTTTCATGCTATGCCCCTTTTTAGAAAAACTAAGATTCAAGATCAGATCATCCCTGTAAGTCATGCAAATGAAAAGACTAAGCCGCCTCATTGCGGCATCGCGCATCATTGCATAATCGCGCTTTGATTATGTATTCATATATTTGTCCTTGTCAAATAGGGGTGTTGCAATCGGCATGAAAACCGGGCTTTCCGGGTGACTCCCCTACGGGCGGCATGCTAAAATGGGGGGCTTTATATGCCGATATCAGGAAAGAAATATATCCTCGATATGTTCCCGTTCCCGCAAGTTCTTGTCCCCCTTCAAAAGTAATGGATCAATTCGCGAAAGAAACCCTGCAGATCAGTCTCGAAGAGGAAATGCGCCGCTCCTATCTCGACTACGCCATGAGCGTCATCGTGGGACGCGCATTACCCGACGTGCGCGACGGCCTGAAACCGGTGCATCGCCGGGTTCTATTCGCTATGCATGAACTCTCCAACGACTGGAACCGTCCCTACAAAAAATCGGCGCGCGTCGTCGGTGATGTCATCGGTAAATATCACCCGCACGGCGATACTGCCGTATATGACACTATAGTACGGATGGCGCAGAATTTCTCGCTGCGCTACATGCTCGTGGATGGACAGGGCAACTTCGGCTCCGTGGATGGCGACAACCCGGCGGCAATGCGTTATACCGAAATCCGCATGTCTCGCATCGCGCATGAAATGCTGGCCGATCTGGATAAGGAAACGGTTGATTTCGGCCCTAACTATGACGGCACCGAGAAAGAACCGCTGATCCTGCCGACCAAAATCCCGAACCTGCTTATCAATGGTTCGTCCGGGATTGCGGTGGGCATGGCAACCAATATTCCGCCACATAACCTGAATGAAGTGACGGATGCCTGCCTCGCCCTGCTGAAGAACCCCGAAATCGCCATCGAGGATCTGATCGAACTGATACCGGGCCCGGATTTTCCCACCGCCGCGCTGATCTATGGCGTGACCGGCGTAAAAGAAGGCTACCGCACGGGCCGCGGGCGCGTAATCATGCGCGCGCGCACTCACTTCGAGGATATGGAAAAAGGGGGCGGACGCCAGAGCATCGTTATCGACGAGCTGCCCTACCAGGTAAACAAGGCCAATCTGCTTATCCGTATCGGCGAGTTGGTGCGGGATAAGAAAATCGAAGGCATTTCCGATTTGCGCGATGAATCGGATAAATCGGGGATGCGCGTGGTTATCGAACTGCGCCGCAACGAAGTACCCGAGGTGGTGCTGAACAATCTCTATAAAGAAACGCAAATGCAGGACACCTTCGGCATGAACATGGTGGCCCTGCTTGACGGGCAGCCGCGGCTACTGAATTTGAAGCAGATGCTGGAGGCGTTCTTGCGCCACCGGCGCGAGGTCGTTACGCGGCGCAGCGTATTCGAGTTGAAAAAGGCCCGTGAACGCGGCCATGTGCTGGAGGGACTCGCTGTCGCCTTATCCAACGTGGATGAAGTGATTGCCCTGATCAAGGCAGCGCAGACGCCTGCAGCAGCCAAGGAAGCATTGATGTCGCGGGTGTGGCGCTCGCGACTGGTGGAGCAGATGCTGGCACGCGCTGCAGTGGATGCGAAGCAATTCCGACCCGAGGGCCTGGCGCCCGAATACGGGTTATTTGATGACGGCTATCATCTTTCCGATGGACAGGCACAAGCTATACTGGAATTGCGCCTGCAACGCCTGACGGGGCTCGAGCAGGACAAGATTGTCAGCGAGTATAGGGATGTGATGGAGAGAATAGCCGACCTTCTCGACATTCTTGCCCGCCCGGAGCGTATCACGGCCATCATCACCGAGGAGCTTGTTGCGATGAAGCAACAGTTTGGTGATAAACGCCGCAGCGAGATCGTCATCAATACTCAGGATTTGAGCATGGAGGACCTGATCGCATCCGAGGATGTGGTCGTGACGCTATCGCACAATGGATACATCAAATCCCAGCCGCTCGACGACTATCGCGCGCAGAAACGGGGCGGCCGGGGGAAGCAGGCAACAGGCACCAAAGATGATGATTTCATCGATAACCTGTTTATCGCCAATACGCACGACTATATTCTCTGCTTTTCCAGCCGGGGGAGGGTCTACTGGATCAAGGTGTATTCCGTGCCGCAGGGAGGACGCGCTTCCCGCGGCAGGCCTATCGTCAACCTGATGCAACTGGAATACGGCGAGAAGATCAATGCCGTTCTTCCGATAAAGACATTCGATGACAACCGTTATGTATTCATGGCAACTTCTCTGGGCACGGTGAAAAAAACACCCCTGTCGGAGTTTTCGCGGCCGCGCGCGAGTGGCATCATAGCGGTAGGTCTCGACGAGGATGATTTCCTGATCGGCGTAGCGCTGACCGAGGGCAAGCATGATGTGATGCTCTTCTCCGATGGAGGGAAAGCCGTGCGTTTCGATGAGAACGACGTACGCCCGATGGGACGGGGCGCGCGGGGTGTGCGCGGGATGACGCTGGGCAAGGGGCAAAAGGTGATTTCGCTGCTGGTGGCCGAGAGCGAGGAGCAGGCGGTGCTGACCGCAACCGAGAATGGCTATGGCAAACGTACTCCCATCAGCGAATACACTCGTCACGGCCGGGGTTCGCAGGGCATGATTGCGATCAAGACCACCCAGCGCAACGGCAAGGTCGTGGGGGCGCGCCTGGTGCGCGAGGACGACGAAATCATGCTCATCACGACCGGTGGCGTGCTGATCCGCACACGCGTGAAAGAGGTGCGCGAGATGAGCCGGGCAACACAGGGCGTGATACTGATCAACCTGGATGAGGGTGAGAAGCTTGCCGGGCTGGAAAGGGTCGTGGAAACTGACGAAGCGCCAGGATTAGGGGAAGGCTTAGCCACGGATTTGCCGTGAACAGCCAGAGTAAGAACTCATGAGGAATTCATAAGGAACTCCGATGGAACCCATCTATAACTTCAGCGCAGGTCCGGCGGTATTACCAAAGGAAGTTTTGCAGCAGGCGCGTGACGAAATGCTTGATTGGCACGGCAGCGGTATGTCGGTGATGGAAATGAGTCACCGCGGCAAGGAATTCATGTCCATTGCGGCCAGGCTCGAGACGGATTTGCGGGAATTGGCGAGCATCCCGCCCAACTACAAGGTACTCTTTTTGTCCGGCGGCGCTTCCAGCCAGTTCGCGATGGTGCCGATGAACCTGGTGCGCGGAAAGAAAAGCGCCAACTATATCAATACTGGCCAGTGGTCCACGAAAGCGCTCAAGGAAGCGAAAAAATATTGCGCCGTTCATGTTGCAGCTTCCTCGGAAGATGCAAATTTTACGTATGCTCCCACCCAGGATAAATGGAACATCGATCCGGAGGGAGCTTATCTGCACTACACGCCCAATGAGACGATTGGCGGAGTGGAGTTCAACTGGATTCCGGACTTGTCGGGTACCGATATACCCCTGGTGGCGGACATTTCTTCCGCCTTTATGTCACGCCCCCTGGATGTAAGCCGGTTTGGGCTGATTTATGCCGGCACTCAGAAAAACGTGGGTCCCGCAGGCCTCTGTATCGTCATCGTGCGCGAGGACCTGATAGGAACAACCGTGCCGGGCACACCGACCATGTTCGATTACAAGATTCACGCCGACAACGACTCCATGTACAACACGCCGCCGACTTATGCGATGTATATCACGGGGCTGGTGGTGGAATGGCTGAAACAGAAAGGCGGGCTTCAGGCAATGGAGAAAATCAACATTGCCAAGGCGCGTCTGCTGTACGACTTTCTGGACACTACTGATTTTTATCATTGCCCCGTGGCGAAACCCGACCGGTCGCGCATGAATGTGCCGTTCACTTTAAAAGATCCGGGGCTCGATGAAGAGTTTCTGAAACAGGCCCGAACGCACGGCCTCATCCAGTTGAAAGGCCATCGTTCTGTCGGCGGCATGCGCGCTTCGATATACAATGCGATGCCGCTTGAAGGCGTAAAGGTCTTGGTGGAATTCATGAAGGAATTTGCGAGCAATCATGCCTGAACGTGCACATAAAATCTTCCGGATACTGACCCTCAACCAGATTTCGCCGCTGGGCCTCAAGCTTTTCAGTTCCAGCCATTATAAAGTGGGCAGCGACACAACCGAGCCCGATGCGATTCTGGTGCGCTCCCACAATATGCTGGACATGGATATTCCTCCCAGCGTGAAAGCAATAGGCCGGGCCGGGGCAGGCACGAACAACGTACCGGTCAGCGCCATGAACCTGCGCGGGGTGCCCGTTTTCAATGCGCCGGGAGCCAATGCCAACGCAGTCAAGGAACTGGTGCTGGCAGGCCTGCTGATCGCTTCCCGTAACCTGATTCCGGCGATTCATTTCACCGAAAAACTGGAAGGCGATAACGAGACCCTGAACAGGCTGTCTGAGAACGGCAAAAAGCAGTTTGCTGGCATCGAACTGCCCAGACGTACGCTGGGCATCATTGGCCTGGGCGCAATAGGACGCCTGGTGGCTGATGCAGCGCTTCGGCTTGGCATGAAGGTGATGGGATATGATCCCAATATCACCGTGGATGCAGCCTGGAACCTGTCCTCGGAGGTCAAGCGCGCGGAAAGCATCGAAGATTTGTTGCGCAACAGCGAGTTTGTAACATTGCACGTACCCCTGCTAGATTCGACCCGGCACCTCGTCAACCGGCAGGTTGTGCAAAGCATGAGAAACAGTACGATTCTGCTCAACTTTTCGCGTGACGGCATCGTGGATGAAAATGCCGTGCTCGAAGGAATCGAGATGGGGAAGATAAAATATTACGTAAGCGATTTCCCCAGCGAAAAGCTTCAACATCATGCAAGGGTTATCACCCTGCCGCATCTGGGCGCATCCACTCAGGAAGCGGAAGAGAATTGCGCGGTAATGGTGACGAAGCAGGTAATCGATTATCTGGAGAACGGCGGCATTACCAATGCAGTCAACTTCCCCAATATAACAATGGAGCGGGAATCCCCTTATCGACTCGCCGTTGCGAATGCCAACGTACCGAACATGGTGGGGCAAATTTCCACCGCCATGGCGAAAGCCGGTCTCAATATCCACACCATGGGTAACAAGTCTCGCGGCGAAATGGCCTACACCCTGGTGGATGTCGACAGTCCGGTACCCCAGGAAACGATCGACGAGATTGCGGCGATAAAGGGTGTGTTGAATGTACGCTACCTGCCGGTACCGGCCAAATAGCTGCCATTTCATGTCATAGCTTTGGCAGGTACGGTTCAAAACAGAAATTATCCCGCGATGACCGCTCAACTCAAACAGCTGCGCGACAAGATAGATGCAATCGACAGCGAACTCCTGAAGCTGGTGAGCGCGCGGGCAGATCTCGCCCGCGAAATCGGAGAAATCAAGAATGGCACTGCGTATCGGCCCGAACGTGAAGCTCAGGTGCTGGCGCGGATGCGCGAACTGAACCCGGGGCCCTTGGAGAATGAACAGGTTGCGCGGTTATTTACGGAGATCATGTCTCTCTGTCGATCCATGGAAGAACCTCTGACAGTCGCATACCTGGGACCGAGGGGCACGTTTTCCGAAGAAGCTGCGCTCAAGCGCTTCGGTAGCGTTGTGACTTCGCTGCCGTGCAATTCGATAGATGACGTATTTAGCAAGGTGGAAGCCGGCAAGGCAAATTATGGGGTTGTACCGGTAGAGAATTCGACCGAGGGCGCAGTGGGTAGGTCGCTCGATCTGTTGCTGCAAACCCGCTTGAAGGTGTGCGGCGAAGTGGCGCTGGCCATACATCAGCTTCTGCTGGCGCATCATACCGACCTTGCACGCATTCGCAGGATTTACTCTCATCCTCAATCGTTTGCTCAATGTCACGAGTGGCTCAATGTCCATTTGCCCCATTTACCCGCGTCGGCAAGAATCAACGCCGCGAGCAATGCGGATGCTGCCAGACTGGCGGCGGAAGATGAAAGCGCCGCGGCAGTGGCGGGAAAAAAGGCGGGAGAAGTATATGGTCTCACTGTCTGTGCCGAGAACATCGAGGATGATCCCAGCAATACGACCCGCTTCCTGGTAATAGGTGAGCAGGAAGTCGCCCCTTCCGGCAGGGATAAAACGTCGCTGGTAACGTCGGTCAGGAATCGGCCGGGCGCCATACATGAGTTACTGGCCCCGTTCGCCCATCATGGAGTCAGCATGACCCGGCTTGAATCGCGCCCGTCCCGTGCGGGTTTATGGGAATACGTGTTTTTTGTGGATGTCGAAGGCCACCAGCAGGAGCCGAAAGTCTCCCAGGCGCTGCGCGAACTGGTGGAAAAAGCGGCGTTTCTCAAAGTGCTCGGCTCATATCCCGCAGCCTGACCCTCCTCCTCTGTTTTCTCATAAACCTCCATGCGCTGCCGCGAAATGCCGTAAAGTGAATCCCGTGCGATGATCCAGTTACCCTGCGAAAAATTCGGCGTCATATCATTGCGGCTCCGCACCCCGGAATCTCCGATGGGGGGCCATGACGAAGATTTTGCCTACGGCCGGGAAACGGGTTATTGCAAGCATGAATCCATGCTTTTTGTGCGATTGCCTGTCCTGTTGACGGTTATTATTTTCTGCTTTTTCTTCCCTACCATCTTATGAATATTTGCGATCTCGCTCCTGCATATATCCGTGCCATCAGTCCCTATCAGCCCGGCAAGCCTATTTCTGAACTGGCCCGGGAGATGGGGATGGATGAACAGTCCATCATCAAGCTTGCGTCCAATGAAAACCCCCTGGGAACCAGTCCAATGGCCCTGAACGCAATGAGCAAGGCGCTCGACGAGGTTTCGTTGTATCCGGACGGAAGCGGATTTGAGCTGAAAGCAGCGCTGTCCGAGCGCTATGGCGTGACCAGCGATCAGATTGTGCTGGGCAACGGTTCCAATGACGTTCTGGAGTTGGCCGCGCGCGTATTCCTGAAGCCGGGGGCCTCGACCGTTTACTCGCAGCATGCGTTTGCGGTTTATCCCCTGGTGACGAAAGCGGTGGGTGGAATCGGCATTTCCGTTCCCGCCCGGAACTATGGCCATGATCTTGACGCCATGCTGGATGCTGTCGCGCCTGAAACACGGGTTGTATTTATTGCCAATCCCAACAATCCCACCGGCACCCTGCTGCCTGCCGACGATGTGCTGCGCTTTCTCGAGCGAGTGTCCCCGGATGTGCTGGTCGTACTGGATGAAGCATACAACGAGTATCTGCCGCCCGCCCTCAAGGGAGATAGCATTGCCTGGCTGAAGCAGTTTCCCAATCTCCTCATTACCCGCACTTTCTCCAAAGCTTACGGTATGGCAGGCGTGCGCGTCGGTTTCGGCCTCGGGCATCCTGACGTCGCCGGTCTGATGAACCGCGTGCGCCAGCCATTCAACGTCAACAATATCGGTCTTGCCGGCGCGGTGGCTGCGCTGCAGGATGAGGAGTTCGTAAAGCGTTCTTATGCGCTCAACCAGGCAGGCATGCTGCAGATTGTCACCGGATTGCGGCAGATGGGAATCGAGTACATTCCGTCCTACGGGAATTTCCTGAGCTTTCGGGTGCCAGGCAATGTCAAGGCAATAAACGAGAGTCTGCTGAAGCAGGGTGTGATTGTCCGCCCCATCAGCATTTATGAAATGCCGGAACATCTCCGGGTAACTGTCGGGCTCGAATCTGAAAATGAGAAATTCCTGAAATCGCTGGCGATAGCCCTGGAGACGACGGAAGGGGCAGCAGCAGACACAATACCTGAGATGGCGGTAAGCTTTCCCAAAGTTGCATCGGGGGGAACAGCGTGATCATAGTCATGAATAACGGCGCCACCGAAGAGCAGATCGAAACGGTGGTTGCAAAAATTCGAAGCTTCGACCTGGACGCGAACGTTTCGCGTGGCACCGAGCGTACCGTAATCGGCGCAATTGGCAATGAGCGCAAGCTCAGTCCCGAAATGTTCGATACCCTGAGCGGTGTCGAATATTCCATGCATATCGTCAAGCAGTACAAGATCGTGTCGCGCGAATGGCACAGGGATAATTCGATAATCAATGTGGGAGATGTGGCGATTGGCGGGGACCAGGTGCAGGTGATCGGAGGTCCCTGTTCAGTGGAGACGCAAGAGCAAATGGATTCGGCGGCCCAACATGTCTCGGATGCCGGATGCCGGCTGATGCGGGGCGGCGCCTTCAAGCCCCGTACCAGTCCCTATACCTTCCAGGGCAATGGCGAAGAAGGATTGAAAATGTTCCGCAAGGCTGCGGATAAGCACAACCTCCGGATCGTCACGGAATTGATGGATGCGCGCATGCTGGACACTTTCCTCGAGTATGACGTGGATGTGATCCAGATCGGTACACGCAGCATGCAGAACTTCGAACTTTTGAAAGAAGTGGGGCGCATCAACAAGCCCGTGATACTGAAGCGCGGGATGTCCGCGACCGTTTCCGAGTGGCTCATGGCCGCGGAATACATCGCCGCGGGCGGCAACCATAACATCATTTTCTGCGAACGCGGCATACGCACCTTTGAAACCGCTTATCGCAACGTAATGGATGTAACCTGCATCCCCGTGCTAAAAAAAGAAACGCACTTGCCGGTAATCGTCGATCCCTCCCATGCGGGGGGAAAGGCATGGATGGTGCCCGCCCTGGCGCGCGCGGCAGTTGCAGCGGGAGCGGATGGCCTGCTGGTAGAGACGCATCCCAATCCATGCGAAGCCTGGTGCGACGCAGACCAGGCGTTGAATCCCGAGGAATTCCGCGATCTGATGGGATCGCTGCAAGGAATAGCGGCAGTAATCGGACGGAGTCTGTGATGAATAGCCGCTCCACCTGATAGCCATGCGAGGCTTGATATCAACCGCTCATATAAACCCCTCATATAAACCGATGCCGACAATGACTACTACTGTGATCCACAAACTGGTGGTTATCGGGGTAGGCTTGATCGGCGGTTCGTTCGCGCTTGCGTTGCGCGAGGCTGGGAGGGTGCAGCATATCACCGGCATTGGTCGCAGCAGGGAAAACATGCGGCGCGCCCTGGCGCTGGGTGAGATAGATGAGATTGCCGACAACATTGAGTCCGCCTTGAAGGATGCGGAATTGGTGTTCCTTGCCGTACCTGTCGGACAAACCGGCGAAATCATGGCGCAGATATCCGCATATCTTGCGCCCTCCACCATCGTGACAGACGCGGGCAGCACCAAGCAGGAGGTGGTAGCGGCGGCACGCTCCCATCTTGCTCCCCATCTGAAAAATTTTGTTCCCGGGCACCCCGTTGCCGGGGCGGAAAGGAGTGGAGCAGGCGCCGCCAATGCAGATCTGTTTCGCGGCAAAAATGTTGTACTGACTCCCCTTGAGGAAACCAGCCGGGAGGCAACGCAAAAAGTAACGGAATTATGGGAGGCTTGCGGAGCCCGGATTTCCCGGATGAGCGCGAACCGGCACGACGAAATACTGGCTGCTGTCAGTCATCTCCCTCATGTTCTTGCCTTTGCGCTGATGAATCATGTCGTCTCTGCCGGAGCCGATGGAAGCAACGACGCGCACGACAACGATCTGCTGCGTTTTGCCGGGAGCGGCTTTCGGGATTCCACGCGTATCGCCGGCAGCTCTCCCGAAATGTGGCGCGACATATGTCTTGGCAATCGGAAGGCGTTGCTAAACCAGATCGATGCGTACCAGAAGGAATTGACTGTCATGCGCGAAATGCTGTCGGATGGCGATGGGGATGCTCTCGAAAGGCTTTTCGCAAGGGCGCGCAACGCAAGGGAGCACTGGCTGAAAAGCTTGCCCGGATAAATCGATGGGTCACCCCATTGATTGTGAATTATGATTCGTGGGCGATGGGCTTGTCAGTGAACAGATAGTCTCTCAGTTCCGTGGAAAAGACCGGGTCCTTACGGCGGATCCATTCGAGCACCATTGCCGCATGCTCCTTTTCCTCATCGCGGTTATGCACGAGGATTGCCTTGAGTTCCTCATCCTTGCAGGAATCCACACGCTGGTTATACCAGTCTATCGCTTCCAGTTCTTCCATCAGCGAAACGATCGCCTTATGCATATCCCGTGTTTCGTCGGAGAGTTCCTCAAGGGGTTCGTGGTAACCTTCATTGGCCATACTACCTCCTCTTTCAAGAGAATGTCAGGATCGACTTCTTATTGTTTACAAGCAAAGAACTGTGCAAGACGATTGAGCACGACTCTGAAAGGATACAGAGTGCTCTTCTTCTCGCAACGAATCCATAAAATAGATACGAGCAACGAACCCACCTCATGAGTGAGTTCCACAAGCGCCGGCTTCCCTGATACAGGGACAGACAACGAATGCTTTCGGCACTATTTCCGCTTCACCTGCTTCTCAATATCGTCAAAAACGCGATTGACGATATTCTCCAGGTCATGCGGACCATCGCGTCCATACGTAACACATTTTTCATAACCGGTCACCGCAAAACAGATGCGCGTGCTCGCTGTATCCATCAAGCGTAATGCAGAAGTCGCAATCATCCCATCATCCTTGAGAAAGACAGAATAGCGTGGGGTGTATTGCGAAGGAAGTTCGAAGAAACGAATTCTGTAAAGGTCGTTCAGAAGAGCAAGCAGTGCGCTCGTTGGGTAGAAAACCTGCAGAAGTTCATTACTCCGTTCGAAAGTAGCGCTTCCCTTGCCTGACAGGCTGATCCGCTGTACAGGAAAGGCCGCATTGCCTCCCTGCCGGATCAGATGGAGACCGACTTCCTGAATGGGATAAGTGAGTGGAGGACCCTCGGGCCCCAAGGTACTTTCGGCCGCCATGGACGCTGACCCGACAAGGAGCAAGATGAAAACAGGGAACGGCCTGGCAAGAAAAGTTCGATAAATCCGATATCGCGGTACCAGGGTCCAACAGACCAGACTGCGCCGCCGCCATAGGGATAAAGCGGCGGCAAGAAAGATTATCTCCTCAGCATTACTGGTCATGGCGCTTTTTGCGCCGCGTTCCCCAGCCCAGCAACCCCAAGCCGGCCAGCATCATCGCGTAGACCTCCGGCTCTGGCACAGCCGTTACCGTATATCCAAGATCCTGGAGCATGCCAATCTCGACCGCACTGTAGTCCCGGGCATAAGGTCCCGTCTCAGAGGCGGCCAGCATCATCATTCCCGCATAAGCGCTATTATTATCATCCAGGTGGGAAACGCTGCTCCCCTCCTCCCACGGAAACGGTGTGTACAGACCCACCGGATTGCCTCCGTTTGCCGCCATGGCGTGAGCTCCATCGAAGAACAGGCCTCCCGAGGGACTGGTGCCTCCCACGCTGCCTGCATCCCAGACAGTCTGATCGAGTGCGAAAGTTGCAGGATCAATGACCGGAGTTCCACTCTTGTTTACCAGGTAGCTGTCGAAGCTGCTCCAGCTTCCCGCATCCTTCGTACCCCCGATCGGATCACCGAATTGCCCTATGGATGAAGAAAAACCAAGCGTATGCGTAAATTCATGAAACATCGTGGAATAGAAGTCGTAGCGCTCACTCGACACGGGCGTGTTGAAGCCAAGCTCCCATTTGCTCCCAAAGTTGATATCGAGCGAGCCATCGGGTCTGCTTCCGTTGGAATCAATCCCTGTCTGGAGTTTCTCGCGCACGACCTCGTTGAGGTTGAATCCCGGTACCGGGGGAACGACATATTCACTGCCCGCCCCTGCCAGGGTACTGCTCTGGGGATCATTGGTGGCCGTTGCTTCCAGCACAATGGTCCCCGAGTTGGCGAAGTGGGTGCCAAACATTCTGGAGAATTCCGTGGCAGCAGTGTTGAGCGCAGCTTGCCGACTGGCGCCGTTTACGGGATCGAGAAATCCCGTACCAGGCGCATCCTTGTATACGAACTGGAAATTGATGCCCGCGTTTGCGATGAGACTGAACGACAGGCAACCCGCAAACAATCCTCCGTTAACTACCGCGCGCGTTGCCTGTGCAATCGCTTTCTGTTTTTGATTCTTCATATGACGATTCTCCCGCTCAGATTGTGATTCAGTAAACCCACGTCCTACCTCGGCAATAAAAACGAAAACGCAACGGGCATCAACGCGGAGTCGCGCTTATAAGCCGCGCAAGCATCTGCGCAATCAGCAGTCCACCGAAAGGATGGGGGTGGTGTAAAGGCAGGTTATAACCCGGATTGCATGCTTTGAAGTAACAGGTAATTCGATGAAACCCGATTCCAAAGCTGCTGGTGCGATCCTTTCCGCTGAGCACTGAAGGCTTATTTTACCAAGTGAAGTCTTGATTGCAACTTTCCACATGCTTGCCGCCCCGAAAAGATCAGTCCTGCTAACCAATCACCGGATAATTCCACGTCCTCGCACGGAAATAAAATCAAGAAAGCGTTGGACAGACGGTGTATCGCCAGCAAGCTGCATGAGCTGCGCTTCCGCTTCTTTCAATGCAAGGCCGGACCGGTATACCAGCTTGTAAGCACTTTTCAGTGCGCGAAGGGTGGATTCGGAAAACCCGCGGCGCTTGAGCTCTCTCCAGTTGAGACCGTAAGGCATGGCGGGATTTCCCGCCGCCAGGAGATAAGGTGGCAGGTCCTGAGTCAGCACGGTGCCTAAACCGGTAAAGCTGTAGGCGCCCACGCGAACGAACTGATGAACGGAGGTGAATCCCCCGAGTCCCGCGTAATCACCCACCTGGACATGGCCGGCCAGGGAAGCGTTATTGGTAAAGGTCGTGAAGTTACCCACCTGGCAATCATGCGCCAGATGGACGTAAGCCATCACGAAATTGTCATTTCCGAGGCGAGTAACACCCGCCCCTTGGGCGGTACCCCGATTGAAAGTACAAAACTCCCGAATCGTGTTTCGATCGCCTATTTCCAATCGGGTAGGTTCACCCTTGTATTTCTTGTCCTGGGGCTCATCCCCTAGCGAGCAGAACTGGAAAATCCGGTTATTGTCCCCGACGCGCGTATGCCCCTTAATGACAACGTGCGGCCCGATCCAGGTATCGTCGCCAACCGCGACATGTTCTTCCACAATGGAATAAGCCCCGATGGTGACACCCGAGCCAAGCTGTGCACCGGGATGAACAACGGCTGTCGGATGGATACTGGCTTCCTTCATGAGTCTGTCCTGCACTGACAAACTTGAGCCTGCGTAATCCCTGATACTCCGGGTACTTCAAGCACCAGTAGCAGGAACCCCGGTTCTCGACTAAGATAATTCTCGGCATACATTCCATACATGCCATACTTCCCCATTCCATCCAAAGCGTTTGATCGTGCCAGAACGAAACCTCGACGGGACTTTGTAATGACAGCCCCGAGAGAACTCACAGCCGAAACAAGATGCGGCTCCTCCATGGACTCCTCTCCCCCAACGGCAACCGATGATATCAATAGCGCAGATATTGCGCTTCGCGTATCGGCCCTGTCAAAGACCTATCGCATTTATGGCCGTTCGCAGGACCGGCTGCTGCAAGGCTTGTGGGGTAACCGGAAGCAACTGTATCGGGAATTCCGGGCGCTGGACAGCATTTCCTTCGAGATTCGTCGCGGGGAAACTTTCGGCATCATCGGTCCGAACGGATCCGGGAAAAGCACGCTGCTGCAACTGATCGCGGGAACGCTGACACCCACTCAGGGTGAAATATATATCAAAGGCAAAGTCTCGGCTTTACTTGAGCTGGGAGCCGGCTTCAACGGGGAATTTACTGGCCGCGAGAATATCCGTATGGCGGCATCGATTGCGGGATTGAATCCTGGCGAGATCGGACAACGCCACGAGTGCATCGCCGCTTATGCCGACATTGGCGATTTCCTCGATCAACCGGTAAAGACGTACTCAAGCGGCATGTATGTACGCCTTGCATTCGCCGTCGCCATCTCGGTCGAGCCGGAGGTACTGATCATAGATGAAGCACTGGCGGTGGGGGACATGGAATTTCAGGCGAAGTGCATGGTGACATTGAAGCAGATGCAGGAACGCGGCACCACCATTCTGTTTGTCAGCCATGATGTGGGAGCGGTGAGCGCCTTATGTAAGCGGACCCTTTATCTCAAGCATGGCCGGGCACTGGAAATCGGTCCTACTCCTGACGTCGTTGCACGCTATATTCGTGAAGTACAGGAAGCAAACAACCGGAAAATAAATGTAACCGTTTCTGAAAACAACGATTCGAGAACCACGAGCCCATCCGACGCTTCTGAGACCGGGATCGCTCCCTCCCACCGTACTGCTTCCCTCACCAGCGCTGAGGCCGCATCTGGAGCCGCTTCTGGATTCTTGACGGCAGCAAGCCCGTTCCGGAGCGTGGAGAAGAAACATCTTGCACGCTTTGCTGAAAATGCAAATCACTGCCGCTCGGGAACCGGCGATGTGCGTGTAATTTACGCGGAAATGACAGATGATGAAGGACTGCCGGTACGCTCGGCAGAATTCGGACAATCAGTCCTCATACGGATCATCGTTGAAGCCGCCCGCACCTGTACTTTTTCAGTCAACTACAAAATTTGCGATAAGAATCGGACGCCGGTGATAGGAGCGGACTTCCTCATGCAAAGGCAGGCGCTGCTGACCCTGGAGCCGTCGCAGCAGGCCGAGGCGCTTTACCGGACATCGCTCCCGCTGACCGACGGCAGATACAGCTTGAGAATTTCACTCACACACCCCGTCAACGCCCATCAACAGGCACTGTTCTTCGATATCGTGGAGATCGCCCATGTATTCGAGGTGCTGCCCAATCCGACTGCAAAGTTCTGGACACAGGTTTATCTGCCGAATACGCTCGATGTAAGGGTTCTGGAATGAGCGAGGCCCGGCGGAACAATCTTTCCGACAATCTTCCCGGCAATCTTTACGGGACGGGCAATTTGCTGGTCATCGCCCATCCGGGGCATGAATTGCGCCTCTACGGCTGGATCGCGCAGACGAAACCACTGGTATGCATTCTCACCGACGGTTCGGGAAGCGATGATCAGCCCCGGCTGGCAGCTACCTTGAACATTCTGCAGGGGCTGGGGGCTGAAATCGGCCCGGTATGCGGTGAACTCACCGACCGGCAAATCTACCGGAAGATACTGCGTAGCGAATACGATATATTCGATGATCTCTGCGAGCGGTTGATTGCACTTATCGCCGCACGGGATATTCGCACGGTGGTAAGCGACGGCATCGAGGGCTACAACCCGACACATGATTTATGTGAGGTACTTGTCCGGACTGCGGTGGCTATTACCAACAATGTCACCCACGTCCCCAGGGCTGCGGATGGAAAAGAATGCCCTGTCCGGCATTACACTATCCCCCTCATGGGGGATCCGCGACCCGCTGCGCAGCCCACTGCATGTCGCGCAGAAGGCGCGAATCCTGTCATCCAGCAGGAGAGCGAGCAGTGCATTATCGAACTGAACGAGCGTGAGCGGGCGCACAAGCTGGAAACCCTGCGCGAGTATGGCAGTCGAGCGGGTGGAATCCTTCAGCAGGAGGTGGAGGATGCGTTCCGCTCGTATGGCGAAGAGGCTTTTGGCCGTGAATACCTGTATGCGTCCGCCGCACGGGGGAAAGAGCCGGAACGAAATTTCCTGCAACAGAAACCTTTTTATGAAATCCGCGGAGAACAGCGCGTGGCGGACGGTCGTTACCGGGACGTCATCCGGTTTCATGAGCATGTTCTGCCCATCATGAATCGGCTGAATACAAAGATATCGGCTGTGCGGCTAAAGTGGGAAAAGACAGAGAAAGCGCCATGAGGGTACTCATAACCAATAACACGCTCGACACCCGCGGCGGCTCCGAACTATATGTCCGCGACCTGGCCTTGGCGCTGCTGCGGCGCGGCCATAATCCAGTGGCCTATAGTACCCGACTTGGAGCGGTTGCCGAGGAGCTGCGCTCGGCGACCATTCCCGTCATTGACGATCTCAATCTGCTGACGGTTCCACCCGACATTATTCATGGCCAGCATCATCTCGATGCAATGACGGCCATGTTATATTTTCCCGATACGCCCGCGGTCTACTTCTGCCATGGCTGGCTGCCGTGGGAAGAAATGGCGCCACGCTTCCCCACGATCCGGCATTATGTTGCTGTGGACGATCTCTGCCAGGAGCGACTGCAATGCCTCCATGGCATCCCCCCCGAGCGCATTCGTGTAATACGCAATTTTGTCGACCTGCAGCGATTCGGCCTGCACGCGGATTTACCTGCCATACCACGCAAGGCCCTGGTTTTCAGTAATTACATCGGTGAGGACGGCTGCCTGGGAATTCTGCGCCAAGCCTGTGCCGCGCGCGGCATCGAACTCGATGCCATCGGCCTTTCTGTCGGGCACAGTGAAGCCCGGCCTGAACGGATTCTCGGCTGCTATGACATTGTCTTTGCGAAAGCACGTTGCGCGCTTGAAGCCCTTGCCAGCGGAACGGCTGTAATAGCCTGCGACGCCGCCGGTCTCGGGGGCATGGTCATGCCGGACAACTATGAAACCTTTCGCGCGCTCAATTTCGGTATACGGAGTCTGCGTAATCCCATTACCCTGGATACCATCACGCGGGAACTCGACCGGTACGATGCGCCCGGGGCACGCGAGGTTACCCGGCGCGTACGATCAGAAGCAGGTATCGATCCGGCGATCGAACGGATTCTCCAAGTTTACCAGGAGGCAATGGAAGCGCACGTCCGCGAATCCAGGGAGAGGAAACCGAAACGGGAAAGCCCCTCCGACTCCCGCCTTCAGTCGGCAAGCAGATATCTCCGCGAGATTGCCGATTTCACCAAAAAGCGCCATCAGGTGGAGCAGGAGAAACATCTTGCTGTGGCTGAAGCCGCAGCGCAGCGTACACGCGCTGAGCAGGCCGAGTTCGAGTTGGGGAAAATCCACAATTCGCGTCTCTGGCCACTCGTCATGTTGCTCTATCGGCTCAAGTATAGGTTATGGAATCGTCCCATTGCCGTTCTTCGGGCACGTCGAGAAAATCGATTCCGGGAGAATCGAAATGACCAAGACGGGAGCAAGGCTGGAGAAAACAACCATTCGGCCGATCGCGTCAGCGTATTCGAGCAAATCTATGTCCGCAATGCCTGGCAGAGTCCTGAATCCCGGTCAGGGCCGGGCTCCACGCTGGAACGAACCGAGATACTGCGGTGCGAACTTCCTCCTCTGCTGGCCCGCCTCGGGGTTCGCACACTGGTGGATGCACCTTGCGGGGATTGCAACTGGCGGCAGCATACTGTAATCGATCTCGATGCATACATCGGTGTCGATATCGTTCCTGCGCTGATAGAGGAAAACCGGCAGCGCTTTCCCCATTCCAACTGGAGATTCGAGGTTGCCGACCTGGTAGAAGATGACTTGCCGCGCGGTGATGCAGTGCTCTGCCGCGATGCCCTGATCCATTTGTCGCTGACGGATATTCTGCGGGCGCTTTCCAATATCCGCCGCTCCGGGGCAAAGTACCTGCTGGCAACCAGCCATGAAACGACCAGCGCCAACACAGACATCGCCACGGGCGGGTGGCGTTCCGTGAACTTGACGCTGGCGCCTTTCAACCTTCCCCCTCCATTGGAGCGTATCGTCGAAAATCCGCAAACCGGAAAGATACTGGGCATATGGCTGCTGGCAGAGATACCGCTCTCCTGATGATGAATCTGATGAATGCACCCGTGCCGCTATCCCCTGCCCTCGAATTAGCGTTGCCTGTTGATACTGCTGTCGTCGGCGTCGGATATTTCGGCAGCTTGCATGCATTATGCTACTCCCGCCTGCCCGGAAGCCGCCTCCAGGCATTGATCGACCCCGATCCGATTACGCAATTCCTGGCTGAGCATCTAGGCGTCCCCTGGTTTCCAGGTGTTGCAGAACTTCCGTCCACAATCCGCGCGGTATCGGTTGCCACACCGGTTGCCATGCATTTCGGGCTGACCAGATCGCTGCTCCAGCAAGGGCTGGACGTGCTGCTGGAAAAGCCGATTGCGGAAACCGCGGCACAGGCGACGGAACTGCGAATGGTAGCGGAGGCAAACCAATGCATCCTGCAGATCGGACATATCGAACGCTTCAATCCGGCCTATACCGCTGGCGGAACGCTCCTCCCGTTCGCCCGGACCGTCCGCTCGGTGCGGACCACACGACATCCTCCGCGATCCAGCGCACTGGACGTGGTCATCGACCTGATGATCCATGATCTTGACCTGATTCTGCATAGCCTGGATTCCTCCGTGGTGGAACTGCGCGCCTCCGGTAGAAGCTGCGGTTTAACAGCCATAGATGAAGCAGAAGTTGAACTGACTTTCTCCAATGGGTGCCGGGTATACCTGGATGCACACTGGGGGCGAGATACGGAGCAGGACGCGCGCTGCATGGTTGCGGAACTGGAAAACGATGAAACCTGGGTCATCGATTTCAGGCGCCGGATGACCTATCGCAAGGAACCCGGCAGCTCGACGGGTCCTTTGCCTGCGGACGGCCACACGCTTCCGTTTCCCATGCAACGGATACAGGAAGATACGTTGAGCCTGCAACTCGCGGCCTTCCTCGATGCCTGCCGCAACCGTTCACTACCCCGGGTTACGCCGGCGGAAGGCAATGCTGCCCTGGAGCTGGCGCACTGCATCCGGCAGCAGATACTCAGGCCCTGCCCGTGATCGTCCCGCAACTCGATCTCGCGCAGGAGTATCAGCAGCTGCGTGCGGAAATCGACGCTGCTGTGCAGCGGGTGTTTTTGAAAGGCGCATTTATCGACAGCGCAGAAAACGCGGTACTGGAACACGAGCTTGCGGAATACATCGGCGCTGCTGAAGTCATCTGCGTCAATTCTGGCACCGACGCGCTGCTGCTCTCCCTCAAGGCATTGGGAATAGGAGCGGGCGATGACGTAATCGTGCCCGCCTTCACCTTCTTTGCAACGGCAGAGGCGGTAAGCCTCGCGGGAGCGCGCCCCTGTTTTGCCGACTGTGCACCCGGCCAATACAATATTGATGCGAGCAGCGTGGGGCAGGCGTTGACGCCGCGGACAAGAGCCGTCATCGCCGTCCATCTTTTCGGGCAGCCGGTCGATTTAAAGCCGTTACAGGAATTCTGCGCAAGCCACAACTTGTGGTTGATCGAGGATGCGGCCCAAGCAATCGGCGCGCGCTATCACGACCAGGGTATCGGATCCTTCGGTATCACCGGCGCCTTCAGCTTCTACCCCACAAAAAACCTAGGCACTTATGGCGACGGTGGAGCGATTGCCTGTAGCGATCCCGAGCTTGCGTCGCGATTGCGACGCCTTCGAAATCACGGACGGCAGGACCGCTACCAGCACACGGAAATCGGCTTCAACAGCCGTCTCGACGAACTCCAGGCAGCAATATTGAAGGTCAAGCTTGCCTATCTGGATGACTGGAATGCGCAACGCCGCCAGCTCGCCACGCTCTACCAGCAAGCTCTGCAAAATACGGAATGCAACTGGCCGACAGTCCCTGAAGGCATTGTTCCCGTCCACCATCAGTTCGTAATTACCCATCCGCAGCGCGACGCGCTGCAACTGTTTCTGGCAGAACACAATATTTCAACTGCCGTTTTCTATCCCATTCCCTGCCATCTGCAGCCGGCCTTCTCGGAATCGCACGCCGGTGTCTCGCTGCCGCTGGCCGAACGTCTTGCCGATCAAGTGCTGGCCCTGCCTATCTACCCCGCCCTGCCTCCCGAAGCGGTAAGGCATATCGGGGAACTGATACAGGATTTTGAACACGTCGAACACGGGAAGGGGAAATCACCCTGACCTCCATTATTGATAGGGAACAAACCTTATGGCCACACTTCAGGAAAATGTCAGCATGGCGGTATTTTGTGACTTCGAAAATGTCGCTCTTGGCGTGCGTGATGCGAAATACGAGAAGTTCGATATCAAACCGGTGCTGGAGCGATTGTTGCTCAAAGGCAGCATTGTCATAAAAAAGGCTTATTGCGACTGGGATCGTTACAAGACCTTTAAAACTGCGCTACACGAAGCAAATTTCGAGCTGATCGAGATTCCGCACATTCGTCAGTCCGGTAAAAACTCAGCCGACATCCGCCTGGTCGTGGATGCGCTCGATCTTTGTTACACGAAATCGCATGTGAACACGTTCGTCATTATCAGTGGCGATTCCGATTTCTCGCCCCTCGTCTCCAAGTTGCGCGAGAACGCTAAACAAGTAATCGGTGTTGGAGTCAAGAAATCAACTTCAGATCTGCTGATAGCCAACTGCGATGAATTCATTTTTTATGACGATCTCGTGCGGGAAATCCAGCGTACTGCCGCGAAACACGATACGGCAGAAGCACCGCCTGTGGTAAAACAGGCGCCTGCAGAGGAAAAACGCCCAGGAGAGGAACTCGAAGCACGCAAGGGCCAGGCAATCAACATGGCGGTAGAGACTTTCGACGCCCTGGTATCCGAGCGGGGCGACAGCGGAAAAATCTGGGCATCGACACTCAAGCAAGCGATCAAGCGCCGCAAACCTGGTTTTAACGAGTCTTATTATGGCTTTCGTGCCTTCGGTAATTTGCTTGAGGAGGCGCAAGCCCGAGGCCTGCTTGAACTGGGCCGTGACGAGAAATCGGGCACGTATGTTTATCGCAGCAGCAGCGCGGCCGATAGCGGTACAGCGGTGGAAGCGTCGGCGCCTGCTCCTGCTTCGCTGGAGATTGCGGCCCCCTCAGCGCCGCTCGACGGGCTCATCTCCCTGGATGAAACACATCAGCGGAGAAAGAGTCGTAAGGCCGGGGAAAAGAAAGCAGATTTGCTGCCAGCAACTCCTGTGCCCGGGGCAGAAACTGCACAGACTGCCGGCAATCCGGCAGATCAAACAGTGCCGGAAAAACCAGGAACCAAGGGAAGGAAAAAGCCAGCCACACGCCCTCCGCGCAAACCGGAAGCCGGGACAGACAAGATCGACAAGAAGCCTGGTTAGTCTTTTCGCTTCCCCGTATGAAGCTACGAATCAATCGCTCATCGCCATGATGCAATGCGCGCCCTCAAAGGGATCGGATCGTGCCGGACAGTATTCCAGGTAGATTAAGGAATTCAATGTCAATCCTGATACTCGAACACTTCGACAACCTTGCGGACGCCATCCGTGGATTTCGCAATCTTCACCGCGCTTTGCGCTTCCTCCCGGTCCACCATTCCCATCAGATAAACCACCCCATCCTCCGTCACGACTTTGACGTGGTTGGCCTGGAATAGCCCCTCATTCACGAACCTCGCCTTGACCTTGGATGTAATCCAGGCATCATAACTGCGCGCGGTAAGCGGCTTGATCTCTCCTACGGCAATTTCATTGGTGACGTCACGCACGCCTTCCACGGCCTTCACTATGTCTCCAATCTCATCTTTAACCTTCGCAGATGCCGCCTGGCCAGTCAGCAGTACCTTACCATTGAAGCTCGTGACCTCTACGTGAACCTTGCGGCCAAATTTTTCCTTGATTCTCCCGTTGCTCTTGAACTCGATGCTCTCATCCTGCATCATGGTGCCGCTTGTACGTCTGTCCTCAGCTACCGCATATCCACTGCCCGCAGCCGCCCCCGTTACCGCCACCGCGGCGCAACCGGAGAGAAATGAAAGCGGAAGCAGGAAAAAAACAACCGCCAATAACTTCAAATTCAGGTTCTGCATATATTCTCTCGGAAAAAATATCTCAACCTCTACTTTATCTCCTTTTATCCTCTCCTGGGGTGCATCCTCACCCTTTTCTGCATCAAAAGCGATCGTCAACCGGTGCGAGTTATCGATAAATTCTCCAGCGTGAAAAAAGTTCGGACGTAGGAGGGTTTAAGCAAGGATAGAAGGGCTTCATCCTTCCTGATTTGAGATGATCAGTAGGTCCCAAACAATTACCTGCACTAGAACGGATTCCTCAACTCTTGGTGGTTAATTCCTGATCTATTTCGCTAAGTAACCCCTGCAGCTTTTCTATCTCGACTGGCTTGGTAAGGTGATAATCGAATCCAGCAGTTCGCGCTCTTCGACGGTCCTCTTCGGATCCCCATCCGGTCAAAGCTACCAGGATCAAGCCCTTTATGTTCGAATCAGAACGGAGTTGTTGTGCAACTTCATACCCGCTCAGACCAGGAAGGCCAATGTCGAGGAACATTACGTCAGGTTGAAAGGTCTGAGCGGCCTTAAGAGCATCCGGGCCAGTGTGAACCGTCTCTACCGTATGTCCGGACATCATGAGGAGCATGGCGAGTGTTTCAGCCCCATCCACATTGTCGTCCACCACAAGGATATGGCGGGGAACAGATAGGGTACAGGAGTCCCCTGCCCCAGCAACTTGCCTCTTGATTATTTGCGTTGGGGGGAGGGGAAGACGGACAACGAACGTGCTGCCTTGCCCGAGGCCTTGGCTTTCCGCTGTAATGGATCCGTTGTGCATTTCTACAAGTCGCTTGACGAGGGCTAACCCGATGCCTAATCCTCCCTGTGAGCGATCCAGGGTTTTCCCGACCTGACTAAATAATTCAAATACCTCTAGCAGAGCCTCTGACGTAAGGCCGACTCCGTTATCCCGCACCCTGATGATTACTTCGCTGCCATCTCTCTCGGCAGACAACTCGATTTGTCCTCCTTTGGAAGTGTACTTCGCGGCATTATTCAGGAGGTTACTCACTACCTGGGTCATACGCGTGGGATCGGCGTCAAGCAGGAGCGACTCTTTAGGATTCGAAATGAACAGCCTGTGCTGGTTTTCCTTAATAAGGGGCCGGCTCAGTTCGAGAGCTGCATCCAGTACCGCGCGAACATCTACCCACTCCTTCTTGAGTTGGACCTTTCCGCTGGTAATGCGGGAAACGTCAAGCAGATCGTCGATTAGATGGACCATATGTTCCACCTGTCGCTCCATGATCTCTCGCGTCCTCACCGTGGCCTCCATTGAAGGGGCCAGCTTGAGCACGGCAAGTCCGTTACGAACGGGGGCAAGAGGATTTCTAAGTTCATGAGCCAGCGTGGCGAGGAATTCATCCTTGCGTCGATCCTGCTCCCGCACTTGCTCATAAAGATAGGCGTTTTCGATCCCAGCAGAAGCAATCGCAGCAAGCTGCACCAGAATCGCCTCGTCCTCTTCGGTGAATTCGCCTTGAGTCTTGTCCGTGAGCTGGACCAAGCCGAGGTTTTTCCCCCCGTGGCCGATCAGCGGTACGGCAAGCCAGCCTCTCATGGGCGGATGATCTTTGGCATGTTTTCCAAACCCTTTCCATGCTGGATGGGCTTCCATCTCTTGTTGAGTCATCCGCATCGGACAATTGGTACGGCATACTTCCATGTAAATGCCAGACCCGTCCGGCTTCTCGGAATAGGCATGGTAATGGGCATACTTGTCCGACAGTGATACCGCTCTAATCGCCTGTGCCCAGTTTTCTGAAATAGTCACGGAAGTGACCGCTTGGTGAGCCCCAAGCATAGACCGGGCTTCTTCAGTCAAAATCCGGGCAATGCTGTCCACCGACCACTCCACGTTCATCGACTTGCTTGCATTGGCTACCCGTGCCAGAAGTACGGCACGGCCCTTCTCTGTTCCCAAGAGAGCGGCCATCTTTTCTTCGGATTGCTTCTGCTCCGTGACATCCCGGTATGCGACGACTGCTCCGGCGGGTCGCCCATCGACCATTATCGGAGAAACAGAGTAGGTAACTGGTACTGGCCTGCCATCCTTTCGCCAAAAGACATCGTCGTCCACACGCGCTGGCACACCCTCGCGCACAGCTAAGGCGACAGGGGACTCACTGACAGCGCGATGACCGCCGCCCGGGTGTGTGTGGTGAATGATGTCGTGCAGGTGCCGACCAAGGAGCTCTCGAGCCTGGTAGCCAAGCATCGCTGCCCCAGCTGGATTCAGGTAGGTGCAGCGGAAATCTGGCCCCATTACGTAAAGACCATCACCGACGGATTCAAAGATAGCCCGCAAGTACTCTCGGCTTTCCTGAAGATCCTTCTCGACCTGCTTGCGGTCCGTGATATCGAGCAGGTTTCCGGCATATCCGAGAAATTGGCCTTCGAGGGAGAAGCGAGGGCGGCCTGCGTCGATGATCCACCGGTACACACCATCGGCCCGCCGCAGCCGATACTCGAGGAAGAATTCTTCTTTCCGCTCGTTTGCGAAAAGAAAATTTTTGCTTGCTTCCTCCCGATCTTCCGGATGCACGGCATTGAGCCACCCGAAGCCCAGCCCTTCTTCCTCGTCTTGGCCAGTGAACTCGTACCACCCTTGAGAGAGGAAAGAGCAGAAACCGTCCGGCTCGGTCACCCAGAGCATGGCCGGAGCGGCGTTGGCAAAGCCACGAAACAACTCTTCGCTTTGCTGGAGGGCCTGCTCGGACCGCTGCTGCTGGGCAATGACAGTCACTTGGTTGGCAGCGAGCTCCAGCAGCAGCCGATCATCCTCAGTTGGAAAGCCTGCGCGCTGCGAACCAGTGACTAACACATCACGCTCTTCCAAGCCGAACCGAGTGAGAGTCATTCGCAGAGTACCCGTGCCAAACGGATCAGGCACTATAGCAACCGGGATTGAAGCAGCATTGCTCAAGAGGGAAGTGAGCCAGTCCCGCACTTCGTAAATGCAGCGGCCCGCATCAGGACGATGCTTGCTGCATATAGCCTCCGTGAAGCCAGAGCTGTTGGGCTGGGCAAGGCGGATGTAGACCAAGTCAAGATCAAGAGTACTCGAGAGAACTTTAGCTGTAGTAGTTCAGATTTAATCTGACAGTAGGGCCTTGCGAAAAGCGGGGTTACCCGGTTTGATAGAGGTGCGAATCTTTATCAAATTGAGCGCTGAAAGCGCAAAGGAGTAACCCCATGAGTAGTGTTCAACAAAATGTTATTAAGCACAAGGTAGGGCTGCTTAATCTGGCAGCCGAGCTTGGCAATGTATCGCGTGCCTGCAAGGTGATGGGCTTTTCCCGGGATACCTTCTATCGGTATCAGTCAGCGATGGAAAATGGTGGTATCGATGCCCTGATTGATGCCAATCGAAGGAAGCCCAATCCCAAGAATAGAGTTGAAGAAGCAGTCGAGATGGCGGTAGCTGCATTTGCCCTTGAGCAGCCTGCATTCGGGCAAGTGCGCGTTTCCAACGAGTTACGCAAACGCGGCATCTTCATTTCTCCTTCAGGCGTTCGCTCTGTCTGGCTGCGCAGGGACCTGGAATCATTCAAGAAGCGGTTGGCGGCACTGGAATGTCATATCGCGCAGACTGGAGAAGTGCTGACCGAAGCGCAGGTTAGTGCCCTGGAGAAGAAGCAGGACGACGATGTCGCCCATGGGGAGGTGGAAACCGCCCATTCAGGCTACCTTGGCAGTCAGGATACCTTCTATGTGGGCACGATCAAGGGCGTGGGTCGTATTTATCAGCAGACCTTCGTCGACACCTACTCCAAGTGGGCCACAGCCAAGCTCTATACGACCAAAACGCCGATTACAGGCGCGGATTTGCTCAACGATCGGGTACTACCCTTCTTTGCAGAACAGGACATGGGCCTGATCCGAATTCTGACCGACCGAGGCACTGAATATTGCGGCAAGCCAGAGACTCACGATTATCAGCTCTATCTGGCGCTCAATGATATTGAACATACTCGCACCAAAGCCAATCATCCGCAGACCAACGGCATCTGTGAGCGCTTTCACAAGACGATCCTGCAAGAGTTCTACCAGGTCGCGTTCCGGCGCAAGATATACCGATCAATCGAGGAGTTGCAAATTGACCTGGATGACTGGCTGCACTACTACAATCACGACCGCACTCATCAGGGCAAGATGTGCTGCGGGCGAACACCCATGCAAACATTAATTGACGGAAAGGAGGTGTGGAACGATAAAATCACATTACTGAACAGTTGAATCTGATCTGACAACTGCACCAGTCAAATCGGGAAACTGTCTGATGGGATCGCGACTACTACACTTTAGCGAGTCTCTTGGCAATATCCTCCGGTTCTAAACCAGCCCACGCCTCCGACAGGGTCGAGAGAGCTACTAAATCCCGCATTGTTCGCCGCAAGCGGCGTAATGCATCATTATCGTTCTCAGCTACATCCATCGAGTTGTGCCTCCTGGTACACCTGCCGGCATATAGAGGGATTACTCATCAGTGGTTCGCGCCTGAGTTTCTTTAAGCATCTCCTCAGCAGGGACATAGAAAGGGCCCTTCTGGATGCTTCTGATCAGCCCTGCGGCATTAAGACAACTGCCGTTATGAGCGTTTTAACTGCGTCTTTAGATATAGCAGTACTGCGGCTATGCATGCAATTTTATATTTATCTTACCGTCCAGAACCATCAGGAGAAGCTACTTGCGAGTCGTTAAAAGGCCGTTATGACCTCGATAACGTATTTTATCAGCCACTTCTAATCTCCCCATTTCTGTAACCCCTTAAGTATCGATTGTGTCAATTTGTGGTACACCCTATACGTACACTTTCTACCCGACACTTTTCCTCTCTTTTTCACCTCTTTTCTGTCATTTTAGGTTTCCTCTGCTCTTAAACTGACAAGATCAGCCAAAGCTATAGACTCTATCCTGACAAATACGGAGGAGTCATGACCAATCAACGGATCGGTTTCGTACGCCGCTCTTACTCACACTCATTCTGGTTCAGGTCTATAAAAGAGTTGACAATATTAACCTATTAGGTTGACATACTGTTCATGGACAAGAGCAAACCACATTACGAACTGGACAAGGTCAAAAGCTTAATACGCGCTGGTCAGTATCGGATAACAAGAGTCGCAAGCGAAGGCGGCGACAAGCTAGGTTTTAAAAACACCCAAGAGATCGCGGAATTCGTGCTAACGCTGAAACGCACCGATTTCTATAAAAGCATGACAAGCAACATGAACCACAAGGAATGGCAAGACGTGTATCACGGCGACGGGCCAACGAAAAAAGTGGTTTACCTGAAATTCATTGTCACGAACGACGTATTGATACTTTCCTTTAAGGAGAAATGAGATGAGATGTTCACTGTGCGGGAAGGGCGAGGTGGTAGCGGGTACCCGCGATGTGCCCTTTACCTATAAGGGCCAAAAAACCTTTATTAAAAATATTCGGGGGGAGTACTGCAACCGCTGCGGCGAGGGTTACTATGGCCCGGAGCACGATGGCGATATTCTCATGGCCGGATACCGCGAGTTCAGAGAAAAAGTCGATACTGTGCTGGCCGAGCAGGCCACATTCGTGGAGCAGGTGCGGAAGAAACTGGGGCTCGACCAGCGTGAAGCAGGGGAGATTTTTGGCGGCGGAGTGAATGCCTTTTCGCGTTATGAGACTGGAAAAGTCAGAACACCGGTCTCTGTCATGCAGCTGTTCACGCTACTCGACCGGCACCCTGAGCTACTTGAGGAAATCAGGCAGAATAGATATCGGACCAGGGGTACACAGGAGCTTCGTGAGGAAGTATCCGCGCAGAAGGAACTGACGGATTGAGCGAGAAAAACATGGAGTGCGTCATATGTTGGAAGGGCGAACTTGTACGCGATACGCGTGATGTGTCTTTTACCTACAAGTGTCAAAAGACCTTCATTAAAGATATCGACGGCGAGTATTGCACACATTGCGGCATGGGCTATTACGGACCTGAACATGCCGGTGACGAACTGGTGGCAGGAATGGTTGAATTCAGGAAGCATGTGGACAGCGTGCTGCAAGAGCAGGGTCTATTCGTGGCCAAGACCAGACAAAAACTGGGGCTTGAACAGAACGAAGCGGATGGGATTTTCGGCGGCATTAACGCCTTTTCTCGTTACGAAAGCGGAAAAGTAAGGACGCCAGTCGCGGTCATGCAGCTTTTGACGCTGCTCGACCGGCACCCGGAGCTGCTTGAGGAAATCAGACAGAACAGATATCGGATCGGGGGTGCACAGGAGTTTCGTGAGGAGTCGTTCGGGTCCATCGGCGCAGACCAGAATCAACTGAGATTGACCGTTAATCCATGAAGTCGTCGATAGTGCCAGCCTTTGGATGTAGTTTTTTGAACCGACATCTCTGATGAAGACGCGGCCACTCTTGCCTTACTGCCCCTTTCGTATAAGTTTGCCACTACCGACCGCATGCCCGCTGAAGACTTTACAGCGGATGCCTCCAGTAAACATGGTTGTTATTCGTGCGCCCCCGCTCGCCACTGCTTGGTACGCATCACGTTTTCCATCATCTTCAATGTAAGCGGCAAGTACTCATTGTGTTGCCTGGCCAAATAACCAGCAAAAGGCAGGATTGAGAACAGTGCACCAAGAAGCGCATTCTTCCCCGCAAACTCGGGTGGGAAGAACTTATCAAACTCGAAGCCACTCAGGTCTACGTGATAGTGATCTGCCAACTCTTCCATGTAGGCCTCAGCGATATCGCCGTAAAGGCCAAGATCGTGATACATCCGCGTGTTGCCATTACACCGGGCGATCATGCGTTCAGACAGGCCGCAGCGCTTAAGGTATTCGCGCAATTCGATCGAGAGTTCATTTGCCATAGACATCAATCGCAAGAGAGAGCGTCATAGACTTCATAGGCCGCCAAGGCAGCACCGGCATACGGGACCTTCCGCAGAACCTCGGTGATCCCGTTCCGCGTCGCAACCGAGTACATGCCGCTCTTTGCCGCCATATGATTCATCTGGCTAAAACTTGAGGTCCCCGTACCCGCAAGGCCTCCACCAGCAATACCTCCTCGCGGTTTGCTCGCAAACCTACCAGCCCCACCAACTGCACCGCCGGCTGCTGCATTGCCGGCGGCACCGACCGGCGTGGTTTGGCACGTGCAATGCTCCTTCTTGTAGCGCTCAAGTGCATAGTCGAACGCGTAGCCAACCCCGATGCCGATCAGGATCGGAACAAATGCAATTTCCCCTGTAGGATCGATCTTGGAAAGGGGATTTCCTTCAACATATACGTAGGTATTAATTCCTCCTGCCAACCCAATCGGATCACTCTGGATATAGCGCCCTGTCTTAGGATCGTAATCCCGGAAGTAGTTGTAGTGCAGGCCTGTTTCGGCATCATGATACTGACCCGGGTATCTCAGATTGTAGCTGAACGTTCCCAGTCCTGAGGGGTTCTGGTTCGGTGGATTGGCGCCGAAGGGTCCATATCCCACACCCACACTGCCTGGCCTATCGCATCATGAATCTGCCGAGGTATTGAGGTGATCGGTATGGATGTAGTAGATGGTGCCGTATCTGAGGATAGCCAGGGGAAGGTCGCCCAGCCAGACGGTCTCCTGGATGGGATTGCCTGCCACGCCGTATTCTCCGATCAACTGTCCGCCCTCGTTTCACTTAACAGTTAAAATATTAAAAATTCAATGTTTTAGCAACAATATAGATGTAATCAGATTATATGAATTGAATACTGTTAATCCATAAATCCATCAACAAGAGCCTGCCTTCTTTCTTCTCATTCTTTCCGTTCGGCTCAACAGATAACATCTACCTTGTAAATCACTCCTCTTTGATTAACCCCGTCCTCTCCGATGAGAATAAACCCGCATTCATGGACATTGTGTTCTCACCGGTAAATTAGCTAGGTGTGGAGCAGTTAGCTTCGAAAAAACCGGGAAACTACGAAAACCGCATGAGAAAGTGAGAAATGGCCTGAGTTAAAATCAAAACGCGTTGATTAACCGGCTAAAATTTGGTGGTTTTAATGGTGGGTATAAATTCCAACTTACTTGAAACCGCGTATTTACGCGATGGATGGCGGAAGAGGTGGGATTCGAACCCACGAATGGTTGCCCATTGCCGGTTTTCAAGACCGGTGCCTTCAACCGCTCGGCCACTCTTCCATTGACTCTCGGACGGCTGCCTTCAACCGCTCGGCCACGCCTCCGAAACTGCCTGCGAATCATACTCGTTTGGGGCCTGTTTTTCCAGCAATGCGCCTGCAATAACGACAGGATTGCAACTTTCCATAAAGATGAGTAGTCTTATGCGTGTAAAGTTTCGTCAACCAAGGAGACGTCATGCAACCTGAACTTCGATATTCCAGCCCGACTGTGCAAACCGGACTTGCAGTCGAGCGCAACAAGGTACTGCGCAATACCTATTGGATGCTTGGCCTGACCATGATCCCAACGGTGATCGGCGCGATGATCGGAATGAGCACCAACTTTGCGTTCCTCGCGCAAGCGCCTATCATGGGACCGCTGGTGATGCTGGCCATCATGATGGGATTGCTGTTTGGCGTAAGCGCCACCCGCAACAGCGTGGTGGGAATCGGATTGCTGTTCCTGTTTACTTTTGTGGCCGGGTGGTGGCTGGGCCCGATGCTCCAGTATGCGCTTCATTTCAAGAATGGCGCACAGATCATCACAACCGCCGCCGCGGGAACAGGAGCAATCTTCTTCACGCTGGCCACCATCGCCACGGTGACGAAGAAGGATTTCGGCTTTATGCAGAACTTCCTGTTCGTGGGGCTGATACTCCTGATGATCGCGTCGATCGCCAATCTGTTCTTTGCCGTACCGGCAGCCTCGCTCGCCATTTCGGCAGTTGCGGTACTGCTGTTCTCCGGTTTCATTCTGTTTGATGTAAGCCGTATCGTGAACGGCGGGGAAACCAACTACGTGATGGCGACCATGGGCATCTACCTCAGCCTGTACAACCTCTTCACCAGCCTGCTGCACCTGCTGCTGGCGTTGTCGGGCGAGAGAGACTGACGCGAAAAGCGCCATAGGAAAAACTATAGGATAAGCCCCAGGAGCAAGCCAGGGGAATCCGGAAATACCTCCGGGGCGGCTGGAAACAGCCGCCTTTTTTCATGCCTCTCAAGCTTGCCTGCGGGCTTTCTCGAACAGCGCGATGGACTCCACATGCGCGGTATGCGGAAACATGTTGATGACACCCGCCGCTTTCAACGCATACCCATTCCTGTGCACCAGAACGCTCGCGTCGCGAGCCAGTGTGGCGGGATTGCAGGAGACGTAAACGATGCGCCAGGGCTTGAGCTGTTTCTCTTCGAGGGCGGTCACCACGGCAACAGCACCCTCCCGCGGCGGATCGATCAGCATCTTGTCGAAATCCCCCTGCTCACGCATCCAACTTTCATCGATTTCAAACAGGTTGGCTTCCATGAATCGCGTACTCCCCGCGAGGCCGTTGCGTTGTGAATTTTGACGGGCGCGGGAGACAAGCGCCGCGCTGCCTTCATAGCCCACTACCTGCGCGCCGCGCCGCGCAACGGGAAGAGTGAAATTACCCAGCCCGCAAAACAGGTCCGCGATGCGTTCTCCCCGCCGGGGATCGAGCAGGTTGAGCGCTCGCCGCACCAGTATGCGATTGACCATCGGATTCACCTGGGTGAACTCAGTCGGATGAAACGGAATGGTTACATCGAATTCCGGCAGCGTATAACTCAGTTCCGGGGCGTCTTCGGGATAGAAAGGATAAGCTGTTTGAGGACCGCCGGTTTGCAGGAAAAGCTGAACGTGATGCTGGTCGGCAAAAGCCTTGAGCAAGGTTTCATCCTGCGCGGTCAGGGGTTCGAGAATGCGCAGGACCAGTACATCCACGTCCTCGCCCAGTGAAACTTCAATCTGCGGCAGACGTTCGCGGATGGACAGGCTTTCCACCAGCTTTCGTAATGGCATGATGAGGGCGGAAATACGCGGCGGCATGATCCTGCAGGCCTGCATGTCGGCAATGAAGCTGCTGCGCTTTTCATGAAAACCGACCAGTACGCCGCCTTTTTTTGCCACATACCGGACTGATAACCGTGCCCGGTAGCGGTAGCCCCAGGGTGATCCATAAACCGCCGGCAATACCAGTTCGGGTGCAACCTTGCCGATGTGCTTGAGGTTATCTTCGAGCACGCGCTGTTTTGCCGCCACCTGGGTGCGAACGTCCATATGCTGCATGCTGCAACCGCCGCAGATGCCGAAATGGTGGCATTCCGGCGTTACCCGCGAAAACGCAGGCTTGAGAATCTGACCGACCTGGGCAAGTTCGAAGCTCGGTTTTCTGCGATAGGCGTTATAGGTGACGACTTCTCCCGGCAGGGCGCCCTCGATGAAAATGACCTTGCCTTCGGCATGCGCAACGCCCCGGCCTTCCTGATCCAGGGATTCGATAAGAACGGGAGCAGTCATATTCACACTGGCAGGTTCGAAATCGGGAACGGGTTCAGAAGGATTGGATATTCTACCCTCGGATGCTTTCCGGAATCTGCCGAACCTCCATGCAGGAGAATGAGCAGCCGCAGCAACTGTCGATCAATCCAGAAATGAAGACGCTTCACTCAAACAGAACCACTGTTCGAGAAATTCCTGCCAATGCGGCTCGGAAGACTTGCTCAGGGTGAAGCGAACCAGCTCGCATTCACGTTGATACTGTTCGTTGTTGAAGGTGCCGCGCATAAGCTGAAAGCGCAGGAACACAAGGTAGGTATTCACCACGTCCGTTTCGCAATAGTTGCGAATGGCGGCAATTTCGCCTTTCTGGAAAGCGCTCCAGACCTGGGAGCCATCCATCCCCGACTTCCCCGGGAAACCCATCAGCTTCGCCAGCTCATCCAGCGGAACATTCGCGCGCGGCTGATACAGCGCCAGGATATCCATCAGATCGAGATGGCGCGTATGGTAGCGGCTGAGATAGTTGTTCCATTTGAAATCGCGGTCGTCATCGCCCATGTCCCAGTAGCGCCGGGCCTTCAGCCCGTGAATGAGGCTACGGTAGTGCAGTACCGGCAAGTCGAACCCGCCTCCGTTCCAGGAGACCAGTTGCGGACTATATTTCTCTATGCCGTCGAAGAAGCGCTGTATGAGTTCGGCTTCGGAATCCGCCGGGCTCCCCAAAGACCATACGCGGAATTCATCCTTGTCACGCAGCGCGCAGGAAATCGCTGCTACTCTTTGCAGGTGCAGGGGAAGAAAATCGCTTCCGATCGCCTGGCGACGCGACTGGAAGGCCATCTCGGCGAGGTCGACGGCTGGAAGCCCGTGGGGAAGATTGTAGAGCCTGCGCAATCCCTCTGTATCGGGAACAGTCTCGATGTCGAAAACCAGTACGGGAGTCACGCTAGACGTTCAAGTAGATCCTGCGCATCTGTTTTTGAGTGTGCCCGGCAATCCGACTTTACTTCCTGACCCATCCGCCGTCTGCACCCTGATACCACCAACCGCTCCGCGCCAGTTCGATCCAGCGTTGGCCGAACGTGGAACGAATATCCGATTCCCATTCCGGGTGACTATTGGCGCGGGCAATCTCGCGATAAAGGGCGTTTCTGTCCTGATTTTCCGCTGCGATCAATCCGTTCACCGACTGCCGCGCGGCCAGCGGCACCGCGTTGGCGTCCCGCATGACAATGAGGCCATCACGCGTGAGGCCTATTGCTCCGCTTGAATAATACGGCTCCAGTTGGCTATGGCGTTGCTGCATGCTCCGCTTGATGCTTGCTATTGCGGGGGTATCGATTTCGATATTGGCCTGTGCATGCCCGGCAAGCGGCATCAATGACAGCAACATCAACAGTGCTGCCCGGAAAATCGAACTGACCATGATATCTGCCTTTACTGTTATGGCTGCTGCTCTACCGCAGGTTGGGAAGAAGGAGGAGGAGGCGAAACGGGCCCCGTCTTCTCACCCCCTTCCGGTTTCTTGAGTTGCCACACTTCTTCTATTATCTTGTCTGCTGCTTTTTCGGCTGCGGCGGCAGGGAAATAAATATTGATGGTGACGCAGGCGGTTGATACCGCGCCGACCAGGGTCAGCGAAGCGGCCTGGAACAAAAGGTTCTTCATTGTTTATCCTGTTGAAGGACAGGCTTGGCATTGGCGTCCGTAATCCGTTGAAGACGACTTACCAATTCCCGCCAGTCCACCCTGCGATTATAACCTATCACGGTGATCGCCGGGATTCCGCCCCCCTTGACGATAAGATATCCGTGCGGCAAGGGTTCCGATTCTATCCCCCCCATATTGCAGACGCCATTGCGCAATGTACAGCTCCACGCGATTTGCGAATAGCCGAATTCATCGAAGACGTGCAGGAAACTGCGCTGGATTGCGGCGGCAGCGCCGAGTCCACCCAGTGATGAAATGCTTTGCACCGCCCGCTGGCTGATGCGGCGGCTGTAATCGCCCGGGCTGCTCATCAGGCGGGCATCGAATTTCACTGGCTTCCAGTCAAAAAGCTCGAGATCACGCACGGCCACATCTATGCGGCCTTCCATATTGCCGAATGAGAATGCGCCGGTGAGCAGGTCGAGATCGAGATTGCGCATGTCCACATCCGCCATGAGGGAGGGCGCGGAACCGAAGGGCTCCAGCGCTTTCAGATTCCATACCAGTACCGTGCCATCAAACACGTTGAGAAGCAGAGCGCCCTGCACTTCAACAGCGGAGCCGTCGAATGTCACCCCGGGGATTTTTCCGGAAAGGGTGCCGCGCATCGGCTGAATCCCGAGCGCGCGGGTGAGCTGCTCCATGGATATGGACGAGAGGTCGCCGCTGAACTGCCAACGCCAGCCTGGAAGCGATCCCTGCGCTTGCCTGATGGCGCTGAAGTTCTCCAGAGTCAGTTTGCCGTCAAGCAAGGGGGCTTCCATTCGGGGTATGCGAAAACCCGGTTCATTTAATCCGGTTATTTCCAGGGGGATATGAACTGGGCCCACGGGCAGCCGGCTTACGTGACCGCCCCCTATCGTAATGGCGGCCTGCGTCGGCGCATCCGCGCGCAGGGGGATGCGGGTATTGATATCGCGCAGCGCAAAACGCCCGCCCTCGTCCTCCAGCGACACGTCACGCAGATCGACATCGAGCATTTCGCTCACACCATTCCGGAATCGCCACTTTACTCCCGCCTGCCCGACGGTCTTCAAGGCGGAAAAAGAAGTATTGACCAGAAAAGGTTTTACGATCTGGCTGTACAACCCCGCCATTTCGAGATCAGGCGCGTCGAGGGCGAAATCGTGCAGCCTGCTGGTGCCCCAGCCCATGCTGCCGGACAGATCGATCTCTCCGATCTCCGCCAGGGAAAGTTTTCCCGCACTGAGACGAAGGATGCCATCATCGAGTTCGCCACGCCCGCTGAAACGATGACCCTGGGCAGCGAAATAGAGCGGCTGCCAGAACACTTCTCCTTGCGGCCACTGCGCATCCGCCTGCCACTCCCATAACCGGGGGTTCTGCGAGGGAATCTGTCCTGGCGTGCGCCTGGCCTTTGCATCGAGGATAACACTGATATTCTCACCCGCATGCAAACCGCTGACATCACTGAAGGCCACGCCCTCCACCGCCAGATGGGCATCGATGTCAGCAAGTCCCTCAAGGTCAGCCCGCAGCTTCGCTTTACCATTGATTTTCCCTTTCGTGGATGAAGGCAGGACGGCATTCTCACTGACCGGCAGCAACTGTACGAACTGCGCGACCTCCCCGTTAGCCGCGGCAAGCGTACCTTCCCAACCTGCTCTTCCCGTGCGAAGCGACAGCTTCCACCCCCCGCCTGTCTTGCCTGCGCTGTTTCTGATTCTCACATCCAGGATTTTTACGTCGGGAGTTCTGCCTGGAACAGACAAACGAAATGACACGGGCAGTGGCGCGGACTCCGACAACCTCAGCGCACCGCTATCACAGTTGATCTCCTCTCTGCTGGTGCGAAATCGATCACAAGAAAAATGCAGGTTATGCCAGGTCTTTCCCTGTATCGCCACCTCGGACAGCTTCATCCTCAGCGAGGACGCCGGAGGAGCGCCAGCGAGGGTGATCCGGATCCCCTTGATATTGGAAAAGGGGCCGCGGATATCCTCTGCAGAAAAGGTAAGAGACGCAGCCTGCGCGGATACCACTGCGGGGAAGAACGCTGTCAGTATCCTGATGAGGAATTTTGTCATTTGCAGACCAGGCACAAGCTGTGCTGGTTGGGATTGCAGGATGAATGGAGTGAAGCGTAGCCCATCTAATTCCGGTGATGGGCTGCGGCTTTAGCCTGCACCCTTCTATTCCTTCTATTATAGGGAGATGACGAGGGAAGCCCGATATGTCCCCCTGCCATTGGCCATGTTGGGATTCGTGCCTAACCCCAGTCTATTGCTGCTCTCCTGCTATAGTCTCCGACCCGTCTATCCCCTGAAACCAGTAATCACGCAGGGAAAACACCGGTGGAAAGGTAACGATCCCCTCGGTCGCAAACGATCGAGACGATCGTTGCATTTTCTGTTTCCGCAGAAACCTTGAGCGCCGCGGCGAGCGCGCCGCCCGACGAAATTCCGGCAAAGATCCCCTCTTCGGACGCAAGTCGCCGCGTCATTTCTTCGGCTTCCTTCTGGGAAACCAGCATGATGCGGTCTACCCGGCTCGAGTCATAGATTTTTGGCAAATAGGCTTCAGGCCATTTGCGGATACCGGGAATCTGGGCGCCTTCTTCCGGCTGTACACCAATGATCCGGACCTCGGGTTTCTTCTCCTTGAAGTAGCGGGAGCAACCCATGATCGTTCCGGTCGTGCCCATGCTGCTCACCAGATGAGTAATTTTTCCTTCGGTATCCCGCCAGATTTCGGGAGCAGTACCTTCGTAATGGGCGCGTGGGTTATCGGGACTGGAAAACTGGTCGAGGATGATTCCCCGCCCCTCGTCGCGCATGCGCTCGGCCACGTCGCGCGCTTCTTCCATGCTGCCCTCTCTGGAAGTCAGTATGATTTCCGCTCCGTACGCCTTCATCGATTGCCGGCGCTCCACGCTGAGATGTTCGGGCATCACCAGCACCATGCGGTAACCCATGATTGCCGCCGCCATGGCGAGCGCGATGCCGGTGTTGCCGCTGGTGGCCTCTATCAACGTATCGCCTGGCTTGATTTCCCCGCGCTCCTGCGCACGCGTAATCATCGACAAAGCGGGACGGTCTTTTACCGAACCCGCCGGATTGTTGCCTTCCAGTTTCAGGAGGACAGTGTTGGTAGTATTTCCTGGCAGGCGTTTGAGCTTGACCAGAGGCGTATTGCCGACAAAATCTTCTATGGTTTTGAACATGACCTGTCCGACTTGTGAAACGTCACAACGAATTCCCGCAGTAGCCGGAGTGGCGCGTAGTGATCGTAGGAGATGAGATGAAAGCGTAACTTAGCGATAGTAGATGGGTGCGGTCAAGCCTTTACCCATTCCGCATTCTGCGGCACCAACCGGTATGCGAGGATTATTCCCTGGCAGCAGGCTTGTGCTCCTTCCTGCCCGCCGTGCCGCCGCCGACAGTGATATCCTTGCGTAGCTTCTGAACCGTGGCAGGACCAATGCCGCTTACGTTCTGCAAATCGTCCACGGACTTGAAAGACCCCTTCTTCTTGCGATAGTCGATGATCGCCTTGGCTTTGGCCGGGCCGATTCCCTGAAGACTTTCCAGTTCGGCCTGGCTAGCGGTATTGATATTGACAGCCGCGAATGTCGCTCCGCTAAATACGAACAGCGTGACAAGAAGTAGAAACAACTTTTTCATAATCATCCATTAAGGTATGAGTTAAGGCTAAAGCGGGGTCATTGATAAATGCGCCGATGAAAGAAAGAGCGATATAGCTTCGTAAATATAACGTAACTGCTCGCTAAGTGGTAAGGCAAACGTTCCCTGAGAACATGGCGAGGAAGGTCGGTACTGTCCTTAAAACATCTCAACAGTGTATACCCATAGCCGATTGATGCCCGAACTCGTCTCTCGAGCATAAGTTACACATTCGGGAAGGATTAAGCTGACACGACTACGCGCACGTCCTTCGAGGATCCAGAAAATCGTAAATCCCAAAACTTGCACCTTTGTTGCAAGCGGTGACAGATATATATTTGCTCCTACTTCCTTACGATCAATATCTCGTACAATCTCTTGGATCACCGCTGCAGTTGCAAAAGGATCATTTGCCGGAGCAAATCGTCTATTTGTCCTCCAATCATTGGATAACGCCACCTCACCGCTTTCAGCGGCGCGTATCACGCTTTGTTGATACATATCAGGACTGAGCGAGGGAAATGCAAATATTGGGAACACAACAGCGTTGTCATGCGTGCTTGCTACTTCGTTGACTAGTCTATTGTCAAATCCTACCCCGAGCAGGAGATAATCTCGGCTTGTTGACGAGTTGCTACCTGCCATTCCACGTACGGGACGGACTGTTCCGCTTGTAGTCGTGGTGAAATGGGTATCCTCATGCTTCATGTAATATTGTGGTTCTGAATACACTGCTTGAAATTCTCGAAGACCCAAATAAGCCAACTTAACTATTAAAAATGCTAGAACGTGCCGCATAAAGCCGGTAACATCAATGCATAGAGTCTTGTTTGTAAGGTCCCCCATTGCTGAAATCAATGAATTTACTTGCCCAACCTCATCTAAATTGAGGGGACGTACAACCTCCCCACCGGATGGCTCCTCCAGTGGCAAATACCCATACTCAGGATGAATAAGCCAAATTTTCTTATTCGCCCGAATTTGGTCAAAAACAACTCGGACACGATCACTTGAGTTAAATGCAGAAACGAAGATGTCAAAGAATGGTATTTCGTTTACGATCCGGGTAGCGGAAACTGAACGTCGATAAAAACAAGCATAATCCATCCTGTTCAAAACAATTCCGTTTGCCCAACTAGAGCTCGTGACTTGGAGAACGGGTTGTTCCAGCGGTACTCAAGCGCGCCTAATAGCATATCAAACTCCCTGCGACCATCTGGTTTAAAGATTGCATTTACTAATTCTCGTGACAGCGAAACATCTCCTCGACGCGCAATCGGCAGGCCCCATCTTGGGGCAAGTATAGGATTAATCTGTATCTTGCGATTGAGGGCTTGGCTATTTCTAGCAGGACGACCTTCACTCAGTTCAAATAGAAATGATGAGTTTAATGCTGCGCGAAGGATAGTTCGAGCGGGCTCAGTAAGATATGAATCAGCAAAACTCACTACGGCCGGTGACACTTCGGGAACATTCAGGGAATATCGTGCTGTACGAAGTAACTGAGCCAGCCTAGCTATGGACTCACGAACCACTTCCGTTTCGGTGCCGAGTATTACATCCTGCTCAAACACAAACCGGGCCGCTTCTAAAGCTGCCTCCGTTTGCCGATTGACAGATAACGGGCTACCTTTGATGAAATCTTCATTCCTGAATGCCGCAATTGCATATGCGCGTTCTAGAATGATCAGGAGATTCCGAGGATTTCCGCAAGACATTCTCACAAAAGTGTCAAAACCAGCGTACGGAACACCGCGTGAACGTTTGTAGTCTCTACACAGTTGTGCTACTAGATCTTGAGCGTAATGACCGTACGCTATCGTATACGAATCCTTTTTGCCGGCGACTCCGTCAAGAAACCTAACTGCTGACTCGCGGATCTCATTGGCAACGTCGCGTGCATCTGAAGGCCTAGAAGCTTTCTTACAGAAGCAAAGTATATTCAGCTTCTGGATTAATAGTGGAAATCCTTCCACCAAAGCTGTGAGTACGGCTGATACATTAAGATTGCCTCTGTCGTCGTTTTGACGCCATAAGGACAAAACGGTTTCAAAGGCTTGCAGATGAGTTTCTTGACCTTCTGTAATGAAGGACTTTAAGAAGGATTGATAGGCATTCCCCGATTCGACTTCAGCGAAGTGACGACTGGGATCAAAATCTCCCATTGAGCTACCGAGATCGTTCTCGGACAAGCCGACAGACGTTAATCTTTTGTAGACAAACTTTCTTGCAAACTCAGGATAACCTTTGAACGCTCTCAGTATGTCGTCAAGATGTACAGTTTTGAACTCAGAACCTTCTCGATTCTCTTCACCGTCTGCCATAGTCGCATGGGTCTTCATGGCATAGAGTCTGCCACCCACTCTAAAAGTAACACGTCCCTCCGCGTACCGAATGAAGCTATTTACGACTTGCTGCTGCTGCTTAGAGAAATTCTCTATCTCATCAAGAAGATAGATTAATGAAAGTCCGCGGAGACGCGGATGCCAAACCTCGATACATTTCCGCAAATTTAAACATAGAGCACCAACCGAAAAGGGAATCCGTAGCTCCAGTGTTCCAATAAATGCAGCATTGTTTACTCTTTCATCAATGTCAACTCGGATTCGTTGCACCCATGACTGAAACTTATCAACCGTTTGTAATGCCAGAACCTCTGGATCTGAAACCACACGGCAAATTTCCTGCATAAAAGCTTTGTCGTCGAAAGATTCGTTTTTTGCAGATTGCCTAACATCAAGTATTGCATCTAAAACACTTTCGACTATTCGTAACTCTAAGTATGTAGCGAAAGCTTGCCGCCACTTTGCTGGCGTATCGCTGATCAACTCGAAGCGGGAGGCGTCAAGGCCGTTTGCACGAAGAAAAATGGCAAGAAACTTTTCCCTATTCAAAATCTCGATTCCATTTTGCTGTGGATTGCGGAGTCGAGTTGCTTTATAGGAGTAATAACGCAATATATGTGTCTTACCAGAACCCTTGCCCCCTAGAATCAGTTTTGATAGTTGAGATTTAGGCTCGATGATTTGATTCATCGCCGCAGAACCTATTTCAACCCAGAGCGTATTGATCTGATCGTCTGTGTAGTCGGACGCCTTTAGCAATGCAAATGGATTTCCCTGTTTCATCCTCGCCCTAAATTAGTCATAGAACTTCTCATACCGGACAAATACCGGATGCCAAGGAATGTTCTCGCCGTTATACCAAAAAATAGGCGGCGCATTGTCAGGAGTATTATGGCTGAATGCCAACAGCAATTGCCCATGCCTGTAGCCTGTAGGCCATTTGCGGTTCAGTTCCTTTCCATACCCTACCGCGATTTTTTTTAGTTGTTCTAACTTAAACCATGCTGGAGCGCTTCGGAAATAACGTGAATCTGAGGAAAAAGCCTTATATGAGTTATCTAGTTCGAATAGACAACTCACATGTGAGCCGAATAAAGCAGGCGAAGCCAATTTGGTCAATCCCGTTGTTGTTCCAAACAGGGAAATGAATCGCATTTCTACATTAGGACTTCCCTTTCGAATTAGGTTGAGATAAGGTTCCAAATACTCGGCCACCTGCGTACCGGAGCCAACGAGATCATCAAAAAAAACAAATCTCGTGACAGTAGGATCCTTTTGCCGATAACCCTGCTGATTGTTATCTCTGCATGGCTCAAAGGCGCTAGTGAAATCTGCGAAGAGATCTTTCTGTAGATTATTCACCTGCCGGAAGTAATACAATAAATGTGCTCCACTCTCGGCTGGGTTACCTATGCCAACAAAACGAGTGGCCCGGAGCTCGGAGTGATACTGCTGGCGTACAAGCAAAAAATCCTTTGTTCCATTGAGATTACGGCGTATCCGCTGCAACATTGGCGATTCAAAGTGATCTCGATAAATTGAGCGGAGCATTTCGCGAATTAGCCTCTTGTTAAAATACATGTACCTGCTCAATAAAAAAAGTACATACCGCTTCTCTTCGTCTCCGCTCTCGAAAGAGCCTTTAAAGTTACTGAGCCACATCTCAATATCAGCCCAATGAACTTCTCTTTCCCAGGCTTCCTGAACAAGGACTCGAATTTTGTCCTCTAGCAGTGACATCTCGTCAAGCACGTTTAGCTCCCTCTATACAAACTCTTCGTGAAAACGAGAACACTTTCCCGTGAAATAATAGAAGCAGTCTTGTTTCTCTTTGTCATCAAGCCACGGGATTTTATGTGATCAATCAAATGCAGGGTTATCTCAAATCGAAGATCAGTTAACACTTCCTTCAAGTATTCATCATTCCTCAAGGTTTCACCACAGACCTGATTATTTCCTACTACTACAATGATTGTTCCTCCGTCTTTGGTTACGCGCGCGACTTCCACCATTGCTTGCCGCAACTCTATCAAGTACGTCCTGGTTATTCGTTCCCTTGTTCTATTTTTTTGCCCAACCCGATCTAAAAGATTCTCGAAAGAACTTGAAAGACTTCCATTCGATATTTGCCAAGATGCCGGCACATGCTCTCTCCCAATAGAGATACGTTCGAGATGTTTTAGTGTGTCTGGAGATGCATAGCCCAACCAGTTCAATGAAAGACTGCTGGCACGAACATATTTTTGCGCACTTCCATAAGGCGGCGACGTAATCACCAAATCCACGCAATTGTCTTGAAGCTTTGTGCCTGAGACAGACTCTCTGAGATCACGAGCATCACTACCGACGATTTTGGTTCGTGCCCGGCAACCGTTAGCAGCTCGATTAGTCTGCTGGATTCGTTGGATATTTGTGTCTACAGTTTTTTGGAACTCTGCAATCACGTTAACGTCTTGAAGCCATTCCAAGCGTTCGGAAATTATTTTAGAAGCTACGTTTCCAAGACTAGGTTTTATCCGTAGTCGCACTGGCACTGAAATGCGTGGATCAGCAAAACTGAGACGGCGTGCGGTCACTGATAAGCAAAGCTCAAAAAATTCCCGCTCGATATTTCTCGGCAATTCCCTAATTGCCCTCACAAGCTTTTCGAGGGCAATTTTAATTCTCGGCGAATACCAGAGATGATCGTTTATAACATGTATCGTTGGGGCGGTTCGAAAAGACTTTGCCCTACAACATATGCTCTTAGCAAGTTGTACCAAGACCGTCTCATTAAATGTAGTTGTCTTAACTTTAGCGATCAACAGTGCCAAGGGATTTGCATCTGCTATTAGCGGTGTATGGCCAGCAAGAAACGCTTCAAGAGCGACTGTTCCCGATCCGCAAAATGGATCCAAAACCATCGCCTCCTTTCCAACCAATGAACTACAACGTAAAAAAAAGTTGGCTATGTGTGGTAAAAGTTTCGCTGGGTACGGATGAAGTAGGTGAGAGTATTGGTCTCCAATCTTTACCCAATCGACAAGCGAGCGAAAATCAACTTCAACCGGCTCGCCGGTAGTAATATATGCCGTTTTGAGCAGATTTAGCATTTCCGAAGTGTCTATCTTTTCTGGCATCCTTTGAGAATACACTTCTTCTAATCCAGATAGATTCACAAATCTATCTGCCCATCAAATCCAACAATAAAGCCACCAAGAGAAGATCTCATTAACGACTGGCATCAATAAGCTTCTCTTCTTAAAACTTCTTAATGGATGTACCAGAAAGCAGGGCATTGATAGTATTGGAATTGAACTTCCCGGATGGGAGACGGATGTATTTATTAGGTCTTGAATTTTTCAGTTCTTTCACTCGTTTAGGCCGGAATAGCTTTTTCAAAGACCACGACTAGGAGAAAGATGCATTGTGTTTTCATCAACTTTTGCCCCAGATTGTTAGATTTTCATCCATCAAAACTGGTTAAGCTATGCAAAAAGTTCAATGCTTGTGTTCCGATCCAAACTCGCTGCACAAATAATGTTTTTAGACGTATAAATACCTTTCTAAACCAAGACAGCAAGTAAAAATTAAAACGGCGTAGGACTTGGGCCTACGCCGTTTTATGATCGATTTAATTAAGCTGTTCAGAACGGAATATCATCATCCATATCATCAAACCCGGTGCTGCTTCTGGCAGGCGCCCTGCCGCCGGATGAACTCGGCGCGAATCCGCCCTCTTCCCTCTCCGGAGCTTCATAGCTGGCTCCGCCGGGTTTGCTGCCAAGCATTTTCATATCGGTGGCGATGACATCGGTGGTATAGCGTTCGACACCCGACTTGTCGGTCCATTTGCGCGTTTCGAGTCGTCCTTCGACATAGACGGAGCGTCCTTTCTTGAGGTATTCGCCTGCGATCTCAGCCAGCTTGCGGTAGAAGGTGACGCGATGCCACTCGGTTTTTTCCTGCTTTTCGCCGTTCTTGTCTTTCCAGGTCTCGGTGGTTGCCACGGTGATGTTCGTCACCGCGTCACCGTTCGGCATATAGCGCGTCTCGGGATCCTTGCCGAGGTTGCCGATGAGTATGACTTTGTTGACTGATGCCATTTATGCTTCCCCTCCAAGTAATTGAGCAACGCCCTGCTCATCAAAACCACGCATATCTACTTTCAGGTAAGCCACCCCTTCGCTCGCAAGCACCAGCGCCTCATGCACACCGGGCAGCGCCGCCAGTTGCCGCGAAAGCCCGTGGGCGGTGCCGGTATCCATTACCTGCACGTGGTACATCCTGGTACGAACAGCTGCGGGCGCCTTCATGGTAACGGCAAATATCAGCCACAACATGAGAAGCGCCCCGCAGAATGCAAACAGTGCGGTACTTCCGTAATGCTGATAGAGATAGCCCCCGGCGCTGGCACCAATAAACGTACCCAGGAACTGGACACTGCTATAGACCCCGATGGCGGTGCCTTTTGCCCCTACGGGAGCGATCTTGGAAATGAGCGAAGGCAGCGTCGCTTCCAGCAGATTGAAGGCGGTGAAGAATACCAGCAGCGCACCCGCAGTGCCCCATATCGAATCGAATGTATAGGCCAGCAGGATCTGGCTTACCAGCAGCACAGCGACGGATATGACAAACACTTGCTTTAGCTTTGCCTTCTTTTCGCTATAGATGATCACTGGAATGATCAGCAGCATGGAAATGACCAGCGCGGGAAAATAGATTTGCCAGTGATGATCCGCTGCCAGCCCTGCCTGCCGCAGCGATAGCGGTACCACCAGCCATAGGGCCATCAGTACGGCGTGCAATGCGAAGACACCAAAATCGAGGCGCAACAGTTCCGGATTTCGGAGGACATTAAAAATTCCCCCTGCGGACGCTTCCGTATCCGAATGGAACCGCCTGTCTGTCGGGTTGGGAACCACCCGCGAAACTACGATCATCGCCAGCAGCACCAGCACCCCTGTCATGAAGAAAATTCCGGGCACGCCAATCATGCGGTTGAGCGACGGCGCAATGACCAGAGACAGCGCGAAGGTAGTTCCTATCGTCATGCCGATCGCCGCCATTGCCTTGGTGCGGTGTTCTTCGCGTGTGAGATCCGCGGCAAGCGCCATCACAGCCGCCGAAATCGCCCCTGCTCCCTGGATGACACGGCCAGCGATTACCCAGTAAATATCCGTTGCTGCGGCTGCGACAAAACTGCCCAGGGCGAACAGGAGCAGGCCGCCATAAATCACCGGTTTGCGGCCGAAGCGATCAGACAGCCAGCCGAACGGAACCTGCAATATCGCCTGCGTCAACCCGTACGCGCCCAGTGCAATCCCGACCAGCGTGTAATTGTCGCCTCCCGGCAGATGTTCGGCGTAAAACGCGAATACCGGGAGAATGATGAACATTCCCAGCATGCGGAGGCCGTAAATACTCGCCAGGCCCGCGATCGCGCGTATCTCTGGGGGTGACAGTTTCTCGGAAGACGATGAGGGGGACATGAATCAGATTGGGAAAACGCGGAAACTTGAGTATATTAACAGGTTTGGCCGGTTCTCAGGTAGCCTTGCCTCGGTGGACGAGCAGGCGCCGGACCGTCAGCGAAAGGAGTCAATGGAACTCATCAAGATCCGCGGTGCGCGCACGCACAACCTCAAAAACATCAACCTCGACTTGCCGCGCAACAAGCTTGTCGTCATTACGGGCCTGTCCGGCTCGGGCAAGTCTTCGCTGGCGTTCGACACGCTCTATGCGGAAGGCCAACGGCGTTATGTGGAATCGCTCTCAGCGTACGCCCGCCAGTTCCTGCAATTGATGGAAAAACCGGATGTCGATCTGATTGAAGGATTATCGCCCGCCATAGCCATAGAGCAGAAGGCGACTTCCCATAACCCGCGTTCGACTGTCGGCACTGTCACTGAAATACATGATTACCTGCGCCTGCTTTTCGCACGGGTAGGAGATCCGCAGTGCCCCGATCATGGCATCACGCTGACTGTGCAGAGCGTTTCCCAGATGGTCGATCATGTGCTGCGACTGCCGCCGGATACCCGGCTGATGATACTTGCTCCACTGGTAGTGGGGCGCAAGGGCGAGCAGGTGGAGTTGATCGATGAACTGCGCGCGCAGGGCTTCATCCGGCTGCGGATCGACGGGAAAGTATACGAAATCGACGCCCTGCCCAAGCTGCAAAAAAACCAGAAGCATACGATCGAGGTGGTAATCGACAGGCTCAAGGTTTCACCGGATTCGAAGCAGCGGTTGGCGGAATCATTCGAAACCGCCCTGCGCCACGCCGAGGGGCGCGCACTGGCGGTAGAGATGGATTCCGGGGCAGAGCATCTTTTTTCAGCCAGGTTCAGTTGCCCGATATGCAGCTATTCGCTGCCCGAACTCGAACCCCGTCTGTTTTCGTTCAACAACCCCATGGGCGCCTGCCCCAAATGCGATGGCCTGGGCAGAATCACCTTCTTCGATCCCAAACGGATCGTCGCGTTTCCGCATCTGTCACTGGCGGCCGGCGCCATCAAGGGATGGGACAGGCGCAACCAGTTTTATCATCAATTACTGGCGAGCCTGGCCAGTCATTACGATTTTGATCTGGAAATACCTTTCGAGCAATTGAACAGCCATATTCAGGATCTCATCCTGAATGGATCCGGCAATGAAAAAATCACGTTTTCGTATCTGAACGAAAACGGATCGAGAAATTATCGCAAGCATACGTTCGAGGGAATCCTTCCCAACCTGGAACGGCGCTACAAGGAAACCGATTCAGTTACCGTACGCGAGGAACTGGCGAAATACCTGAATTCCCAGCTCTGCCCTGAATGTGCCGGAACCCGCTTGCGGCGGGAAGCTCGCCATGTGCATGTAGGCGGCATGGCAATATATGAAATCAACGCTTTGCCGCTGAAAGAAGCAAAGGTTTTTTTCGACCAGGTGACGCTGACCGGGCATAAGCTTGCCATTGCAGAGAAGATCATCAAGGAAATCTCAAGCCGTATATCATTTCTCAACAATGTCGGACTGGACTACCTGTCGCTGGATCGCTCCGCCGATACCTTGTCCGGAGGGGAATCCCAGCGCATCCGGCTTGCCAGCCAGATCGGATCAGGTCTCACCGGTGTGATGTATGTGCTCGATGAGCCTTCCATCGGCCTGCACCAGCGGGACAACAGCCGCCTGCTGAAAACCCTCAAGAATCTGCGCGATCTCGGCAACAGCGTGATCGTGGTGGAACACGATCAGGATGCAATACTGACCGCCGATCACGTGATAGACATGGGTCCGGGAGCCGGTGAGCATGGTGGAGCCATTATCGCTCAGGGTACGCCGGAAGCTATCCAGCGCGACGCCGGTTCCCTTACCGGAAAATACCTTTCGGGCGAATTGACCATAAGCACGCCCGAAAAACGCACCGAACCGAAAAATGACCGCTGGCTGCGGATTGAAGGCGCATCCGGAAACAACCTGAAAAACGTCACCCTGAACCTGCCCGTGGGATTGTTCGTTTGCGTTACCGGTGTATCCGGCTCGGGTAAATCCACTCTCATCAACGAAACGCTCTATCAAGCCGCTGCCCGGCATCTTTATGGCAGCGCAACAGAACCCGCTCCCTATCAGAATCTGGAAGGACTGGCGTTTTTCGACAAAGTGATCAGCGTGGACCAAAGCCCCATCGGACGCACGCCACGCTCGAATCCAGCCACTTATACCGGCTTGTTCACTCCGATCCGGGAGTTATTTGCGGGTGTGCCGCAGGCGCGGGAACGCGGCTATGGACCGGGGCGGTTTTCGTTCAATGTGAAGGGGGGGCGTTGCGAAGCCTGCCAGGGTGACGGCATGATCAAGGTGGAAATGCACTTTCTCCCCGATATCTATGTATCGTGCGATGTCTGCCACGGCAAGCGCTACAACCGCGAAACGCTGGAGATTCAATACAAGGGAAAAAACATTCATGAAATCCTGCAGATGACGGTAGAGCAGGCGCATGAATTTTTCAGTCCCGTACCCGTGGTGGCGCGCAAGCTCCAGACCTTGCTGGATGTCGGCCTGGGTTACATCAGCCTGGGCCAATCGGCAACGACGCTTTCAGGCGGCGAAGCGCAACGGGTGAAACTGTCGCTGGAGCTCTCCAAACGGGATACCGGACGTACGCTCTACATTCTGGATGAACCCACCACCGGGCTTCATTTCCAGGATATCGACCTCCTGCTCAAAGTGTTGCATCGATTGCGCGACCATGGCAATACAGTGGTCGTGATCGAACACAACCTGGATGTGATCAAGACTGCGGACTGGATTATCGATCTCGGCCCCGAAGGCGGCGAAGGGGGCGGTGAAATCATCGCACAGGGTCCGCCGGAGGAAATAGCAGCGAATGAAAGAAGCTTTACCGGGCATCACCTCAGGGGCATGCTGGAGAATCTTCACGCGACCGCCTGAATGCATTGAGAGATCGAGGCGCGTGATGAATGCTCGGGCACTCCTGCTCAACAGCTTCGAGGCCGCGCTCGCCGCAGCCGATCCGTTGCGTGTCGTATCCCCGCATCTTGCTTCCGTATCATCGTGCGCGCTTGCAGTCAAACAGCATGAAGGCTGCATTAGGGACCATATCAGGGGCCATGTCGAGGGACGAGCCCTGGTGGTAGGTGCAGGCAAGGCTGCGGCGGCAATGGCGCAGGCTGTGGAAACCCATTGGCCTCAAGAGATGCCTTTGAGCGGAATCGTACTCACCCGCTATGGTCACGGCCTGCCCCTCGAGCGAATCCGGTTGATAGAAGCAGGCCATCCGCTGCCCGACGAAAGCGGGGAGCAAGGGGCTCGTGCCATTCTGGCGGAAATAGAAAAACTGGGAGCTGGCGATTTCCTGCTGTGCTTGCTGAGTGGGGGCGGCTCCAGTCTTCTGTCGGTACCGGTAACCGGCATATCGCTCAATGATCTCCGCGATGTCACTACCCAACTGCTGCGCAGCGGTGCAGCCATCCAGGAAATCAATACTGTACGAAAGCATCTCTCTGCGACAGCGGGCGGGCGATTGGCGGCTTTGAGCCGTGCGCCGGTATTGGCGCTGATCATTTCCGATGTGACAGGAGACGATCCGACCCATATTGCTTCCGGCCCCTGCGCACCTGATCCCACGACGTTCTCCGATGCGCTCGCCATACTCGAACACTATAAAATCAATGCCTCGGCAGCCGTGACGGAAACGTTGCGTGCAGGAGTGGAAGGCAGGCTCAGGGAGACGCCCAAACCAGGGGAGGCCGTTTTCGATCAAGTGGAAAACCGGGTGATTGCAACAGCGCATGCTTCACTCGTGGCAGCTGCAGAATATTTTTGTGCCCAAGGAATTCCAGCTGTAGTGCTGGGAGATTCCGTTACCGGGGAAGCACGCGAGGTGGCGAAGGTCTTCGCCGCGATGGCGAAGGAAGTGCGGCAATATGGGCGGCCGTGGAAGCGGCCGGTAGCCCTGATCTCAGGAGGCGAAACGACAGTCACATTGCGGGAAAATGAACAAGGATATAAGAAGGAGGGACGGGGGGGCCGCAATACCACGTTCCTGCTGTCGCTCGCTATCGAGCTGAACGGTGCCGCAAACATCTATGCGCTCGCATGCGATACCGATGGCATAGACGGTACTGAAAACAATGCAGGCGCGCTCATCACCCCGGACTCCCTCAGGCGTGCCACCGATCAGCGCATGAACCCTTCATCCTTGCTGACCTGTAATAATGCCTATGCCTTCTTTGAAGCACTGGGCGATCTGGTCACGACCGGCCCGACCCGAACCAACGTCAACGACTACCGCGTCATACTGATTTTGTAAATCTTCGGCAGGAGGTCCGCATCCCTAGATGGCGCCGGAACCTCCTTTCGGCTTGATGATACCTATTGCGGAATCTTTCGCTGCTTGCAAATGTCACAAAATCGCAATACTGTTTACATATCATCGAAATATAAGAAAAAATCAAAAACGGAGAAGATTCTGACGACAGAAGGAATGATCTAATGGCAGCAACGATACTGGTGGTGGAAGATGAACCCGCGATCCAGGAGCTGATCTCATATAGTCTTCGGCAGGCCAAGCATACGGTTTCCTCGACAAAAAACGCAGAGGAAGCCATGAAAATCATCAATCATACGCTACCCGACCTGGTGCTCCTGGATTGGATGCTGCCCGGGATGAGTGGCGCCGATTTTGCCCGCATGCTGCGGCGCGCTGCCCGCACAAAGGATATTCCCATTATTATGCTCACCGCCCGTGCGGACGAGAGCGACAAGGTGACCGGCCTGGAAAGCGGCGCCGACGATTACATTACCAAGCCTTTTTCGCCCCGGGAACTGCTGGCGAGAATCAAGGCCGTGCTACGGCGGCGCGCTCCCGAAGCCGCCGACGATGTTGTGGAGATCGGTGGACTGCGCCTGGATTCGGCCACCCATCGCGTCACTGCGAATGAGATTGAAGTCGTGCTCGGGCCCACCGAATTCCGCTTGCTGCACTATCTCATGACTCATTCCGAACGGGTACATAGCCGTTCCCAATTGCTCGATCAGGTATGGGGCGATCATGTATTTGTCGAGGACCGTACCGTGGATGTGCATATCCGCCGCCTGCGCAAGGCCCTCGAAAACGTCGACAAGGATGGACTGGTGCAGACAGTGCGGGGCTCCGGCTATCGCCTTTCGGCAGGTCAAGCAGTGAACGCGGGATGAAAGCGGGAATGATCTGTTGTAATCGTTCCAACTGACGTTCGTGTCCGGTTTCTGGGGGCATTTTGCCAATCTCGTACTGATTGCCGTTGTAAGCGGAGTACTGATGACTGTGTCCGGCGCAGCCGCGGCGCTGACATTTTATGTCGTTGTTCTGTTCCTGCTGGTCCTGCGCCACTCGCACAATCTGAAGCGCCTGGACCGCTGGCTTCGTAGTGAAGAAGCTGTGCTACCCGACAGCTCCGGCAGATGGGGAGATGTATTCGCGCGCCTGGCCCGGCTCATGCGCGATCAAAAACAAACCCACCAAAACCTCAGTTCCGCTCTGGAGCGCCTGCGGAGCGCCACCTCAGCCATGCCCGAGGGAGTGGTCATCCTCGATGAAATGGACCGCATCGAATGGTGCAATCCAGTGGCCGAAAAACATCTGGGCATCAATGCCAGTCTCGATACCGGGCAGCATATCACGCATCTGATGCGTCAAACCCAGTTCGCGGAATATCTTGCCGCGCGGAATTACAAGGAACCCCTGGTGATCAAACAACCGCGGCAGCACGAGTTGACGCTCTCGCTGCAGTTCGTTCCTTATGGCGACAAGCAGAAACTGCTCCTCAGCCGTGATATAACCAAGCTTGAAAGAATCCAGACCATGCGCCGCGATTTTGTCGCCAACGTCTCGCATGAACTGCGCACGCCTTTGACCGTCATCGGTGGGTTTCTCGAAACGCTGTCGGACGATAATCAACCCGATCCCGATACCCGCAAATGGGCATTGGAATTGATGAGCGAGCAGACGCGACGCATGCAAAGCCTGGTGGAGGATCTGTTGACTCTGTCGAGGCTCGAGAATACGGAAAACCAGGTGCGCGAGGAGCACGTCAACATACCGGAAATGTTGCGAACGCTGTATGAGGAAGCGAAATCCCTGAGTGGAGGACACCATCGCATCACGCTCGAGCTCGATACAACCACAAAACTCCTGGGCAACCTGTTTGACCTGCGCAGCGCCTTCATCAATCTGATCAGCAATGCCATACGCTATACTCCTGATGGAGGGAATATAACGCTGCGCTGGGCAATTCAGGACGGGAAAGGTGTATTTTCGGTGCAGGACACGGGGATAGGGATTGAACCCGAACATATCTCGCGCCTGACGGAGCGTTTTTATCGCGTCGACCGTGGCCGATCGCGTGAAACCGGAGGCACCGGCCTCGGTCTTGCCATTGTCAAGCACGTGCTCAGCGGTCACCAGGCGAAGCTGGAAATTACCAGCGAACCGGGCAAAGGCAGTCGCTTCAGCGCAGTGTTTCCGGCTACCCGGCTTCTGATACAGCAAGGTGAGTAAATAGTAGCCTGCTGCGCGCGGTATAATCGGCTGAATACCATTTCCCCGGAAAGCGGATAACGGATGCAACGAGCAGTGGAACAAACAGATCCCGCCGCGGACAATATATCCCTATCCATCGCATGAAGAGACGTACCGTTCCTATGTCCAGAACCCGGCCTGAACATCCCGACCTTACCGAGACCACCGTCAGCAGTCAGAAGGTTTTTGAAGGCGACCTCCTGCATGTCTATCAGGACCATGCACGCCTCCCAGACGGCAAAGTGAAAATACGCGAGTACATCGCCCACCCTGGCGCGGTGGTCATTATCCCATTGCTCGACAATGGCGAACTGGTGCTGGAACGTCAGTTCCGCTACCCGCTGCATCGGGATTTTTACGAATTGCCCGCTGGAAAAATCGACTCCGGGGAGGATCCACTTGCATGCGCGCAACGGGAACTGCTGGAAGAAACCGGTTATACAGCGAAAAGCTGGCGTTATATCACTACCCTGCATCCCTGCATCGGTTACTCGAATGAAAAACTGATCTACTATCTCGCACAGGAACTCACCTTTGAGGGGGCAAACCTCGATGATGGAGAATACCTGGAGATATTTACCCTGCCGCCGGCAGAAGCACTGGAATGGATAAAGGAAGGAAAAATTACCGACAATAAATCGGTGTCAGGTTTGTTCTGGGCGGAGAAGATATTGAGAGGCGAGTGGGCAGTAAAGGAATAGAAGAGAAAAGTAGCAGAGATTGTACAAATCAGGTGGTTCGGCTGCCCAAAGCTTTTGGCCTAAAAAACTTCGCCTGTCCCTATTGATCTGCGCGTGATCGCAGTCGCTGGGGCGTACAAAGTTTATTGAGCAGGGTAATGGCAGAGAACGTGTTGCTCCCACCGCGGCCTTTTCCTGCCTGGTCATGCACTCTGCTTATTTCCAGAGTATCTCCCTGTACCTGCGCACTTACAGTGTAGGCATCGAAACCGAAATCTTTACCGAAGTCGATCCAGTCGATGGGTAGAATAAACTCCGCTCCGTTGACTATACGCCTGGCATTCAAACCAGCAGGCAGATTACTCTCTTGTGGCGCTTTCAATACCTGGGGCAGGACAGTCTTATCGGACTGAAGCTCCGTTTCATACACCAGAACCTTATCGCCATTTTCTTTATTTATCGGAATGAGGAAAACATAGACTTTTCCATGCAGTATACGCAGCAGCAAGTGATCCGCAACTTCCCCCTGCCCTCTTTCTCCCCTGGTCTTCGCCTGAAATACCAGATGATCATCCGGAGAAATATCGGTGGTCACAGATAGAATATCGAGCTCGGGAGACAACCCTTTGTCCATGAAAGATACGATCGTACGGGGATCGGCATCGATCTGCATGGCGGATGCAGTGAGAGAGAAGACCATCAGCAGTGGGAGCAGTACATTTGAGCGACTCATGATTCAAACAATGTCCTGTTCTTGCGAAATAAATCTTCTATATCGGTGGCGTCCGTCAATGCATCGAATATCACCCTGATATTTCCGGCGGGATCGATCAGAAACGCAGTAGTGCTATGATCCACCTGATAATTCTGCATGTTCCCGGCATTTTTCGTATAGAAGGCGGTTTCCACACTGAAAGCGGCCTTGAAGCGCTCCAGTTCCCCACCCTCGAGCCGCAAATAACCAAGGTCGGTTCCGAAGGCCTTGATGTACTGTGACAGCGTTGCGTCGGTGTCCCGGTCCGGATCTATTGTTACAAAGAGTCCACTGAGCCTGATCCGTTCGGCGGCGCCAGCTTTGACCAGCATGGAGAGATTGGCGAGCGACGCCGGACAGACATCCTTGCAGTGGGCAAACCCGAAAACGATCAATTGCCACCTCCCGGGATCTTTGCCCGCATGGACCTGATTCAACCGGACGGCAGCCTCGGGAAGCAAGGGTATCGGGCGGCGCAGGAGAACTGTAGTCGCCTCGCTTCCGGCACTCGCTGCCAGAAGCAAGATTGCCAGCATGGCGCTGAAGTATTTCCGGTATATTCCCGAGCGGATTTTGCTGATGTTTTTCATAGTCAAGTCAATGGATTCTTGGTTGGCTTCCGAACAGGGTCCACCCTGTTCAATTTCCGGGAAGATCCCCGAAGGAGAAGATGGGCCGGAATACGAAATAAAGGACTGCGGTAAATGTCGTTATTCAGCCCATTAGCGGACATGCATGACGGTGAAGTTGAATTCACATTTGCAGCTGGAATGCCAGTTTAAAAACATCGACCTTGTCACCTGTTACATCCGGCGCATAGTTGATGCCTTTGGTGCGAAGATCACCGTGCTGGTAGTACGCTGAAATACGGGCGTTGAAGCCGCTGATGACATAATTCACCCCAGCCTCGATTTCTTCCCGTTTGCTGCTGTTGTCAGGCTGAACTCTGGTAAATCTCCCATAAGGCTGAAATTGCCCGATCCCTACCTTGACGGGAAGCAGGTAGAGCCCGGTGACACCCCATGATTTTCCGTCGAATATGCAGAAGCAGTCCGGATCGGCAAAGGCCAGCGGCGAGTAATTGGCATAGAATTGCTTGTAATCACCGTTGACGGTAACTACACCCATATTTTTTGGCAGGACCTTTTCAAACAGGACATCGCCGACGAGACCCAGGAAATCGCTGGGATGCGCAAACGATCCGGCACCATCCTTTTGATATGAAGTACCGGCCGCGAGCGCCAGAATGTCGCCAGCCTGGCCGAAGTAGGTATTACGGGTGTAATAACCCGGATTCGGCTCGGGGTTCAGGAAATTGTAGGTAAGACGCCCGGCCCATGCCACACTATCCCCCTGATTGGGTCCCATGCGCGCTGCCGTGGATGACTGCAAGCCCCTGTACACGCCGAGCGCGTAGCCCAAGGTGCCTTTGATGAAGCCGGGCTCGACGCTCCCCCAGAAGGTCCCACCGTCATCATGTCCATACCGGCCTGCGCCGAGGCTGCCGAATTTAGTACTGAATCCTTGGGGGAAGAACGGCGTTTTGATGGCATCGTGTGTCGCGTGATAAAAAGGGGCACTCAATTCGCCCCGCTCCGTGGGCACCAGCATGCGCCCACCCCAGAAATTGACAAAGCGGTTGATCTCGACCTTTCCGATTGCGGCCAGAACGTTGTAGGACATCCTGGGGGTATCCTCGGGATGGGTGTTATTGCAGAAAGTACATTCGGTGTAGCTTTCGAATTTGACATACTTGTGGATCTGTCCGTTGAGATAGACACGGGCATTGTCGATGCTGAAACCGCTCTGGAAATTACCGGTATCCCTGTTTTCGACCCATACGCCCGAACCACGGAAACCGATGCCGAGAGTAAACCACTTGGTGTCATCGATAACCCACTTGGGACCATCCGCAATATGACCATTCATCGCGAATGCCTCGGGCAGCAAAAACAGAAAACTTAATGCCAGCATAGTGCTGAAGTATTTCCGGTATATCCCCGAGCGGATTTTGCTGATGTATTTCATAGTCGAGTCAATGAATTCTTCTGGGTGATTTCCGGAAGCGGCCCACCCTGTTCAATCTCCGGAAAGAATCCCGAAGGAGAAGATGGGCCGGAATGCGAAGGTATAAAGGAAAGGCGGAATTGCCGGGATCAGCGCAGCCCGCCTGCGGCAAATATGCCGTGCGGCTTGACAAGACCGTCACGTGGCCCCCATACCTTGGTGACGGTATCCGTTTCCGTATCGATCTTCAGCACATATCCGGAAACCCAGCTTGCCACCAGCAAATAGCGATTATCCGGGGTTGGACTGATGGTATGCGCCACGGAGTATCCACTCGGGAGTTCGTAACCGGGCCGCAGCCTCTTGATGAACTGGGGGTTTTTACGATCGGTCAGGTCGAATACCGAGATGTAGCCGTCATTGCCGAATGTAAAATCGAGAGTATCTTCCTCCGCGATGTAGAGTTTGCCATTCACCACGGCAATGTCGGATGCAGAACGGAGAACCCCTCGCTTACCGACTTGATTGGTAGGCCAGAGTATCTGTTTCGCGGTTCCTTCGTGGGTATCAAGCAGCCATACGCTGGGTGGAATGATGTAACTCGTGGTCGAGGGCGTCAGGGAGGTTTTGTCGAATTGCATCGTTGCGGTAACGGCATACCGCTCGTCCAGCCAGTATACGAAATGGGTAAAAGCCGCATGCATCGTCTCGTTGCCCAGCATGATCTGGCCGACAGCCTGCAATTCGCCTGTTTCCCTGTTCGGCTTGTATACATCGATTACACTGTTATCGAAAAAGTAACCTGTGCCAAGACCAATGGTGCCCGATTTATTGAAGTTAACCCCATGGGTTTGCTCAGTGTAACCAGGGATGACAATCGGATCAAAACTCACAAACTGGTTGGTTTTGTGGTTGATGACCCGCACCCTGTCCGATGTAAATTCCGTAAAGTAGAGAAAATCGGAGTACGGCAACAGGGTCGGACCGTGAATCTGCGTTCCCCTGCCTATGAGCCAGTTGGGAACGGCCTGGACCTGGTTGACCGGCTTGACAAACGGTAATTCCGAAGGCCTGTTGGGAGAGTCTGCTGCAAGTACTGCCTCGACCGTCAGTGAGGCGTAGCGGGTATCCCAGTTGATTTCGTTCACACCCAGGGCGATGATGTAGGAAGGGTGATCCGGCGTATTGTCGGAGGTGATATAAATCTTTTTCCCCTCGGGCATTACCACCGTGTGCTGCAGGGGAACATTTCCAGGCCAGCCAGGAAGCGTGGTGGGATCCAGGATGATCAACTTGTCGTTTTCATAGTTGAAGAGATAGACCATCCCGTTGTGGTAGTCGATCGCCGTCGCGATGGGCTGGATATGCTCGTTATAAACATTCGGATATTGGTCGAGTGGAAGGGACTGAGGAGGTACTTGCCCCTTGTTCGCGTAATTATCATCGCCCGCATACACCTTGCCATCCGCGTCACGCAGGCTGTCGATTCTCGTGCGTATCTTGCCGGCGTTTGCCGTCGGAGCAGCGGTGCTTGATGAAGTGTTTTCTTTTAAGAAGGAGGGATTATCTGCGGCATGAATTGCACTTGCAGATAGTGTCAGCATGTATAAGCCCGCCTGTAAGAACAGACGGGAATTCTTCTTGATTAAAGTCATTTCAGATTCCCCTTGTATGCTTTGAATGAATAAATCCAACGCACTGGAAGAAATTTCCATCAGGGAGCCGGGATGCCAAAAACAGCTTCTTTCGGTTTGATACCGATCACTGACAGAATGAGGTATTTCCACCAAGCTTCTTTTTCTTGGATTATGAAAGCGCAGTGCCCGAGTCCCTCGTCACCAGGAAGCGACTTCGATACAACTACGGTCCGAAAGGTTAGCACCGCCGCGCTGGATTCAAACCGGGGAATAAGAAGGGGAAGATCCCGCTAATTGCTGGGTATGAGCTTGTATGAAGCGATGAAGAGGTGTATTGCTGTCCGGAATAAAATGAGGAGCAATCTCGAGAACTTCATGGGCAAAAGACAGCCCGTTTTGCGAGGACAGAATCTTCTGGGAAAAACCTTGATCGTCATTTCCGCAAAAGCGGAAATCCATTGGTTTGTCATTACATTAAAAAGATCTGAAGACACACTTTTGCGGGGATGACGACACCTTGATGAATCCGGTGCAGAATTCATCACGCCGGTGTTCCCGCATATGCAAATGGTTTTATGAGAACTGCCCGATTTGGGAAACCGGACAGGAACGCTGTCTATTGCAGCACAGGGGAAAGGATATCAGTCAATGCGGGAAGCCACACTGACTCTGTGGCTTATATGCGCTCGAACATGCACTCATTCCGCAAAAAATTCCCGGACCTTGTCCATCCAGGATTTTGCGCGCGGGCTGTGGCGAGAACCGTCTTCCTGATTGATGGCTTCCAGCTCCTGCAACAGTTCTTTCTGTCGAGGGGTAAGCTTGACTGGCGTCTCCACCACGACATGACACAAGAGGTCGCCCGGATTATTGCTGCGCACACCCTTGATACCTTTGCCGCGCAACCGGAAGATTTTTCCGCTTTGTGTTTCCGCCGGTATCCGGATTTTTGCATGCCCTTCCAGCGTGGGAATTTCGATCTCACCCCCCAGCGCTGCGGTCGTGAAACTGACGGGCATTTCGCAGTGCAGATCGTTGTGGTCGCGTTGGAAGACCGAATGAGGCGTCAGGTGAATGACAACATACAAATCTCCCGGAGGGCCGCTGTTGACACCCGCTTCGCCTTCTCCCGACAAGCGGATGCGATCGCCTTCATCCACACCCGCGGGAATTTTTACGGATAACGTTTTATGGTGTTTGACACGACCGGAACCGCCACAAGTATTGCAGGGGCTGGAAATGAATTTGCCGCTGCCATGACACTTGGGGCACGTCTGCTGGATCGAGAAGAATCCCTGTTGCATCCTCACCTGTCCATGGCCATTGCAGGTAGGACAAGTGGTGGGTGAGGTGCCAGGTTTTGCGCCGCTGCCATGGCAGGTGCCACAGGCATCCATGGTAGGAATGCGAATCTTCGTTTCGGTTCCGCGCGCCGCCTGTTCCAGTGAAATTTCCAGGTTATAGCGCAAATCCGCTCCGCGGTAGACATTGGCTTGGGCGCTACGTCCTCCGAAAAGATCACCGAATATATCGCCGAATGCGTCAGCGAATCCCTGGGCGCCACCGCCGCCCATGCTGGCATCCACTCCGGCATGGCCATGCTGGTCATACGCTGCCCGCTTCCGGGGGTCCGAAAGGACCTCGTAGGCCTCTTTTGCCTCCTTGAAGTGTTCCTCTGCTTTCGGGCTATCCGGATTGCGATCCGGATGATATTTCATCGCCAGCCTGCGATATGCCTTTTTTATTTCATCCTCGCTGCTGTCGCGATTAATGCCCAGCACTTCGTAGTAGTCGCGTTTGCTCATATAGTTTTCTTGAAAATTCGGCCGCACGGAGAGTAGCGCACCAGCTTGAGCCAGCCTCCTCTCCGGGACGCCAAAACGCAGGATGCGGAAAGGAATGAGGCGCCTTTTCCGCACCGCTGCGCTTAGAATGTCTTGATGCTTTTTTGACTGCTGCTTTTGCTGCTTGCAGATTTACTTCTTGTTTTTTACTTCCTCGAACTCCGCATCGACAACTTCTCCTTCGACAGGTTTTTCAGTCCCGCCGCTCTGGCCGGAAGGTTCCTCACCGGGACCGGCCTGTGGACCCTGCCCCTGTGAATACATCTTTTCCGCCAATTTATGCGAAGCCTCGGCCAATGCCTGGGTTTTGGCCTCGATGGTTTCCTTGTCGCCGGACTTCAACGCATCTTCCGCCTCTTTCAGTGCCGACTCTATCTTCGATTTTTCCTCATCGGCCAGTTTATCCCCATGCTCCTTCATGGTTTTCTGCACAGAGTGGATCATCGCATCGCACTGGTTGCGCGCCGTGACCAGTTCCATCGCCTTATGGTCTTCCTCGGCATGGGCTTCGGCATCCTTGACCATGCGCTGCACTTCCTCTTCCGACAGACCGGAACTTGCCTGAATCTTGATCTTGCTTTCCTTGCCTGTCGCCTTGTCTTTGGCCGACACATGCAGTATGCCATTCGAGTCGATATCGAATGTCACCTCGATTTGCGGCATGCCGCGCGGAGCCGGCGGGATATCGGCCAGGTTGAACTGGCCCAGGCTCTTGTTGCCGGATGCCATCTCGCGTTCGCCTTGCAGCACGTGAATGGTTACGGCAGTCTGATTGTCATCCGCGGTGGAAAATACCTGATTCGCCTTTGTCGGAATAGTCGTGTTCTTCTGGATCAGCTTGGTCATCACGCCGCCCAGCGTTTCGATACCGAGCGACAACGGCGTCACATCCAGCAGCAGCACATCCTTCACCGCGCCCTGCAGCACGCCGCCCTGGATCGCCGCGCCCACGGCCACTGCCTCGTCAGGGTTCACATCCTTGCGGGGCTCCTTGGCGAAAATTTCCTTGACCTTTTCCTGTACCTTGGGCATGCGGGTCTGCCCCCCCACCAGGATAACGTCGTCGATATCGGAAATCTTTATACCCGCATCCTTGATGGCGATACGGCAAGGCTCCACCGTGCGCGTGATCAAATCTTCCACCAGGCTTTCCAGCTTGGCGCGGGTGATTCTTACCGCGAGATGCTTCGGGCCGCTGGCATCCGCCGTGATGTACGGCAGATTGACCTCGGTTTGCTGGCTGGAAGAGAGTTCGATCTTGGCTTTTTCCGCGGAATCCTTTAACCGCTGCAAAGCAAGCATATCCTTCTTGAGATCGATACCGTTTTCCTTTTTGAACTCATCCACCAGATACTCGATGATGCGGGCGTCGAAATCCTCGCCGCCCAGGAAGGTGTCGCCATTGGTCGCCAGCACTTCAAACTGATGCTCGCCTTCGACTTCTGCAATTTCGATAATGGAAATATCGAATGTTCCGCCGCCCAGATCGTACACGGCGATCTTGCGGTCCCCTTCCTTTTTATCCATTCCGAAAGCAAGCGCGGCTGCGGTCGGCTCGTTGATGATACGCTTGACTTCGAGTCCGGCGATGCGGCCTGCGTCTTTTGTGGCCTGCCGCTGGGAATCGTTGAAATAAGCCGGTACGGTAATGACGGCTTCGGTCACGGGCTCACCCAGATAATCCTCCGCCGTCTTTTTCATCTTCATGAGCACTTGTGCCGACACTTCGGGGGGCGCGACTTTCTTGCCGCGCACCTCAATCCATGCATCGTTGTTGTCGGCTTTGATGATGGTGTAAGGCACCATCTTGATGTCCCTTTGCACCATCTCCTCGTTAAAGCGCCGCCCGATCAGACGTTTCACCGCGAACAAGGTATTTTTCGGATTGGTGACGGCCTGTCGCTTGGCAGAGGCGCCCACCAGAATCTCGCCATCTTCCGTATAGGCGACGATGGAAGGCGTGGTGCGCGCCCCCTCGGAGTTTTCTATCACCTTGGGCTTGCCGCTTTCCATGACGGCAACACATGAGTTAGTGGTCCCCAGGTCGATTCCGATAATTTTTCCCATAATTGATCCTTGTATTAGTTAATTCTCGATATCCGTTGAATAATTCGCTTGTTACCGCTGAAGTGGGGATAAAGATCGCGATTTCAAGACTCTTTTCCCTTCGAAACCGAAACCAGCGCCGGCCGGATAACCCGATCATTCAGCACATAGCCTTTCTGCATAACCTGCACGACTGTGTTGTGCGGAAGCTCGGACTCCACCATGCACATGGCCTGGTGCAAATGCGGATCGAATTTTTCACCCTGGGGACTGAGCTGCTTGATATTGAACTTGGCGAAAGTCGCAGTGAGCTGCTTGAGCGTCAATTCCATGCCGCTTTTGAAATTCTCGACTGTTGCATTCTCCACCGCCAACGCAGCTTCCAGGCTGTCCATGACCGAGAGCAGTTCAGTGGAAAAATTTTCAATAGCGTATTTGTGCGCGTTGGTGACGTCCATCTGGGCGCGCTTTCTTATGTTCTCGCCTTCAGCCTTGGCGCGAAGCCATGCATCATAATGTTCCGCTGCATCGAGTTCGGCTTTTTTCAATAACTGCTCCAGGCTGGGCATGGCTTCGCCCTCCTGCTCGGGCGTCCTGGCCTTGTTTTCCCCGGTTTCCTGTACACTGCTTTCGCTTGTTACGGTCAGCTCGGGCTGGTCTGGTTGAGGTCGGTTTTCTTCTGTCATGGCTTTCTCCTGATTTTCTATCCCTAAACATATCGGGATGGTTTCTCGAATTTCAAGCCCAAAATTTTCAGGGCTCCATAATGTGAGGGGACAGCTTGATAGAAAAGGAAAGGACGCGAGAATCAGTATTCCGTACTGATTTTTCTCGCTAATGCAGCAGCATTCCCCAGGTATGTTTCCGGCCTCATTTCACGCAATCGTTTTTTTTCCACATCAGGAAGGGCGAGACTGTCAATAAACTGATGGAGCGCGTCTTGGGTGATACCGCCCTTGCCCCGGGTCAGTTCTTTCAACCGCTCGTATGAATCCGGCATGCCGTGGCGACGCATCACCGTCTGAATGGGCTCGGCCAGCACTTCCCAGGCATTTCTCAAATCCTCCTCCAGACGGCCGGGGTTGATTTCCAGTTTGTCCAGGCCCCTGCTGCAGGAGTCATATGCCAATAAAGTATGGCCTAATGCGACACCCATGTTACGCAGTGCAGTGGAGTCGGTAAGGTCTCGCTGCCAGCGCGATATCGGCAGCTTCTCGCTCAAGTGCCGCAGGAGCGTGTTGGCAATCCCCAGATTACCTTCGGAATTTTCAAAATCTATCGGATTGACCTTGTGGGGCATGGTTGAGGAACCGACTTCATCTTTTCGGGTTTTTTGCTTGAAGTAGGCTAGCGAGATGTATCCCCATATATCCCGGTTGAAATCCAGCAGAATCGTATTGATCCTGGCATAGGCATCGAACAGTTCAGCTACGGTGTCGTGCGGTTCAATCTGGGTAGTATAAGGATTGAATTGCAGGCCGAGCTTTTCCACAAAATCCTGCGCGAATTTCTCCCATCCGAAGTCGGGATAGGCCGCCAGGTGGGCGTTGTAATTACCCACAGCTCCATTGATTTTTCCGAGAATAGCCACCTG